>NZ_CP017770.1:2776305-3084784 GCF_001857945.1 Paenibacillus crassostreae
ACGCCCCATTCTAGACGTTGAATTTCCAATTCATCTAGATCAAATTCTGTAACCAATACCGTTTCATCCTGACGACCAGCTTCTGTAATTTTATTCCCCTGAGGTCCCGCAATAAATGAGGAACCATAGAAGGTAATCTTGAAATCCTCATCGGATTCCACACCCACGCGGTTCGATGCAATAACTGGAATCAGGTTAGCCGCAGCATGTCCGAGCATACAGGTCTGCCAATGATCCTTAGAATCGATGTTACTATCCTGAGGTTCTGAACCGATTGCCGTAGGGTAGAAGAGTAACTCAGCACCCATTAATGCCATACAACGAGCTGCCTCTGGATACCACTGATCCCAACAAATGCCTACGCCAATTTTCCCGTATCGGGTGGACCATACTTGGAATCCTGTATCGCCAGGGTTGAAGTAGAATTTCTCTTCATACCCTGGGCCATCTGGAATATGGCTTTTACGGTAATGTCCTAGCACTACACCGTCTGCATCAATAACTGCTAATGAATTATATCTCGCATAATTTTTTTTCTCATAAAAGCTAATGGGTAACACAACGTTCAATTCCTTAGCTACCTCTTGGAAATGCTTAATCGCTGGGTTGTCCTCAAGCGCTGTTGCATACTGATAATATTCCGATTTCTCCTTCTGGCAGAAGTACGGAGTCTCGAACAATTCTTGCAGGAGAATAATTTGAGCGCCCTGTTGGGCAGCTTCTCGAACTAATGCATCCGCCTTCCGAATGTTATCTTCAATATCCCATGAACAACTCATTTGTGTAGCTGCTACTTTGACTAAACGCATCTATTGTTCCTCCTTGCTGTATTAAAAAGCTTGGTATATTACGGCATCTGTTGCGTTGTACAATGCACATTGCCACCTTCACGGATAATACCCATACCGTCTACGGTGCGTATAGTTCGATCTGGGAATACCATCTTGAGTTTCTCAGCGGCAAGCCGATCTGTTTCTACTGCAGTTCCACCAAAGACAGGCAAAATAATTCCACCATTCACGAAATAAAAGTTCAAATAACTTAAGGTAAGGCGTTGTTCCCCGTGAGCCCGATAAGGGGGCTGTTGGATTGGAATAACTTCAAGCTTCCTACCCTTAGCATCATAAGATTGTTGAAGTATACGTAGATTCTCCTGAGTGATCTCGTAATTCTCATCGGTAGGATCATCGCAGACCTGTAGGATTACTTTCCCCGGTGCAGCGAAACATGCGATATTATCCACATGACCGTCCGTCTCGTCACCACTCAACCCTCTTGTTAGCCAAATAACCTTATCAATATTGAGGAACTGTTTCAGTATGTCCTCAATTTGTTGGCGATTCAAATGTGGATTTCGATTGGGATTAAGTAGGCATTCTTCTGTAGTGATGAGTGTGCCCTCTCCATCGACATGGATCGAACCCCCTTCCATCACTAGAGGTGCATCAAATCTTCTAATAGCAAAATGTTCAAGAATCTGAGGAGCTACTTGATCGTCTAAATCCCAAGGGGAGTATTTTCCACCCCAGGCGTTGAAGCCCCAGTTGATTCCTGCTACTTCACCCTCTTGATTGACAATGAAGGTTGGCCCGTTATCTCTAAGCCAAGCATCATTATGTTCAATACTTAAGCATTGTATTTGATTATTGTCCGAGAACAAGGCTTGTACACCATCCATATCAGATGGATTCACGATCACAGTGATAGGTTCAAATTCAGCAATGGCTTGAATGGTCAGGGTGTATGATTTGCATACTTCTTCATAATTATCAGGGTAACACATTGAATCTTGGACAGGCCAAGAAATGAATGTACGTGAATGTTCGGACCATTCGGGTGGCATTGTATATGATAAGTCTCTTGGATTCATGATTTACCTCGCATCTATTGTGGTGTCTTTATCCCCGTGACTCAGTGGGATGTACAGATCTTATCATATAATAACTTGTTTCCTACCACAACATGAATACTCTGAAGTGTTCTAGGAATATAACGTGATGACAAGTGAGGTTCAGAACATAGGAAAGAGACATTTTCTCATGAAATGTCCCTTTTCAATGTTCAATATATGACTTAGAAGATTATATATAGATATTTAGCCTTTGTAATGAGTTATATATTATTGAGAGATTTCTCTCGTAGTAGCCACTTCATACGTAATCATTTCACTACCCAGGATCGGGGATGCTTTTTTAGCTTCTGCAGAATCTGGTTCTGGACGTTTGTGAGAAGCTTTGAAGGCGTCACTATTTCTCCATGCCATAAAGTCATCTTGCGATTCCCAGTACATATTCACGTTCAACTCATCATATTCTTCTAGATTTTGTGTTAACAACACCTCTACTTTAATAATCCCTTTTGAAGAGTCCAATGGACCTGGTGCGGTAAATCTTGGGGCCATGGCAGCACCCATTCCTTTTGTTACTTTAATTCTATTCGTTACGACGATCATTGCATACCGCTCCTTTGGTTTCATATTTGAATGGATCTAGCTCAATAACTGAGCAGGGATTCTAATATTTATTGTAAAGCTTTATGAAGAGATTGCAAATCTAGGCAGATATGAAGAATACGCAAAAAAAGAGAAGGATCATGGATGATCCTTCTCTTTCATAATACATTGAGATGTTTGCTATTATCTTAAAGTTTTCAATGCACCGCTCCAAGCGATAACTTGATCAAGCATAGCATTCACATTATCAAGATGCAGGTCAGCTGGTTTGAATACAGATCCATTCTCGAAATCTGTGAACAATGATAGTGTTGGATGTACACGAACGTCTGCGATTAGTAACTCACCTAGAATCCCACGTAAATGTTCCGCTGCACGAGCTCCACCAGTGGAACCGTAACTTACGATACCCGCCGCTTTATTGTTCCACTCATCGCGCGCAAAATCCAATGCATTTTTCAAAGCTGCTGTAATGCTGTGATTGTATTCTTGAGTAATGAATACGAATCCGTCAAGGCTAGATAGCTTTGCTGACCAAGCTGCAGCACCTGGACCAGGATCAGCTTCGCCTAGAAATGGTAATTTGAATTCTGCAATATCTACGATTTCATAATTAGCATCCCCACGCTTGTCAGCGATACCTTTCACCCATTCTCCAACTTGTGGACTAACACGTCCTTGACGTGTACTTCCTAGAATAATACCGATGTTTAACTTAGTCATTATATTTTCCTCCTGATTGGTTGATGTACCAAATAATTTATTTAAGATACCCATAACTTGCACCGCCTATAAAATATTGTGTTATTCGAATGATTGGAAAGGATCAGCTCCTTTATCTTGGAATGGTATAGTCCCTATTTATTATTAATTGCTATAACTAGGGATTTCTAATCAACTGCCTCAATAAAATTTTGTAAGAATCAATTTCATAATTATGCAAATCTATTTAATAGGCGATTATGAAACTGATTCATGTAACAAATATGTGAGGGTTGAGGCCATACTTTCCTTAATTCCGTAACAATCCTTAACCATCTTAAATTATGATATTTTGAACATGAGATAATATTAATACACTGATTTCTTTTTGTCAATACCTTTTGAAAGGTTATACCCTTACTTTTTTTTAGAAGAATAAAGATCTTAATAAGATACGCATATTTAATGATAATTAGACTAATTTGAAACAAGTAAGCTGAAATAATCTTTCAAAATATTCATACAAAAAGAAGAACATGCAATTAATGCACGCTCTTCTCCTGATAATTCTCCAGATTCGTTGGTAAAGGGATTCGCCTTTTAGTTGTTATTTTAGCGTTTGCTGAAGCTTTTCGCTCATAAGCATTGTTCCGGATCAGTGCAAAGATAATGATAAGAGTACCACTTATTTCGTACATACTGATATCGTAACCTTGCAGTGCCATTAGAATAAAGGTAGTAATCGGTACGAAATTGATGAACAGAATACCATTTAGTGGAGATAACATTTTGATTCCTGCATTCCAACTTAGCAAAGCAACAAGTCCTGGCAATAATACCATGAATGACATCTCATATTTAACGGACAAAATATCTTGCCATGAGGGTACAGCAATAAGTTGTAAAGCAGAACCAGAAGCTACGAAGATCATGGATACTCCTGTTCCAAGCACGCAGGTTAATGTTGAATAACGTAGAGGGGACCAGTCCTTGAATGAATCTCCGCCCATCGAATATAATACCCATCCAACAACGCCTGTGAAAATGAGGAGCAATGGCAATAGATGTTGACCAGCCATCATGAAGAAAGAAAGTTTACCATTGGTAATGACTAGTAACGCACCAATCAAAGCCATGACGATACTTGTCACCATAAATTTCTGTGGTTTATTTCGGGTGGTGATCCACAAGACGAGAATGGAGATCATTGGCATCAGTACCTCCATGATTGAAGCAGCAACCGTACCGGCATCTCCCATAAGATGTTGTCCAAGGAAGACCAACATATTGTAGACCGTAAAGGCCATTGTTCCATAGAAGAGAAGTGATTTTGCTCTTCCTTCTAAGCGAAAAGCGGCTCGGCCTTCTTTCACCCAGAGCAGAATGACAAGGATGAGGCTGACGATAGAATAACGGATAAGTGAAAAATAAAATGGATTGATATTTTGTAGCGCAATGTGTGCAACGGGAAACATAGCTCCCCATGACATGCTTGCAATCAAGCATAGAATTGATCCTGTAATGATTTGCTTCTTAGCCATGATGATTTCTTCCCCCACTGCCTTCTCTAATTTTTTGTATTGTAAATTTGTACTATTCCTAAATATAAATAATAAAAGAGTGGGATTCATTCGTAAAATGATTGAAAGTGGTTTTTGATATCATTTATAATGATGATAGAAATAGGCCATTGATGAACAGAGGTGAAGTAGGTTGGAGCTTAATGACTTAGCTATTTTTCAAAGTGTTGCCACGCACGGAAGTGTGAGTAAGGCAGCGATAGAGTTAAGCTATGTGCAATCTAATGTAACAGCGAGAATTAAATTGTTGGAGAAGGAGCTTCAGACACCGTTGTTCTACCGGCATAAGCGTGGTATGACCTTGAATACGGAGGGCAAACGACTACTTGAATATTCTAGGGATATTTTATCGAAAGTTAATGAAATGAAGGATGTGTTCAGTCAGGCGAGTGAACCTTCGGGTATTCTTGATATTGGGATTGTGGAGACGGTGAATGCCCTGCCGGTTATTCTATCTACTTATTATCGCAAGTATCCGAATGTGGAATTGTCGTTGCAGGCTGGTGTGACGGAGCAACTCGTGCAGGATGTTATCGATATGAAGCTGGATGGCGCATTCGTGACAGGTCCGATCAGGCATCCTTTAATAGATCAGATCGAGGTGATCAGCGAGAAGCTGGTGCTTGTCTCTAGGAGTAGCTCCTTATCAATGGAAGATATCACAAGAAAGCCGTTGTTACTTTATAAAAAAGGCTGTGGATATCGTGAGAGATTAGAGAGTTGGATGAGAATCGAAGGAATAATCCCTAAGCAAGTGATGGAGTTTGGCACCTTTGGAACGATTATCGGGAGTGTCGCGGCAGGTATTGGAATAACGGTTATTCCTGAATCGTCTGTTACAGATCTGGCAGCCAAGGGTACGGTACATTGTCACCGTTTACCTCAACCGTATCAGAACATTACGACGGTATTTATCCGTCGGAATGATGCCTACCTGACGGGTACTCTACAATCTTTTATCGATGAAATCATTGAGCTAACAAGTCTTAATGTCAGTTCACAATAGTGAGAGAAGGAGTGGAGAAGTATGAAATATCGTCGACTTGGTAATAGTGGACTCGAGGTATCCGCATTAGGATTGGGTACAAATGCATTTGGGAAACGTGCTGATCAAGCCGTGTCCACTCAGATCATCCATCATGCCTTGGACAGTGGTATTAATTTCTTAGATACGGCTAATATCTACGCGGGCTCTGAATCGGAGAGAATCATTGGGGAAGCTCTGAACGGGAAACGCCATGAAGTTGTATTAGCGACAAAGGCGGGTCTAGTGAAAGGGAATGGTCCGAATAGTAGAGGATCTTCACGTGGCCACCTTCAACAAGAATTGGAGGAAAGTCTTAGACGTTTAAGAACGGATTATATTGACTTGTATCAGATTCATACTTTTGACCCCAACACGCCACTAGAAGAAACATTGCGTACTTTAGATGATATGGTTCGTTCTGGAAAAGTTCGTTATATTGGAGCATCTAACTATGTTGCATGGGAATTGATGAAGGCATTAGGGATTAGCGAACTTAAAGGGTTTACACGGTATATTTCTGATCAGGTTAGTTATTCTCTCGCAGATCGAACACCCGAACGGGAGCTTATCCCGATGTGTATAGATCAGGGTGTAAGTATTATTCCTTATTTTCCGCTAGCTGGAGGGATCTTGACGGGCAAATACTTTGCCGCAGATGAGGTGCCCTCAAGCTCTAGAGCAGATACAGACCCTAACTTCAGAAGATTTCTGGATGATCGAACGATTACCCTTGGACAGAATGTTAGTAAGCTAGCAACCGATTGTGGTTATAGTCCTAGTGCGCTTTCCATTGCATGGCTTATGGATCGACCTGCTGTCTCGACAGTTATTGTAGGTGCTACGCGTGTAGATCAACTGGAGGATAACTTGAAAAGTATGGCTATTCCTCTGGATCCCGAAATCACACAAGCATTGGATCAGATGAGTGAGCCATTTCGTTATGGCAAGCGATTCGCCTTCTATCGATTACCATAAGATTGGATATTTCTTAAAATATAAGAAAGTATAAGTTTGACTTCATACTTTATACACTTATATTTCGGCAGAGACGGATACCGTCCTTTAAAGGACGGCGTAGCCGTTTCAGCTTGAGAGAAATAAATAAAGGAGAGTATGTAGATATGCAAATATTTCTTATACGTCACGCCGACCCGGATTATGCTATCGATGATTTAACGGAATTCGGACATCAAGAGGCTGCGGCTTTGGGACAGCGTATGGCTTCCATTGGTCTAGATGAGTTGTATGCTTCACCGCTCGGTAGAGCACAGACCACAGCAAGTTATATTGCCAAGGAAACAGGACTTACGATTCAAATGGAAGCTTGGACGCGTGAATTGGATTGGTCAGGGATTAAGATGGAAGAGGGTATAGGACCAATATGGGATTATCCAGGAGAACAGATTCCTGAGGTGTCCAGTGGAGGACGGATCTGGAGTGACCAGAATGATCATTGGTTGAAGCAAGAGGAATTCAGAATGAGATACAGTGAGTTGCAAGCTTCTTCTGATGAATTCTTGTTGCGACATCATTATCAGAGGGAGAAGGGTCTCTATCGGATCATGGAACCATCTACGAAGAAGATTGCTATGGTATGTCACGGTGGGTTCGGTCTCGCATGGCTTTCACATATGTTACAGATTCCATTGTCATTGGCTTGGTCTTCATTCTGGATAGCTCCAAGTTCAGTGTCAACGATCTTGTTCGAGGAACGAAGCCAGCATTATGCGCTTCCAAGATGCATAGCCTTGGGAGATACCTCCCATCTTTATGCTAATGGGATGAATGCTCGACCGCGTGGATTACTAGGAAATCATATGTAGAACAATCTGAACGCATGCCCATGCCCCCGCATATCATATAGCACCACTACAGGTTTAGGGAGAAGGGTGTGATGTGATGATTGGCATTCAATTGACCGCAATCCACTATGTGTATTTGGCATTTATCGTGTTCATTATGGCGATTTTAATTAAGCGACGGGATACTACGATGATATGTGTAGCGGGAATCTTTGTGCTTGGCCTGCTTGCTACAGAGTCATTAAGTGGATCTGTATCGGGTGTTTTCAATTCATTTATTTATGCTACGAAGGAATTGATGGGCACCATTATGATCATTTCAATTATTGTAGCGATGAGTCAAGTGTTAATTCGTACGGGGATTAATGAGATGATGGTTGCTCCGCTAACCCATTTCTTGCGAACCCCAGGTATAGCTTTTTGGGGAATCGGTCTGATTATGATGGTAACATCGTTCTTCTTTTGGCCGTCGCCTGCTGTGGCATTAATTGGTGCGGTATTACTCCCTGTGGCGATCCGTGTTGGTCTGCCTGCTCTTGGAGCGGCAATGGCGATGAATCTATTTGGTCATGGAATTGCACTCTCGGGTGATTATATTATTCAAGGTGCACCTAAATTAACAGCAGACGCGGCAGGCCTTTCTGTGAACAGTGTCATGACAGCGAGTATACCGCTTGTTATCGTGATGGGGTTGGTGACAACATTTACGGCATTCTGGATGATGCGTAGAGATATGAAGAAGGGGTCATGGAGGGACGGACTTGTATCCGGAAAAAGTGCTGTCTTTACTCAGTCCGTAGACGAAGATAATACTAAAGTGGTCATCGATGTACGTCTTAAAAAAGGGCTAGCGATCGCGATTCCACTCTTATTTCTTATCGATGTAGTAGCTATGTTCCTACTCAAGCTACAGGGTGGAGATGCTACTGCATTAGTAGGTGGAACTGCAATTATCATTCTGATCATGGTGACATTGTTAAGTCATCGTAATCAAGGACTAGAAAAGGTGACTTCGTATTTGATTGAGGGGCTTACTTTTGGATTTAAGGTATTCGGTCCCGTTATACCGATTGCTGCTTTTTTCTATCTAGGCGATGCAGCATTCACGGACCTGTTCGGCAAAGTACTTCCAGAGGCATCACATGGCATCGTGAATGATCTAGGTGTCGCGCTTGCAGGTAATGTTCCTTTAAATGGTGCTGTAGGCGCTATGACATCAACGGTTACTGGAGCCATCACAGGTCTGGATGGATCTGGATTCTCGGGTATTTCCCTTGTAGGGTCGATTGCTCAATTGTTTGCGGTCGCTACACAGTCGAGTGCCGCTACATTAACCGCACTTGGGCAGGTTTCAGCTATATGGGTTGGCGGGGGTACTCTGATACCTTGGGCCTTGATTCCTGCAGCAGCCATCTGCGGTGTAAGTCCGTTCGAGCTTGCAAGACGGAATCTGAAACCTGTACTAATAGGTCTTACGGTTACTACGATTGTAGCGATGTTTCTGGTCTGATCAGAGTATATACAATATAGAACATGGTGTTGGATGAAGAAATGTGATAGTATGTACACCTATATAGAACGAGGAAGTGAGCTAAAGTGATTCTTGTAACCATTCCAACACCGGATGTTTCCATTACGAAACAAGTCGATCCTCAGCTAAGCCATATCTATGGGTTTACGGATTTCATAAAGATTCCTAGAGATATGGGTGGAATATTTATGTTCTACAACGCCAATGAGGAGTTATTATTCGTGGGTAAGGCTAGGAAGCTGAGACCGAGAATAAAGAAACATTTCGAGGATACGACATCCCCGATGAAAATGCATAGAGAAGAAGTAACTAAGATCGATGTTTGCTTGATTGAGGATCCAGTTCATAGGGAAATCTATGAAACCTATATTGTGAATGAGCTGAAGGCCAAATACAATGTAGAGAAAGTGTTATTCAAGTAAAATACGATGTATGGAGAGCAATAAGTATAGTCGATTTTGACAAAACTTATTGCTTTTTGCTTGTCCAAAATAGGATCATTTGTTCATAAATACCATGAGTCATTTCTGAATAAAATGGGTAATAATTCCTTGGAAGAATAAAGGAGTAAATACCCATTTTTTATCATAGTTCATTAGTAGCAGTTAATTAGTAGGATTTACCCATTGGAAGTAATCTGTTAATTTTATGGTAAAGGAAAGTGCGTTATGAAGAAGGTGGACGAAACAATGAATCTTATGAATAGCGAGGATGCAATCACTTGGTCTATAGATATGAACAACAATTTATTATATATCTCGGACGAATATAAGCGATGGTTAGGTTATTCGTATGAGGATTCTTTCAAGAGATCCAATGTGTTACAGGAAATGGTATATGCGGAAGATGTACATAAATTCAATGATCATATGAGTCGCTTACTTTCTGGTCAGACGAGTAGTCTTGAGTATCGCATTCTTATACAATCCAATGAGATTAGATGGGTTCAAAATGTAGGTATTCCTGTTCAGGGTATGAACAATGATATCATCTCAGTGACTGGGGTGATTCTGGATATAACGAAGAGGAAAGTTGGAGAAGAATCCTTGTACAGAAGTGAGCAACGGTATAAATCTCTATTCATATACAACTCAGATGTTGTGTATGAATTGGATCTTAACGGATGTGTTGTAGAAGTCAATCCTGCTGCGGCTCCTATTCTAGAAGAGCAAATAAGTGTAGCTGAAGGGGATATCACCCTCAAGGATATGTTTGAATCGAAGCATGATGAGCTCATCAGTGATTGTTTTGAGAAAACTTTAGAGGGGCAATCTCCTCAGTATTCGTTGACATCTCGCCACAAGAATGGTGAAGTGGCTCACTGGGCGATGAAGAATATACCTATTTATGTAAATCGCCGAGTCGTGGGTGTCTACGTGAATGCGAAAGATGTTACGGTAAATAGGAGAATACAGAAGAAATTTAGTGAAAGTGAAGATCGCTTTCGGAGAATGAAGGAGATGTCTCCGCAGCCGATAATTTCGCATCGGATGGGTGAGATTATAGCGATCAATCCTGCGGGATTGAATCTACTTGGTGCCACTCATTCGAAGGAATTAATAGGTGAATCCATCGACAACTTATTTCATGCCAACAGTAGGCGGGAGAATAGAATTTATGAAAGATATTTCATAGACAATGAATGGAATAGATATGAACAATATAAACTACGACGATTAGATGGCCGGTACATTGAGGTTAAGACGACAAGGGTATATGACAATATCACAGAGACCACGCTATTGTTGATTGAAGATATCACAGAGCGTTTAAGGGTAGAGAGAGAACTGCTAGAAAGCGAGGAACGTTATCGCAGGTTGGTAGAACTGTCCCCAGTTGCAATTGCTGTGTATAGGGATGAGAAAATCACCTATATTAATCCGGCTGGTGCAAAAATGTTGGGTGTTGAGGTCAATCGGAATGTATCTGAGAAGAATATCATGGATTGGATCCATGAAGACTATCGAGAGTATGCTAGAGAGAGAATGGAGTATACGATATTAAATGGATATTGCCTTCCTACGGAATATCAGTTAGTCCGCTCGGATGGCAATGTGATCTTTGTATCTGTGCTGTCAATATATGATACTCAATCATCCTCCTTACATCTGATGTTTGAAGATATTACGGAGAAGAAACAAGTAGAATCGGCGTTGATAGAGAGTGAGGAATTAAATCGTCAGATTTTTAGATTGTCACCTGAAGCGATTGTTCTTCATAAGGATTTTAAGTTTATAAGCTTAAATCTAGCAGCTCTTAAGTTATTCGGGGTTTCGAATGCGAATGAACTGACTGGACAGTCTATATTTGATTGGGTACATCCAGAATATATAGAATTGGTTATGAAGCGCTGGGGTGGAGAGTATGAATCAGACAAGGACTCCGCTCATATTGAGCAAAGAATCATTCAACGTGATGGTAAGATTATTGATGTTGAGGTTATAGCAAGCTCCATTCTTTATAGAGGTGAATTCGTAGGTATATCTATATTTCGTGATATCAGCGATCGAAAAAGGGTGGAAAAGGATAGGCAACGTACGGAGCAAATTATTCGTGAAAGCGAAGAGCGGTATTTCCACTTGCAGACAAGCTTGGACCAGTTCTCTCATGATCTCTTTGCCGTAATGAAAGTCAGTCAATTGGAGCAGAGATTGTTGCAAGAAGTGCAAGAAATATTAGGGGTTACAAATGTTAGATTAGTTAAAGTCAACCATCATGAATATAATGAACATAACTTATGCGAGATTATAGAATCAGAGCTTGGTTACTCTCTTAAAGTTGGTGTAATCGCGGGGAGAGATTATCTGCTATATATAGATGAAAAGCCGGAATCATTAAAGATCACTTCTATAAGAGTATGGCTAGAGACAATTGCACGTTATGTAAGTGTTCTATTGGATAATTTCCTCTCGATTGAGAATATAACAAATGAACTTAAACAGACTACCTCTGAGCAAATTGCTCCAACATGGTTGCTGCGTTTCATGTTCAATTTATCTGAGAATGAGAGGAAGCATCTTGCGCAGGATTTACATGACTCAGCTCTTCAAGAGCAAATTATCTGGTACCGTAAGCTAGATCTTCTTCTGTTGGATAAGCGCATTACAGGTGAATTTCAACAGCAACTCAAGCAAATTTCGGAAGGGTTATTGGATGTTATTTATCAGATCCGTATCACTTGTAATGAACTACGACCTCCTATGTTAAGCAGAAATGGAATTACCTCTTCTCTAGAGGGTTTGTTCGATTTTACACAATTGCGCAGTAATTATAGTATTAATTTCAATGCAACTCATTTCATGCATACATTAAGTGAATCTCAACTTATAGGGGTTTATCGCATTGTTCAAGAACTATTAGCGAATGCTTCTAAGCATTCCTCGGCAACGGAGGTACGTATCCTATTGTCTAGTGTAGGAGATCATATTGCCTTAAAATATGAGGATAACGGGGTTGGAATGGATCTTACTAAAGTAAATTTTTCATATTCAAGGATGGGAATATACGGTATGAGGGAAAGAGTTCGTAGTATGGATGGAACGATAGAATTCCGCCCTTCTGAGCATAATGGATTAGCCATTTCCATATCTATTCCAGCATCTTAGTGTAAAGAGTATTGATAGAATAGAGGAGAAGATATCATGATTCATATTTTGTTGGTTGATGACCATCCGTCTGTCATGGAAGGGACAAAGATGATCCTCGAACTAGAAGGTGATATGCAGGTTAATCTAGCTAACTCGGCCGAAGAAGTACTGGAAATCGTAAATCTACATTCATTTGACGTGATGTTATTCGATTATAATATCGGTGATACCAATGGAATCGATCTGGCAACACGAGTGTTGAGAATAAACCCAGATGCCATTATATTAATTTATACGGGGTATGAATTTAGCAACCACTTTAATCAAATGATTGAGAGAGGCCTAATGGGATACATTCTCAAAACTGCACGTAGAGAGCAATTGGTCACAGCCATTCGTTGTGCCTTAAGGGGAGAAGTTATTCTGCCTATATCATTAGTTAAACATTTGAGAAGAACGACACTGAATGAAACAGAAGAGCATGAAGAGGGTGCAACCTCGACGGTGAGTGATAAGGAATACGAGATATTGAAAGAGATCGCTAAGGGAAAGAGTAACAAGGAAATTGCCCAGACCGTACTCATGAGTCAGAGATCATTGGAATATAGCTTGACTCATTTATTTCAAAAACTAAAAGTCAAATCAAGAATGGAAGCAGCTATAAAAGCTAGGCATATCGGGATCTTAGCAGATTCAGATTTTATTCATTAGTTGCTGTAGGACAATAGTAGTAATAAAAAGAACCGTTCACATCTTGTGATACGGTTCTTTTGTGTAAATATAAGAAAGCATGTTTGTGGGGTAGCGCAACAATCTTGCGGGCTCACGCCAGTTTTTTTCGGTTACCATCATTCACTTAGCGTTTATTATATGTATAGTTCTAAAGGACCTTATTAAGAGAAGTAATATGAGAAAGAAGATATAGACAAAGAGATGAATAGGTAAAAAGTATCAAAAGGGGGAGCTGGAATGGGTAATATTCTTATCGCGGATGATGCTTCATTTATGCGGATGATGTTAAAAGATATCCTCGTAAAAGGTGGACATACCGTCGTAGGGGAAGCGGAGAATGGTAAGGTTGCTATTGAGAAATACAAGAGTTTAAGCCCGGATCTGGTAACGATGGATATAACCATGCCTGTCATGGAGGGAATCGAGGCAGTCAAACACATCAGAGAGATAGATCCACAAGCTAAGATTATTATGTGTTCTGCGATGGGGCAACAGGATATGGTAATTCAAGCGATTCAGGCTGGTGCTCAGGAGTTTATTGTTAAACCATTTCATGGAGAGCGAATTTTGACATCGATAAGTAAAGTTTTGGGAGCATAAATACTATATTACTAGAAAATGGAGTGTTGAAAAGTGAAGTGGTTTTATAATTTGAGAACAACTGTAAAGTTAGTTTCCGCGTTTGTTATTGTATCTATTATATTGGGTATAGTCGGATTATTCGGAATAAATAATTTGAATAAAATGGATGATTCGATTAGTGATATGTATAAGAATCGATTAACTCCTATTGCTGATCTTAGTGCAGTGAGTGATTTACTAGAACAAAATAGAATAAATATACGAGATATAAATACAATGGCTAATACCGAGGCAGAGGCAACAGATTATAAAGATAAAATTCTCAATAATAATAAAGAAGTCGAAGCTACAATTGAAAAATACGAAAAGACAGAATTGAGATCAGAGGAAATAGATATTTTGAAGGGTTTCACCCCCATCTGGCAACGTTATACGACCAACATGGATATAGCAATTGAAAAGAACTTTACCAACATAAGTAACGAGGAGTATACAACGTTCTTACTAACAAGTGATTTAAGTGCAGCGATTGATGAAATGGGAGTGATGCTGGATGAATTGATATCCATCAATCTAATCCAGGCGGAGGGAGCAAGCAAAAACGCAAATGATCTATATATATCTTCGCGATTGATTACGATATCAATTATCGTCGTTGCGTTCTTCATTAGTGTTGGCTTAGGTTATTTGATCTCGCAAATCATAGCACGACCGTTACAACGCATGGTGCATTTACTAGGTAAAGTAGCGCAGGGGGACTTAAGTGAAACCTCGGACATTGATACGAAGGATGAAGTTGGGATTTTGGCTAATTCTGTGAATGAGATGATTCTGAGCTTAAGAAATACGGTAGGTGGAATTTTGTCCTCTGCAGAAACGGTCTCAGCAGCATCGCAACAAATTTCGGCAAGTACAGAGGAAATTGCTAGTGGAAGTACAAGTCAAGCAAATGCTGCCCAAAATATGAGTGAATTATTTCGCGAGTTATCGCTCGCTATTAATTCCGTAGCTCAGGGTGCTGAGGAAGCATCGGAGTTATCTAACAAAACGATGAGTATTGCTCAAGATGGCGGCAAGGTAGTGCAGAAGTCAATCGAAGGAATGAATCTTGTTAATGAACAAATGTCTCGGCTTGAAGAAGACTCCAATAAAATTGGTGAAATAATTGAAGTGATTGACGATATTGCAGAACAGACAAATCTTCTAGCGCTTAACGCTGCGATCGAGGCGGCTCGCGCTGGAGAACAGGGTCGGGGATTCGCTGTTGTAGCAGATGAAGTTAGGAAATTAGCTGAACGAAGCAGTGAGGCAACCAAGCAGATTACAAGAATCATTAAAGGGATGCAAGAGAATACACAACAAAGTGTAAAGGCAGTAGTAGAAGGTGTCGAGTCTTCACACCAATCCGGTGAAGGATTTAAAGATATCCTATCTATGTTGAATGAGACAACATACAAAGTAACGGAAATAGCTGCTGCGAGTGAAGAGCAGGCTGCTCAATCATCAGAGGTTATGCTCTCAATTGAAAGCATATCTGCGGCAACTGAAGAAGTGGCGGCAAGTAGTGGGGAAACAGCTGCAACAGCTAGTTCCTTAGCACAATTAGCAGAAGAATTAAACAGTCTGGTATCCATCTTTAGAATTAAGTAACCTAAGGGAGAGAGTTCCCAGTTCAACATGTGGTTGGATTACATGATGCTAAGTGGGATCTTCCCTGCTCTTCGTTGTGATCCAACTCTTGCTATGTATATCGATTGTTAATATGAGGGGGCTAGGAAGGACCATGCAGATTATGGGTCAGGAACAATATATAGAATTTGCGATTGAGGAAGAAAGGTATGCTATCCCGATTCAGGATATCTTTGAAATTATAAAAATTCAGGACATCACTCAAATTCCTAACGTCACTTCTTATGTAGAAGGGGTTATTAATCTCAGAGGGAAAATTGTACCGGTTATTAGTCTAAGGTCATTTTTTGGTCTTAGAGAAAAGGAAAATTCAAAATTAACTCGCATCATTGTGGTTCATCATCAAGAAGATACTGTAGGAGTTATTGTAGATTGCGTTAATAAAGTAACAACATTCACGGATATTCAACCTCCTCCAGAACGCATCGGTGGTATTGAGGGTTCCTATTTTGTGGGGATTGGTTTAACCGACAACGGAATCGTTGGCGTATTGAAGCTGAATGAAATTTTGCTTCATGATTGAATCAATTTCATAATTACACAAACTAAAGCGATTATGAAATTGATTCGAGAGGAGTGAATAATGGATGCTATCCGAATATAAAGAGGTCTTTCTAGAAGAGCTTGCTGAACAGTTGCAGGTCATGGACGAAGTTATTCTACAACTAGAGCAAGAAGGGGAAAGCGAGCAAATCGTTCAAAACCTATTCCGAGCAGCCCATACATTAAAAGGCTCATCCGCAGCTATGGGTTATGAAGAGATGAAACATTTAACCCATGAAATGGAGCATTTGTTAGACCAAGTGAGAAGTAAGACGCTTCGTGTTACGGGCCCACTGATTGATCTTCTCTTTCAATCTTTGGACGGTCTAAAAGAATTACAGAAGGATATTATGCGAGCCGATGATGCGATAACAGATATATCTGAATGTATTCGTAAACTTCAGGCTTTTGATAAGTCATCGAAGGAAATGAAAGATGTGGAAGTAGAGAGAATGACTAATCTGGAACCTGAGCTCAGCCTGAATACAAAGCTTAAAATGAAAGAGGCCGAGGATCAGGGACTGAAGGTGTATTGGATTCGTATACAGATTTCTCCCGACTGTGATATTAGAGGGGCACGATTCTATGTGATTCACTCAAATTTATGCAATTTGGGTGAGGTTCTCTACTCTATTCCGGATATCGATAAGATTGAAGAACAAGGATCATCCTCTTTAGAAGTTCAATTTCTCTATGCAGGGGAGCAATCCGGGGAGGAACTTCAGGAGATGGTGGCAGCATTAACGGATGTTACCAATGTAAAGTTGGAATCGGTAACAACCGAGACGGAAGGTTCTGTTGCTGAGGAGATAGAGATGCCAGAAATCCACATCGAGAGGGATCATTCGCATAAAGAAATATCTAAAACACCAACCATTCGTGTAAATGTGGATCGCTTGGATCATCTCATGAATCTTGTAGGGGAACTTGTGATTGAACATACCCGAATCGATGAAGTAAAGCGAATACAGAAAAGACAATACTCCGACGATTCTGTAGAACAACTCAGCCAGATTTCTGATCACCTTTACCGGATCATTTCGGATTTACAAGATAGCGTCATGAAAACAAGAATGCTTCCCATCGAGCAATTGTTTAATCGTTTTCCACGTATGATCCGAGATTTAACGCGTATGTTAGGCAAGGATATTGAATTGGCTATCGGTGGTAAGGATACCGAACTAGATCGAACTCTAATTGAAGAGATTGCTGATCCGTTGATTCATTTAATTCGGAATGCGGTAGATCACGGAATTGAATTACCTGAACAGAGAGAGCTATCTGGTAAAGTACGTAAGGGAACTCTACAAATAAGAGCGGCACATGAAGATAATCAAGTTGTTATATATGTAGAGGATGATGGAGCAGGGATAGATCCAGAGAAGATGAAGAATTCTGCAGTAAGTAAGGGGATTGTTTCTCCTGAAGAAGCGGAACTCTTGAGTGATAAAGAGGCGATTAATCTGATCTTCCGGCCCGGATTCTCGACAGCCAGCGTAGTAAGTGATGTATCTGGTCGTGGTGTGGGTATGGATATCGTTAGAAGTCATATTGAGAAGTTGAATGGTCTGATTGATATTGAGACAAAATTGGGACAAGGAACTTGTTTCAAGATCAAATTACCTTTAACGTTAGCTATTATTATCGGTTTACTTGTGAAATTAGATGATCAGACGTTTATTATCCCGATGAGCAATATCGCTGAGATTGTGAGAACATCATACAACGATATTGCAAGGGTTCGAGGACAAGAAGTGATTCTATTACGTAACGAGATCATCCCGATTGTCTGGCTACATGACCGTTTCAACTTATCGAGAAGAAAGCGTAAGAATGGAATTGTTCAATTAGTAATTGTTGGGTCTGCGGAGAAAAGATTAGCGTTGGCTGTAGACGAGTTAATTGGCAATCAAGAAGTTGTGATTAAGTCTCTTGGTTCTTATGTAGGTAAAGTGGATGGTATCGCAGGATCTACGATACTAGGTAATGGGAAAATAGCCTTAATTCTTGAGGTGTCGGGGATTATTAATCAAGGATAGAGGAAGTGATACATTGTCTAAGATAAGGGTACTTGTTGCAGATGATTCGGTGTTTATGCGTAGTTTAATTTCACGATTGATTGCAGAGGATGCAGCACTTGAAGTTATCGGTGTTGCTCGAAATGGAATGGAAGCCATTCGTAAGGTGCGAGAGCTCAAGCCAGATGTTGTGACTATGGACATCGAAATGCCAGAGATGAATGGTCTAGATGCACTGATGAAGATTATGGAACAACGTCCAACCCCTATCATTATGCTCAGTTCGCTAACACAGAAAGGGTCGTCTGCAACAATTACTGCATTGCAGAATGGTGCAGTAGATTTCATATCAAAGCCGTCAGGTTCGGATTCCTTTGATCTATTCAAGGTGAAGAATGATCTGATATCCAAAATCAAGCAAGCTGCACAAATTCCACTTAAAAATCTTATACGAAGTAATATAACGATTCCAAAAGTAGACTTAGCAAGGAAAGGGAAACCGCAGACTGGATTGCCGCAGATCGGAACGACGAGGGGATTCGATCAGATTCTAGCACTAGGTACATCAACAGGTGGACCTAAGGCATTGGAGACTGTGATTACAGCCTTACCTGCAAGTTTCTCATATCCGTTACTAGTCGTTCAGCATATGCCACCCAAGTTCACGAAGTCGTTGGCGGATCGGTTAAATCGCTTATCCGAGGTTCAGGTTGTTGAGGCGGAAGATAACCAACTTGTGTTAGGGGGGACGGTCTATATAGCTCCTGGGGATTACCACATGACCACTGTTCAGAAGAACAAGGAAATCAGAATTAAACTTCATCAGGGTCCAGAGGTGAGCGGGCATCGTCCATCGGTAGATGTGCTGTTTGACTCCATATCTCAATTAAAGAACCACAAACGACACTTTATTATTATGACTGGTATGGGTAGTGATGGAGCGAAGGGGATGTTGTCTGCCAAAGAAGCGGGCGCACAATCAACGATTGTGGAATCGCAAGAGTCCTGCATTGTATATGGTATGCCTAAGTCAGCCATTGCGTTGGGATGTGTAGACTATACGATTCCATTGCATCTGATCACGTCCAAAATATTGAAAGTGACTGGTGCATTGAAGTCATAGCTCGAATAGGTGAGCAAGGAAAGTGGGTTGTTTACATGATCCCTAGTGGAAGTTCCACCATAGAAAAAACAATGATGGTAGGTTTCCTGTTCCCCGATTTCTGGGATAGATGGATGACACATGGAATCCAAAAGAAAACGGTATATGAGTTGCGCCAGAGAATTAATAGTCTTGAAGACTGGATTACAATCATACAAAAGCATGCTAATGATTATGATCAACTGGCAAAGCGTGTTCTGAATCAATATTTATTTAGTGAAGCAGCGTATTACTATCGAATTACGGCTATGAATATGAACCTGATTCAATGGATATTTCCAGAGATAGGATATGAGAAACAACAATGGTATCAGCGCTGTAAGGATATGAATCAGCTTGCAGATGAACTTGAGGTAGATGAGATCAAGAACGTAATCATTCAGGTTGAACGAAATCATTGTTATGGGAGAATGCGTGTCCCTGAACAACCCAGAGGTTGTGTCATCATTGTGAGTCCTATCGATTCTTCTAAGGAAGAGTTTATTACCTTTGAAGAACATTTCGCAAGAAATGGCTTCGCTACGATTAGTTTCGATGGTCCGGGGCAAGGGGAAACCTATATCATTAATCAATTTAAATCAACCTTGCATAGGTGGGGCCTCTTTATGAATGAGGTAATTGATTTTGCTGCCTCAGAGTTTCCCAGAGTTCCTCTTCATTTATTTGGGATTAGCTCAGGTGGCTCTTGGGCAATCCAAGGAAGTAGCCATCCTAAGGTGAGCGGAGCGGCAGTGGTAAGTCCGTTAATTGATCAAGATATAAAGATGCCCGACTATTATAAAGAACGGTTATCGTATATTACCGATAATGATGAGAATACCTCTGTTCCTAACCTTCAAGAATTCAATCAAGTGAGTCCGATTCTCTTTTTTAGTGGAATGAAAGACGATATAGCTAAGACTGATCGTTTATATGATCTATATAACAAACTTCCTTTGGAGAAGCAACTTATAGAATATGAAGATGAAAAACACTACTGTTTTAATAGAATGAGCGATATTTTGGATATTACAGCCGATTGGTATATACAAGATGCCGTTAAAAGATAATGACTAGTTATCTCTTAACGGCATTTTTTGAAATATAAGAAAGTATAAGTTTCACTTGAATCAATTTCATAATCGCCGATGGACCTAAATCGGGTTGCGTAATTATGAAATTGATTCTTAATACTCTATTTCTTATATTTCCGCTGAAACGGGTGCTGTCCTTAAAAAGGACGGCGAGGCCGTTTCTACTTGGATCATTTAGATCACACA
Source organism: Paenibacillus crassostreae (assembly GCF_001857945.1). Taxonomy (NCBI): domain Bacteria; kingdom Bacillati; phylum Bacillota; class Bacilli; order Caryophanales; family Paenibacillaceae; genus Paenibacillus; species Paenibacillus crassostreae. The sequence continues at coordinate 2,796,972 of NZ_CP017770.1, forward strand.
ATATGTCGACCTTGTATCCATATTTTACGTAGTTCTAGGTGGCTGTCCAATAGGAGGATATCGGCTTGTTTACCAGATTCAAGTGTTCCGATCTGTTGGTCCAGTCCAAGTGAAATTGCAGGGTTCAGACTGGCTACTTGGGAGGCTTCTAATAGAGATAGTCCGACATCAGATATAAGGTAACGAAAACCGCGGATCATCGTTAGTGTACTTCCAGCAAGAGCGCCATCGTCACTCTTGAGTGTGGCAATACCGCCAGTTACTTTTACTGGTAGATCACCCAAGGTATATTCACCATCGCCTAGCCCAGCCGCTGACATAGCATCGGTGATGAGTATCAGATTAGCTGAAGTTTTCAGACGAGCCAGTAGAGATAATACAGCTGGATGTACATGAATGCCATCGGCAATGATTTCTGCAACAATACGGTTGTCACTCATGACAGCACCTGCTACACCAGGATTACGGTGATGAAGAGGTGTCATCGCATTAAAAGTGTGAACCGCTTGTGTAAGTCCTATCTCAACAGCCTCTAACACTTGTTCGTAGGTTGCATCGGTATGACCCAGTGCGGCAGTAATTCCCTTGACTCGAAGCCATGATATAACTTCAAGAGCTCCCTCTCGCTCAGGGGCAAGTGTGAGTTGACGGATGAGACCTGGATATTGATTATCCCATTCTTCTAGCCAGCAAACATTAGGCAAAACGATATGCTCAGCATTCTGAGCCCCAGGCCATTTAGGACTAATGAATGGTCCCTCTAAATGAACTCCCGCTAATTGTGCATAAGGCATGAAGCTTGAGCGGTAGTCCTTCACTACACGTAGCACATTCTCAATATCACCTTTAGTTGCGGTCATTGTTGTGGCGAGCATCGTCGTTGTTCCTTGAGAACTATGGAATTGGGTGATGGCATCCAACGTGTCATGACTACTGTTCATGAAATCATGTCCTGCTCCACCATGAACGTGAACATCTACGAACCCGGGAATGAGTAAACCTTGATCGTCCTCAGTAGCCGTGTGCCATGCTGCATAGGCTTGCGGTAAAGATTGGCGATCGCCAGTATAGACAATGATCCCTTCAGACATAGCAATCACTCCTCGTTCAACCAAGCCTTGGGGCGTTAGTACTTCTCCAAACAGAAGTTGTTCTGAAACATTGTTCATGAGAGCAGTCTCCCTGCTTCTTCATCTAGTAGAACTATAACGTTCGGGTGGCATTGTAATAAGGAAGCAGGGCATTCTGTCGTAATCGGTCCCTGCAGGGCTGCTTTGACGGCTTCTGCTTTATCGGTACCACGTGCAAGTAGGACGATCTGTCGTGCTTTCATGATGCTACCGACACCCATGGTAATTGCCTGCTTGGGTACTTCATCAAGAGATGTGAAGAATCGAGCATTCGCTTCGATAGTTTCTTCTAATAAATCTACGACATGGGTGCCACCAGATAGATTGTCGTCCGGTTCATTGAATCCAATATGTCCATTGCTCCCGATACCCAAAAGTTGTAGGTCGACAGGTCCATTTTGTTCTAGCATGAGGTCGTAGGACTGACATTCAGCTTGCAGATCATCAGCATGACCGTTAGGAATATGAGTTCGTGTAGAGTCTATATCGATATGGTTAAAAAGATGTTGCTTCATAAAGCTATTGTAGCTTTGAGGATGTTCTCCAGGTAAACCTACATATTCATCAAGATTATATGAAGAAGCTTCAGTAAAGCTTACCAGACCTTTCGTATACATATCGGCTAATCTTGCATAGACTCCTAGTGGTGAACTACCTGTGGCCAACCCAAGAATAGCTTTTGGATTACCTTGTATTAGGCTAACAATTAGACTAGCTCCTGTCTGTATGAAATCCTCTTCTTGTTTAAATGTGAATATATTCATTTCATTGTCCTCCTCGCTTTTTGCGATAATGTTGAACATTGATATAGGATTGTTCTAGCTTAGGAACGAAGTCCTCGAATTGTTTACTGAGCATTCCAGTGAATAGAATATCGATAATATGAAGCTGCGAAATACGTGAAGCCATATCTCCCCGTCGCATCCCGTGTTCTAAAGAAGAAGAGAATAGTGGGAGATCAGCGAGCGAAGCCAATGTATTGCTGCCGTAGGAGGTAATGGATATCGTGGTAGCTCCATTATTGCCAGCACAAGTTAATGCATCTATTGTCTCTGGTGTTTCTCCTGAATAGGAGATAGCCAAAGCGACATCGCTCTGACTAAGGGTAGATGCTGAGGTAATCTGCATATGGGAATCGGAGAAAGCAGTGCAATTCACACCAATACGAATTAGCTTTTGATAAAAATCTTGAGCAATGATAGAGGATGTCGCCATCCCGTATAAATCAATTCTGTGTGCCCCGCATAGCAAATCCACGACTTTGTTCAGCTTAGTTAGATCTAATAGAGAAGTTGTATCTCGAATCGACGATATATGATTAGCTTGCATAGCCTCGACTATGAGAGATAATGGATTACCTGCGACGATGTCTTGGTATGCGGAAGAGTGAGACTCTCCTTTTGATCCTACTTGGGCAATTTCAGAAGCAAGATGGACCTTGAAATCGGGGAATCCTTTGAAATGAAACACTTTACAGAATCTGGTGATCGTAGCCGGACTGACCGCACATTGTTCTGCTAAATCGGTGATACCCATATGAACAACTTCGCTAGGAGCGGCTAGGATATGTTGTGCTAATTTATGCTCCAATGGGGAGAGTTTTGATAACTCATGTTGCAGAGTATGTAGGATTGCAGCCATAGAGACACCTCCAGTTCGTATGTTGGTCTTCTAATATATACTATGATGTACAAATAATAATAAAATTATTTTTGTTATTTTTAATTATTATATGAAAAATATTTTCATGCCCATCATATTATAACATCACTTTGGATACAATCGTATTTAATATATTACCCTCCAATGCATGAAATAAGCTAGATAACCCACAATAAGTAAAGGTAATTAATTTATGCGGAAAAAGGAGTAGGTATATTGAAAAGGCTAATTGTAAGTATGATGTTATTCTGTATGATTGCTGTATTAAGCTCAAACTCGATTGAGGCCCAGGCTTCTGAGAATGTTCAGGCTCGTGCACAAAAAGAATGTATAAAGCCGTGGCAGGCGCAGTTAAAAGGGGATCTCAGAAAGCTATGGATCGACCATATGATATGGACGAGAAATTATATAGTAAGTGCAGTAGCAGAATTAGAAGATCAGGAGCAAGTACTGGCAAGATTATTGAAGAATCAGCAGGATATAGGCAATTCAATGAAACCTTATTATGGGGAAGAGGCCGGTAATAAGCTTGGGGAACTGTTGATAGAGCATATTATGATTGCAGGAAAAATTGTAGATGCTGCAAAAGGCGGGAATCAGGCAGAACTTGAAGAGTTTAATAAACAATGGGTTAGAAATTCTGATGATATCGCCCAATTTCTCAGCAGTATTAATCCCAATTGGACGGAAAAAGAATTAAAGAAGTTGTTATATCGACACTTACAACTCATTGCGGATGAACTTACGGCTCGAATCGGGAAAGATTGGAATGCTGAAATCGCTGCTTATGATATGGGTGAGGCTCATATCGTGATGTTCGCAGATGTTCTGGCAGAAGGGATTATTAAACAGTTCCCGAAGCCGCTGAAATAAAATCGTTTTAATATAACTAAAGTCCCTTCCAGGGTAATTCGCGGAAGGGACTTCTTTGATCATATTAATTTTGTTACTCATTAATAACAGGTGCTGGATGTGCCTGCAAATACTCAAGTGCATTATAGATCTGTTCTGTTGCATCAGCCCGCGAAATAACAGCTTGTGGATGGAAGTTCTGTTCGGCATCCAGCTTTACAAGGCCATAGGAAAGTGCGCGTTGAATGGAGCCGCTATATTCAATAGTTAATGCGCTCTCATCACTTACTTTTACAGGAAGAAGATTGATCATGGGTAGGTTACCATGTCTCTCCATAGCTTGAACAAGATGATAAGTAAACTCTTGACGAGTCCATTGTTCATTTGGATCTAGGTCTGTAGGTAAATCAATCTTATTGACGGTAGCTATAATTAATGTGTCCGCATACCATGCATCATTATTAGCTAATGCATAGTAATCCGTAGCTTTAGGATCCTTAGCAAATTTTACAAAATCAAGGTTGAGATCAAAGGTGTTCACAATAAGCTGAATTCCTTGAGCTGCTGTAAGAGGAGCCAAAGGGAAGAACTGATGAGAGGTAACTCCTTGGACAATACCTTTTTCATACAAAGAAATAATCTTCTCTGGCGCATCAACATGGCTTAAATCTGAGAAAGGTTGTGTTGCTGCAAAACTTTGCCCTGCGAGGGTAAATAAGAGTGCAACCGTAGTAGTAAGTGTTATTATTTTAAATTTTGAATTCATAGAATTCACCTCATATCAGTTATTTTGTTAGCTATGCTTATAGACGATATTGGTTAAATAAGGTTGCAGGAAATTGGAGACTGAACCCTCTTGTGTTAATAATCAAAATTTGAGACAATCATAACTAAATGGTTAGCTTCAGCTCCGTAACAATAAGGCAGAATTTTAAAGTGTTGAAAAGAGGATATGAAATGAATAAACAATCCATTTATGGATTAACATTTGAACAACTAACAGAGTGGCTTATAGAATATGGGCATAAAAAATTCCGTGCATCGCAAGTCTGGGACTGGCTTTATCGTAAGCGAGTAATGGATTTCTCGGAAATGACGGATGTGAATAAAGAATGCGTTCAGTTATTAGCAGATCATTTCGTGATCGAGACGTTAACGGAACATGTGAAGCAAGAGTCCAGTGATGGAACGATTAAATTCCTATTCAAATTACAAGATGGGAACCTGATTGAAACGGTGTTGATGAGACAGAAATATGGTCTAGCAGTCTGTGTCACAACCCAAGTAGGATGCAATATCGGATGTAGCTTCTGTGCCAGTGGTTTAATCAAGAAAAGCCGTGACTTAACTAGTGGAGAAATTGTTGAACAAATCATGAAAGCCCAGCAACATTTAGATCATGCACTCCAAGATGAAAAGGTAACTCATGTTGTGGTGATGGGAATTGGTGAACCATTTGATAATTTCGTACATCTAGTCAACTTCCTACAGGTCATTAAGGATCAAAAAGGCCTAGCTATTGGTGCGAAACGGATCACCGTATCTACCAGTGGTCTGCCTGATAAAATCAGAGAATTTACCGATGCTGATCTACAAGTGAACTTAGCAATATCTATACACGCGCCTAATAATGAGCTTCGGACACAGATTATGAAGATTAATCGTGCTTATCCAATTGAGATATTAATGCAGGCGGTAGAGTACTATTTATCGAAGACCAATCGGAGAATTATGTTTGAATACATCCTACTTAAGGATGTCAATGATCATAAAGAACATGCTTTAGAACTTGCTGAACTTATTCATGGTAAAAAAGACCTTATAAGTGTTAACTTAATTCCATATAATCCGGTTGATGAGCATAGTCAATATCAGAGAAGCGATCAAGAAGCAATTCTATCCTTCTATGATACATTGAAGAAGCAAGGTGTTAACTGTACCGTTCGACTTGAGCATGGGGCAGATATTGATGCTGCTTGTGGACAGTTAAGAAGTAAACAAATGAAACAATCGGCAGAAGATATTTCCGATCAAGATCGCTTTGCATTAGGTTGATCAAGGAATTTAAGAAACGGCTGGGCCGTCCTTTAAAGGACAGCCCAGCCGTTTTCTGTTTGTCTATATTAATATTTCACGTTGCCAAAGTGTAAACGATTTTGAACTTCAATTTCCTCACACCAGAGGTGAAATTAAAGTGGCTATCTAGGCTTTATGCCATGATCAGTAATACTTGGTGATAACGGACGAGGCAGACATAGCGAAGGAGACGGAATTGTCTTGTAGAAGCGGAGCGTTCGCCTTTGACTTTGGATTTCACCTGATAAAGGTGTTATACAATCAAGAAATCCAAAGTCAACAGCGATCGTAAAGGCAATCCGTCGCCGTAGCGGTCATACTGCACGCTCCCCTTCTCCAAGTATTACGCTTGGTAGTGAGCCTTTTAGCCATACCTTAAATATCACCGAACACCCTTCATATAACCCTGGATTTTCGGAGCAAGACTGAAGAGAATAATACTAAGTACGATAGCTGCTCCACCAATAATACCGAAGTATAGTATTTCAGTTTCAGGTGAATAGAATTTAACGATCTGTGCATTGATAGCTTGTGCAGCAGCGTTAGACAAGAACCATAAGCTCATGGTCTGTGCAGAGAAAGCGGCTGGTGCTAACTTGGTGGTGACCGAGAGTCCAACAGGTGACAGACATAATTCCCCGATGACGACAATCAAATAACTGAGAACTAGCCATAATGGACTTACTAATGAATCGCTTCCGCCAAAGTAAACAGGTAACAGGATAACAAGAAATGATAGGCCAGCGAATAATAACCCAATTGAGAATTTATTCGCCACCGTTGGTTGACGGGGCCCTAATTTCATCCAAAACCATGCAAATACAGGAGCAAGAACAATGATGAACAATGGATTCAATGATTGGAACCAAGCAGGTGATATTTCAATGCCCGCGAATTGCAACTGTGTACGCTTGTCCGCATAACTGGCAAGGATGGTTGATCCTTGTTCCTGAATAGCCCAGAACATGACAGAAGCTATAAATAGCGGAATATAGGCGATGAGTCGTGAGCGTTCGTCGCCTGATGTTTTGGGGCTACGATACATGACAATAAAGTAACAGGTAGGAATTAGAATTCCTAAAATCCCTACAAGAGTAATAAAGCTTTGAAATGTAAGTAGACCCATTGGGATAGAAATAGCAACCAAGATAGCAATAACAACTACGGCTATTGCAAAGATGGTGAATACTTTTTTCTTTTCTGTTCCGGATAAAGGATTCGCTATAATCGTACCGGCAAGTCCTAGGTTTTTCTTCTTAGTCACAATAAAAATAACCAATCCTAGAAACATACCAACAGCGGCAAGGGAGAATCCTAAGTGGAAGTTGTTGCTCTCTTTACCCATTGCTACTGATCCAACAAGTAGAGGGGCGAGGAATCCACCAAGGTTAATCCCCATATAGAAAATACTAAATCCTGAATCTCGACGATGATCTTCGGGGCTGTATATTTCACCTACAACACTAGATACATTAGGTTTCAGTAAGCCTGTACCGATGACAATCAGAACCATGGAAACAAAGAACATCGCGATACTTCCAGGTATAGCCAGGATAATATGTCCGAACATAATCAATATTCCACCGTAAAAAATGGATTTTGAAGTTCCAAATATTCGATCGGCTAACCATCCGCCAATAATTCCAGACATATACACAAGCGAACCGTAAATAGACATGATTGCTAGTGCAGTGCTTTCTTCAATGCCTAATCCACCCTGTGATAACTCATAATACATATAGTAGACTAGAATGGCTCTCATTCCGTAGTATGAGAATCGCTCCCAGAATTCTGTGAAGAATAATGTAAACAACCCCTTAGGATGTCCGAAAAACCCCTTTTGTGGAACGCTGTCCACAATCCTGTGTCTGTTAAAATCTGTCATGATAATCCTCCTTATTTATGTAAAAACATTATAACATTCAAACTAGGTGAAAAAATACACGAAGTCATGGTTTTTGTATGAACAATATTAATATACCCAATATCTTATAGGTAGAATATTTAGTTTGTTGGAATAAATTACCTCATTAATGTAGGTAGTCCTTTTGCAGATCATTTGCTTTCAATTTCGGAATGATATAATTAAAGAAGGGAGAACATTAAGGAGGAGCGAGAATATGGAAAAGTATAAAGTAGCCATTATGGGTCCGTTGTATCCAGATGCAAGAGCTAGATTAGAAGAGGTTTGTGAAATAAAGTTATGGGATAAGTCGGATCCAATTCCTCGAGATGAATTAGTTGAATGGCTAGCTGATGCGGAAGGTTTCATAAGTAGAGGCGATATTAAAGTGGATAAGGATTTATTGTCGCAAGCACCTCAATTACGCGTAATTGCGCAATCATCCGTTGGATATGACAATATTGATATCAGTGCATGTACGGAACAAGCCATTCCAGTAGGGAATACGCCTGTTGTACTTGTTGAGGCAACAGCTGATTTAACTTTTGGACTAGTGTTATCCTCCGCAAGACGTATTCACGAAGGCTGGAATTATGTTCAAGAAGGGCATTGGACAAGCCGACGCAATATCCCACTAGGCGTTGATTTATTCGGAAAAACTTTAGGGATTGTAGGTATGGGTAATATTGGAGTAGCCGTTGCGAGAAGAGCGCAGGCAAGTGGGATGCAAGTTATTTATCACAATCGATCAATACGAACAGATCAGGAGCAGTTAGCAGCCACTTTTGTTAACTTCGATCAATTGTTGGAGGAATCAGACTTCATCGTAGTTCTAGTTCCGCTTTCAGCAGAAAGCCGCCATTTGTTTGGAAAAGATCAGTTTAAACATATGAAATCGTCAGCGTATTTTATCAATGCATCTCGTGGGCCGGTAGTGGATACAGAAGCTCTCTATGAAGCGTTGGTTAATCAAGATATTGCCTATGCGGCATTAGATGTGGTCAATCCGGAGCCATTCTCTGACCATCCATTGATTCATTTACCTAATGTATTAATTACACCTCATATTGGAAGTGCTACCCTGGAGACAAGAACCCAAATGGGAGAATTAACAGCTGATAATTTACTTGCTGGTCTAGCTAAGCAAACCTTGCCTAAATGTGTAAATGATGAAGTGAATTATTAAAGAATGCATCAGACTCAAGTGATAAATCATAGGATTTACTTTCTTGTTTGTCATCAATTGTGATATTCTATACTTAATGCAATAACGGGTTTATACTTATTGGTTAAGCTTATTCATCTCACTCAAATGGACTTGATGTATGTAATTGGGTTTATTGAGTTATACTGTGATAAATTATTTATTGTTTTAATTTCTCGTGGAATTGATGATTTTAGTGTAAAATAAGAATAAACTTACATTGGCTGTAAAGGTTAGTTTGGTTTTATCTTTGGTTAGTTTTAACCCTTCATTAATGCGATTTCTTTTTTTGAGGAAGCGGATATTGCCTTTTAAGAAAGGTAGTATAACCGTTTTTTCTTAGTGATTGGGTTATATTTATGCAGTATAAATTGTTATTGTAAAGGAGAATTTGATATGTCAGAATCCATTACGCAGACAACGTCTGATGTAGAATCACAAACCGTATCAGCTACACAGGGATCCAATGATCTACTTGAACAACTGTTGAAACCTGAGGTACAGGAATCGCTTACTACATTGATTGAGCAACTACCTAAGTTGACTGAACTAGTAAACGTATTGACGAAATCATATGATTTCGCACATTCTGTTGCAACAGATGATGTATTAAAGAGTGATACTGTAGGAGCCATTCAAGAGATGGTTGGTCCAGTGAAGAAATCGGTGAAGAACATGGCTGTTAATGTTATAGAAGCGAAGGAACGTGCCGAGAAGAGTCAAGAAGTGATCGGAGTATTTGGTTTGTTGAAGATACTTAAAGATCCACAGGCACAGAAGATGTTCCGCTTCGTCAATGCATATCTTCAAGTTAGTGAAGAACGTAGTAAGAAATAACGATTCGGAAATAATAACTTAATAAGAGCGGAGGACACATGATGTCAAAACATATTGTTATATTAGGTGCAGGTTATGGTGGACTTCTAACGGCATTAAGTCTTCGTAAATATATGAGCAAAGCTGAAGCGCAAGTGACGGTTGTAAACCAGACACCAACACATCAAATCATTACAGAATTACATCGACTTGCAGCTGGTAATGTTGCTGAAAAGGCGGTTGCTATGCCGCTGGAGAAGTTATTCAAAGGCAAGGACATTAATTTAAAAATCAGTAAAGTGCAATCTTTCTCAGTGGACAAAAAAGAAATTAAACTTTCTGATGGATCAACCTTGACCTATGATGCTCTTGTTGTCGGATTGGGAAGCCAAACGGCATTTTTCGGTATTCCGGGACTTGAACAAAATAGTATGGTGTTGAAATCAACTGCAGATGCTAACAACATCCATAAGCATATTGAAGATCGTATTCGTGAATTTGCGAAAACTAACAATGAAGCTGATGGAACGATTGTCATTGGTGGTGGCGGACTATCTGGTGTTGAGCTAGTGGGTGAAATCGCTGATGGTATGCCTGAATTAGCTAAAAAACATGGTATAGATCCGAAATTAGTGAAATTATTACTCGTTGAAGCGGGTCCTAAGATTCTTCCTGTATTGCCAGATCATTTGATCGAACGTGCAACGAAGAGTCTGGAATCTCGTGGTGTTCAATTCTTAACAGGTCTTCCTGTAACGAATGTTGAAGGAAATACGATTGATCTAAAAGATGGACAGAAGATTGTTTCTAATACATTTGTATGGACAGGTGGAGTACAAGGTAATCCACTCGTTGGGGAATCAGGTCTTGAAGTGAATCGTGGACGTGCAACCGTTAATAACCATCTTCAATCCGTATCACATCCTGATGTATTCGTTGTGGGTGATAGTGCTATATACATGGATCCTGATGGTCGTCCTAAACCACCAACTGCACAGATTGCTTGGCAAATGGGTGAACTTGTTGGTTACAACTTGTTCGCAATGCTTAATAATAAGTCGATGGAAGAATTCAGTCCGATCGATTCAGGAACACTAGCAAGCTTAGGTCGTAAGGATGCTGTTGCTACGGTTGGAGGTAATAACACTCCACTGAAAGGCCTACCAGCTTCACTTATGAAAGAAGCGAGTAATATTCGTTACTTATCACATATTAAAGCACTTTATAGTTTGGCATATTAACAATTATATAAGTAAGCCAAAGAAATGAGTCACTTTGGCTTACTTTTTGTTTTCTCCTAATATAATCGTAACAGTTTATGAACAAATAAAGTGAATATAGGTTACAATTGAAGAAGAAAGTTAATTAGGAGTTGTGAATATGGCAAAAGAAGAAATAATTTTAACCAAAGATGGATTAGCTAAATTAGAGTCCGAACTAAAAGACCTTAAGACCGTGAAGCGCAAGGAATTAGCGGAGCGTCTTAAATTAGCGATTAGTTATGGTGATCTGAAGGAGAATAGTGAATATCATTCTGCCAAAAACGATCAATCTTTCATGGAGACTCGAATTAAGATATTGGAAAAGATGCTAACAAAAGCAAAGGTCGTCGATTCAACTAACCTAGATTTAAGCGTCGTAAATGTTGGATCTATTGTTATCTTAAATGATATTGAATTTTCCGAGAAGATTGAATATCAAATTGTGGGTCCTGCTGAAGCGGATGTACTGGATAATAAAATTTCCTATGAAAGCCCACTAGGGAAAGAACTAATGGGGAAAAAGCTTGGTGAAGTAATTAGTGTAACCGCACCTATGGGAGTTATAAAGTACGAGTTACTAGAAATAAAAGCACTTTAATCTATTTCTATACTTCCTTCTGTTGATAAAGCCTGACCGATTAATGGTCTAGGTTTTTTTTGTCGTGGTGGCATAATTGAGGGTTCAAATTTCCTTGATCGGTGGATGAATTAGAAACCATGGATTAGAGGAGAGGTCTCTTTGTGTATTTAGGTTTATACGGAATAGAGTTCTATTTATTAAGCCGTGTAAATACTGGAGGTGTTGATTATTCGATGAGAGTCGATGATGTGGGTGTAATTCTCGATTAGGTCATCGAAAATAGCATCCCAAGATCGGGTAAGAGCTACTCGACGTGCTTCAATTCCGAGGGAGGCTAATTTGGCTGGGTTATTGATATAGTGGCTAAGCTCCTTGATAAATGATTCGGGTTGCCGTGGTTCACATAACACCCCTGTGACATCAGGAATTACAATCTCTCTTACCCCACCCGAATTCGCAGCAATGACAGGCAATCCTGAAGCCATAGCTTCAAGCACTACGTTACCGAAGGTTTCGGTGCTAGAAGGGAACACGAAAATATCAGCAGATGCATAGAGCTGTGATAGTTCTTCACCTTGCTTGTAGCCAGTGAAAGTCACATTCGAGGGTACTTGTTCCCGTAGGTCGGTTAAAAGAGGACCATCTCCAACAACAAGCCAATGTACACGTTCCTTTAATGAGTCTGGTAATGTCTGCATCATAGTAGTTAGAATGTCTATATCTTTCTCAGGGGCGATCCGTCCTACATAGAGCAATAAGAAGGGTTCCGTGATTCCGTATTGTTCTCTAATATGGTTGTTACGCTTCTCAGGTGTGAATATCTCACAGTCAACCCCTCTAGACCATAATTTCAAGCGATTGATGCCTTGGTATTGCAAGGTATCCATTGTATCGCGAGACGGAACGAAGGTAGCATCACAGGAGCGATGGAACCATTTGATGAAAGACCAGTATAGAGGGATAATTCCTTTCATTCGATAATACTCAAGGTAACGGTCGAAGTGGGTGTGATAGGAAGTAACATAGGGAATAGAATGATTTTGGGCGTACCGGAGGCCGCATAAACCGAGGTTGAATGGGGTAGCTAAATGGATTAGACTAGGACGAAATCGATCGAGTTCGGTACGTATGGCTAACAGATTGGGTAGGGCAAGTCTGCACTCCGGATAGAGAAAGAATGGGATACTAGTAATGGGGCGTACCGGATCAGCATAAATATCCCGCGGGGCACTTTTAGGTGCAAATACGAGATACTCTATCTCTCGCTGCTCTAAATAGATGGTCAACCTTTGAAGCGTGTTAGACACGCCATTCATTTGTGGAACAAAAGTGTCGGTAAATAAGGCGAGTCGCATATAGCCCCTCCTAAAAGTTTTTTGAGCGCTACATCTAAGAATATGCCTCGAAAAAAACTAGCATCGGAAGCATACGCTAAAAGTTCCATTTTAAAATTATTGTAGCAAGAGTTTAATTGAGGGGGATTAACCAACGGTTAAGAGAATATGAAATGATGAGATATAAGCTTGGCTGATGGATCGTGAAATCATGGTCTTAAATCGGCGGGAACCAAATATGTCTTAGATCGACCCAACCTTGACTATTAAAAGTCACTCCGCGAACGGTAGGGAGATAAGCGGTCTGAACTGGTTTTTCATATAATATATGCAATTGATGTTCTTGAATGAGGCGATTCTCAATCGATTGGAATAATTGGGTACGAACTTGTGGCTCTGATTCGCGTGATACTTGATGGAGTGTTGTTTCGATATCTACCCGAGTATGTGGTTCAACATGATCCGTCATCGTTAAATAGAGGTCGAATAGGCGAAGTTGCTCATCCTGATCACGGATTAAAGAGAAGACAATCAGATCAGATTCCAAACGAATGGAGCCTTTGAACTCCTCGACCGAAGTAGATACAACTTTGCACACATAACCGAAGTTGGCTAGGCTCTCAGCTATAACATGAGCATCTTGGCGATATTGCGGAATCGTGGCAATTTGCAGATGAACAGGTTGTGGATCTATGACTCCTTGAGCAAGATGAATAGGTTCACCACGTAGACAGGATAGCATATGAGCTCTGAGGTTAGGATCGTTTAGGGGTCCCTCTTTTTTGGTGTTACAAGTAATGAATTTCCTTACTGAAGCTCCCGAATGAATCTGGCTCCAAGATGATTCGGCGCCTGATGCGTGATTATGAATAATGTGAAAAGGGGATATCGGTTCTATCTGATCGGAGGATTCTTTCCCCATACTCCAAGGGATTTGGATAATCTCCACGCGATCTAAATGTGCTCTTCCTTGGAAATAATGTGGAAATACCTCCAATACGCACACACTATCATTGAATTCCGTAACTTTAAAAGGTCCTGTCCCGATCGGCCTAACACCGAATCCATGCTCCCCCAATTGATCTAAACCCTGCGGGACAATAGTTGCACGACTTGTACATAAGAAGAATAAGAATAGCTCATGAGGTTCTTTTAACGTAATGCTCACTGTAGTTGGATTGATAGCTCTTACAGATTGGATTTGTTTGATAATAAAGCTATATAACATCCGTTGCGATGTCTCTATTAATCGCTCAAATGTAAATACCACATCTTGAGCAGTCATCAAAGTGCCATGATGGAATAGGACTTCTTTACGTAGGTAGAATGTCCATTGACAGCGACTGGAATCGACCTCCCAAGCATGCGCAATATTCGGAAGAATCTCATGTGTATTATTTGATCTTCGAACGAGACCATCAAATATATGGCTAGAAACAAAGGATTCAGCCAAAAGATTCATGTATAAAGGGTCAACGGTATGAAGCTGCTGACGAATAGGTAGACGAAGGGTATCGATCTGTTTCTCACTCTTAATCTCGGCATGGTGTCCGAAGTAAGTGAGTAACCACTCTTGCAGTCGATCTTGCATCGTGGATGACCTAGCATGGACTCTGATTTGTTCAATGGCATGTCGGAGATCTTGGCGGTTGATCGCCTGCATCATCGATTGAGCAGCGATTTCCTCGGGATCAATTAGGAATTGCAAAGTAGATCGATTCCCGCGTCCACGCTGGGATTGCCAAAGAACCCAACCGTGTTCGGACATTTTACGAATGATTGTAGATGCATTTCGGTGAGTGCATTGAAGTGTGCTTGCTAACTCATCTAAGGTGACTTGAATATCTTCAGATCCTCCATAATGGGAATGCAGACGCAAGAATTGGTTATGTAGCTTCATAAATATGATCCACTCCTAAAATAGGAAGTTTTATAATTATTGTTTCTATTTATCTTCTTATTTTATCATCTACAATTAGGTTTATAAAGAATCAATTTCATAATCGCTATAAATAGATTTGCGTAATTATGAAATTGATTCAAGTAAGAAGTAGGGGGTATTCATGATGATGAATAAGCTTATAACCAGATTAGGGCGGCCACTTGTTGCGCTTATGGGGGCATTTGTTCTAGCGATTGCTCACCAATACCTTTTCTATGACCAGGCTCTAGGGGTATCATATCCGATATTTGTTGGACTTCTATACTTGTATATGTTCTATAATGCAAAGGATCAAAGGACGAAGCCGACATTATTCGGGTGGACGTTATTTGGAGCTATTCTGCTGTTATCGTTAACGTACGTATTATTTCATAATCCATTCTTTCGTGGGCTCAACTTCATTGTAGTTCCTTCATTATTCTTCTTACATATGACGTATACATTTAGTACTAAGAGACCAGCATGGTTTAAGCCGCAGATGATTGTAGACGGATTAGACCATCTTATTGTACAAAGTCTACGTCATGTACCTACTGCATTTAGATTAGTGAAGACTTCAGCAGGAAGTACAATGGGAGAACGTCGCAAAGCTACTATAGGTAAAGTGCTGATGGGTATAGTTATTGCGATGCCATTAATGATCATTGTTATCTCATTATTAACTTCAGCAGATGGTGCATTCGACCAACTACTTTCCGGAATACCTGGATTCCTTAGTCATTTCTCATTCGGGGAGGGGATCTTCAGATTTATCTGGTTATGCGTAGTATGTGTTCTATTGTTCGGATATCTATGGGGATTTATTGACTCTAAAAAATTTGAATGGGGACATAACGAAGCTTCCGATCCATTGCTAAATCGGGCTTCGGATCAACATATAGATCGGGCGACCGTGCATACTGTCCAGTATAGATCTGACCCATTTAAGCTCGAATTAGACCCTATAGTCACAGCTACAGTATTAGTTGCCATCAATATCGTTTATGTGTTGTTTGTTATTGTGCAATTCTCCTATTTGTTTGGTGCAGGGGAAGGGATGTTAACGAGTGGATCTTCTTATGCAGATTATGCAAGAAGCGGGTTCTTCGAACTGATCGCAGTAACGACAATCAATTTTGCTCTATTAATGGGTACGATTATATTTAGTAAGACAGAGCGTAATCTATTACAGAGAATAAACAATATTATGCTATATATATTAGTTACATGTTCTTGTGTCATGCTGTATTCCGCCTTTATCCGACTCGTTCTATATGAACAAGCCTACGGATATACGTATATTCGTTTTCTTGTTCACGCGTTTATGATCTTTCTAGCCGTATTATTGATCATTGCTGGGCTACGCATTCATTTTAAGACCCTTCCATTGGCTAAATTCTATATTGTGTTCGGTATCGTTTCTTATGTGATCCTTAATTACATGGGGATGGATCATATCATTGCTGAGAATAATATAGTGCGCTACCAAGAGAGTGGAGTGCTTGATGAAGAATACTTGCATAGTTTATCTACAGATGCGATCCCAACAATTATTAATTTTAGCCAAGAGGAGCATTCAATCATGGATGAGCATCTAACGGAACAATGGAAAATCTTATCTGAGAAAGATCGGGATTGGGCTTCGTTCAATCTATCTGTATATCGAGCAGAGCGAGCGTTGGAGGATTATTTAGGGACCTAATGAGAGATTGTTGCATACCAAAGAGCAGGTTAAGGTTGTTATCCTTGACCTGCTTTTTTGATTAAAGGTGGGCGAAGGAATCTTGATCTGTAGACTAACTTTCGTCTTCAGAGATGAAATGATAGTGATCTCCTTCTCACTCTTGGGGTCGCATCGCCCGCGTAGTGCATGGAAGTTTTTAAAGGATGGAAATATTAATCACGATTATTTATTGACTTAAAGGAGAAGACGGATTAATCTAACATATATAACAGGAATGCTAACAGAAGTGATAACATCTTATAACAAAATGGTTTGATGGGGCGATTTATTTAACAAGTTGGCTCAGATGACCAAAAATGAATAAAAGGGAGACATCATAATGGATATTGTAAAAAATTCAACACCATGCAACCCTAACGCCTCTGAAGAGGTAAAAGCAGTAATGAAGTATCTCAGTAGTATTTCAGGAAAGGGTATTATCACTGGGCAACACACACAAACAACCGTGCAAAAGGAACTTCGCTACATTGAAGAAGTAACAGGAAAGCTTCCTGCCCTTTGTGGATTTGAACTCCTTGCATATTCACCAAACATTAACTATGAGGACGCTAATGAAGCCTGCTTATTAGAAGTAGAAGAAAATAAGAATACACTTGCTAATGCCTGGGATTGGGTTCTGAACAAAAAGGGATTACTTACACTTACTTGGCACTGGTTCTCGCCTCTTTATGGTAAGGATAAATCGTTCTATGCGGAGCACACCACCTTTGATGCAACCCAAGCAGTTATTGAGGGTACTGATGAATACAAAGCATTAATAGCAGATATGGATGTTATGGCTGGCATTTTACAAGAATTCAGTGATAAAAATATTCCAATCTTATGGCGTCCTTTTCATGAGTCCGAAGGAACATGGTTTTGGTGGGGCGCAAAGGGGCCAGAAGCTGCTAAACAACTTTACAGAATTATGTATGATAGATACACGAATGTGCACAAATTAAATAATTTGATCTGGGTTTGGAATTCACCGTTGGTAGAGGGATATGTAGGTGATGACGTAACAGACGTAATCTCCAGAGATTTGTATCCAGAGAAGCATAATCATACAGATTTGAAAAAGGAATTTGATGAGCTTGTTCAAATTACTCCAACGAATAAAATTGTAGCTCTTGGAGAAATAGGTGTCATTCCTAGTGTATCGCAACTAGCTGAGACAAGAATTCCTTGGACTTGGTATATGACCTGGTCTAATGAATTTGGCTCTTCAGAAGAGTGGAATTCAAAAGAGGAGTTACATAAAGCGTACCACCATGATTACGCGATAACTCTAGACAAACTACCGAAGTTGTTCTGAAAATATACTGAATAGAATGTAGCCCATGGTCGATTCTGCTTGCATGAATTAGTCGTGGGCTATTTTAAAATGGAGGAAAAGGGATGCTACTAGATACAGATTGGAAGTTGAAATGGTTTGATGAAGGGGAATTTCGAGATCTAGAGATTGCTCATCCAGATTATATTGATCACTTTTGGATTTCCACGCAGGTACCAGGTGATGTTCATTCCACATTGATTGCCAAGAATTTGATCGATGATCCTTTTATTGGACATAACGATATCAAATGTCAGTGGATCGAAGAAAAGGTATGGTGGTATCGAACCGTTTTCAAGTGGGACAAAGGCGTGGGGGACAGCGAAAGATGCGAGTTGACGTTCGATGGACTCGATACCTTTGCAACTATTTTTCTGAACGGTATTGAAATCGGTAATACGGAGAATATGTTTATCAGTCACACTTTTGATGTTACCCGTGAGCTTCTTGATGGTAAAAATGTAATCGCTGTCAAATTTGATCCTCTATCTAAGCATATTGCTGAGAAAAAGCCGAATCCAAGTTTTTATTCCAGTTATTCAAAAGAGCGCATATGGGTTCGTAAAGCACAGATGCATTTTGGCTGGGATTGGGGCCCGCGTCTAGTAGCGGTAGGTATTTGGCAACCTGTCCGGTTAGAGCGGATGAAAATTGCGAAATTGGATGATGTGTTTGCACGAACTGCTGAGATAAGTGAAACAACAGCAAAAGTAGATATTAATGTGAAGGTTGAAGCGTTCAAGGGAGAAGATGATTTAGAAGTTGTCATCCGCTTGTCTGATGGTGAAGATGTTCTTGAAGAACGTAAAAGCGTTGTTAGCGAACAGGTGAAACTAACGCTCGAAGTAGAGAACCCGACATTGTGGTGGACTCATGATCTCGGTACGCCTCATTTGTATAAGCTTGAAGTAGAACTCTGGATGGGGAATGAAATTCTAGATGTTTATGCAAGGGATTTCGGAATTCGAACGATTGAAGTAATGCAAAAAGATGCATTGGGCAATAATCGCTTTACCTTTGTATTAAATGGTGTGGAGACGTTCTCAAAGGGTGCGAATTGGATTCCTGTTCACAGCTTTTTTGGTGCATCACCTGATGCAAGGTATCGTCACTTGATTTCATTATCACGTGAATCCAATCTAAACATGCTTCGTGTCTGGGGCGGCGGTATCTATGAAAAAGATGTGTTCTATGAGGAATGTGATCGACAAGGTTTACTCGTATGGCAAGATTTTATGTTCGCTTGTGCACTTTATCCCGATTTCAACAAAAACTTCATGCGCAATGTGAAGGAAGAAATTGAAGCAGTGGTAAAACGCCTGCGTAACTATAGCTGTATGGCAATTTGGTGTGGAAACAACGAAATCGACTGGTGTTATGAGTTTAAATATGTGGATGGTAGCATCGAGCAAACACCTTTTTACGGTGAGAAGATATTTCACGAATTAATGCCCAAGGTTCTAAAGGAGCTTGATCCTACGCGGCTATATTGGCCGAGTTCCCCGTTTGGCGGTAACGACCATAATGACGATAGTGTGGGTGATCGGCATAATTGGCAGGTATGGCATGGCAATGTGTATCCGCGCCAATTTGGCGAGAGAACGATCACGGATTATAGTGCCTCAGGGGTAAGTTTCAAACATTTCAAAAATGATAAGGGATTGTTTATTAGTGAATTCGGTATGCATGCCTCAGCCAGCCGTTATACACTAGAGCGTCATATTCCCGAGGGTCAATTCTATTGGGGTAGTGATGAGATGGAATATCGTAATAAAGATTTCCATCGACCAAAAGGCATCCTGCTCATGGATGGATATACGGGTATACCAACGGATATTGAACAATATATGATGTTCTCTATGCTCACACAGGCAGAAGGGTTGAAATATGGAATTGAACATTATCGACGTAACAAACCTGTGACCAGTGGTGCGATTTATTGGCAGTTAAATGATTGTTGGCCAGGTACGAGCTGGGCAGTCATTGATTACGATTTAATTCCGAAAGCAGCTTATTTCTACTCGAAGAAATTCTTTGCAAATGTATTGCTGACTTTGGATCATGACCCCGGACAGGATTTAAAGATTTGGGCAGTTAATGATCTGCTAGTGCCTTATGAAGATGTTATCGAGCTAGTAGTATATGATTTTGATGGAAATATCATTTATACACATGACTTTATAGTGAACGTTGGAGCTAATGCAGCGAATCAGATAGGGAAATTGAAAGAGCAGGAAGTACTGAACGGCCGACAGGCTAATGATGTTGTTGTTGTACTTCGGTCGAAGCAAAGCAAAGCTGGGGACAACTATTACCACTTGATCGAACAAAAGCATGTCCATTTACTACCAGTGAAGCTCGAAGTAGAGGTAGATGAGAAGCAAGGTGAAGTGAAGATCCGTTCTGATCGCTTTGCGCGATGTGTTCGATTGGAATTGGCGCAAGACATGGTAACGTTCAGTGATAATTATTGCGATCTGCTACCAGGTGCGACGTTGACAGTGAAAATCGGACATCTGGAGAATGCACCAATAAACTGGGATTCACTGCGGATATCGACGTTAAATGATGTTATGCAGTGAGAGGTAAATGAGGAAGGGTGGGGATGCTATTACGCATCCCCACCCTTGTTGACTGTTTGAAATAGTAGATATTAATTTGAGAAGTTAATATTTTTTAACATCCGTTGCAAGATTAATGCAGCTTCAGCGCGTGTTGCTTTGTTTGAAGGGGCGAAAATATTCTTCTCATTGCCCTGTAGAATGCCTTCTTCCACAAGTAGCGCTACTTGTGCGGATGCCCATTGTGGGATGGAGGAGTTATCTGAGAATTTGTTCAATGAAGCATTTGTGTTCGATACAGCAGTTGGATTCACGATTTCAATAGCACGGGCAATCATGACTGCCATCTCTGCTCTGGTGATTGTTGCATTCGGTGCAAACCTGTCGGGTGCAACGCCTTGAACAAGACCCAATTGAGTTGCAGCTTCAATTGTACTAGCATACCATGAATTAGCTGCAACATCGTTGAATGTGGTTATACCTGTACTGGTTGTCAACCCCATACTGCGTGTGAGCAGAGCGGTGAATTCAGCTCTTGTAATATCTTTACTTGGAGCGAACTGATTGTCGTTAACACCATTGACGATCAATTTGGATGCTATTGCTTCAATCTCCTTCTTGGCCCAGTGTCCATCCAGGTCTGTGAAACTCTTCTTGTACTGTATCACAGTATAGACACTATTTCCCGGACGTTTCACCTCGATCGCTTGCATACCATTCAAGCTGGTTATGACATTAGGTACGAATATGAGCTCACCTGTAATATCTAACATGACTGCTGTTGCATTCGTTAGATCTGTCGAGGCAGGTACATGGATGGTCCGCGATACATAGGTAGTACCGAAATTGTTCAACTCTTGCACTTGATTCCCTGTCACAAGAGACACTTTGAATTCCAGTGCAGTACCACTTGTTAATTGTGCACCGATGGAATTTGCCTTGATCTTCAATGCCTCAAGAGATGCATTACTTACAGGGGTTATAGATACACGAACACTTATATTACTCGATGAATCACTGTTAGAAAGATTAAGAATATGCAATGGCAATGAATAGCTAGCATCCCCAGTTTGAATCTGGATCGTCACTTGGCTAGCCTTATGGTTTCCGATATTCAATGCTTTGGCTGGAAGTGTAATTTCCGTTGCGCCACTTAAATGTTGCATATCAATAATGAATTCTACATGATTATTTGCTCCAGCTACAGATAAAGCCTTTGTAAGAGATGCTTGCAGATCTTCTGATTTAACCGTTACTTGATTAACAGTTTGACCAGCCGCATTCGATCCTTGCGTTACCTGCAGTGCATCTTTGGAGAGAGTTCCAATTACTGCAGCTTGCGGCTGAACATTCGATGTTGGAATATTAGCGCCACCATTGTTCGTATCTGCGGATGGAGTGTTAGCATCATCATCGCTTGAACCTGTTGTCTTCGCACGTTCGGTGATACGGCCTTCGACGACTGGTGCAATCGTACCTCCGAGTGATGTGAGGTATTCCATGAAGGTCTCATAGTCTGGATAACCAAGATCTTCATGATATGCTCCATTAGCAATCGCTTGAGCGAATGATGTATAACCGTCACCACCAAGAGCGACGAAACTGTTGGTAGCCATACGATAAGATTTGGTCAGATCAAGAGGTTTATAGCCTGAGTCAGTTTTAATCTCGACATTGTAAACCTTGCTCCCTGCTGCTTGGTTAGGATCCCATTTGAATTTCATACCTGCTACCTGTGGGAATTTACCTGGAAGGTCTGTCAGCTTAGCGCCGCTAATCCCATTTTCTAGCCCAGCAATAATCTCTTGACCTGTAACATCAAGTAGATACAGTGTATTTCCATAAGGCATTACTGTACGGAGCTCACCCATAGTAATCTCTCCAAGATCGATTGGGCCACGAATACCCCCGCCGTTCATAAGGGCAATATCGGCGTTCTTGATAAGATTGGCTTTATACAGCATGGCATCAGCAATGAAATTACCGAGGTTCGTTTCTTTGGAACGGACATCATTGCGTGCACCATTGAGTACAACAGTTGTTCGTCCTATCACTTGCTGTTTAAGTTCTTCAAGAGCTTCATTGTAGGGAGCTAACATGCCTTTAGCAATCTCATCTTCTGGAACTGTGCTGTCTACAGGAATCAGACTACCAGTAAGTTGATCTGCTAAGACAACACCATGTTCATCAAATGCCAGATTAACACGACCGAGGAATTTACTCCATTCGTTCGCTTGTACGATGACCGTTGGTGCATCATGTGCATCTGTTAAGATTTCTGGCGTATCAAGCTTCGTATGGGTATGACCACCGACGATTAGATCGATACCTTCAACGGTCTTGGCTAATTGTTTGTCCCGGTTATAACCTAAGTGGGACAATGCGATGATCACATTTACGTCTTGCGCTTTGATATTAGCCACCGTAGCCATAGCAGAGGTGGCTGCATCATTAAATTGAACATTCTTACCGGGGCTGGAGGTCTCGAATGTATCTTCAGTTGTTAAGCCGAATACACCAACCTTATGTCCGTTCACATCTAGAATAATATATGGATATACACCTGCATTATTAGTTGTCTTAGTCTCGCTTGTTTTGATTGTTTTCGCTACCTTCAGCAATGGGCTGATATTAGCATCAGCACTGAAATCGACATTGGAGGTGAGCAATGGGAATTTTGCTTTGCTGACGAAATCCGCGAGAATCTTAGTTCCAGAATCAAATTCATGATTCCCAAATGTCATGGCGTCGTAGCCAAGATAATTCATAAATTCAAGATCTGCTTGACCTGCCCACTTGGTAAAATATAGATCTCCCGAGAATACGTCACCGGCATCAAGTAAGAGGCTGTTAGCAACTTCATTACGTACTTGCTTGGTCAGTGTTGCACGTCTAGCCACATCAGCCAAGTGAGCATGGGTATCATTCGTATGCATCACAGTTAGGTTCCACGAATGGCTAACCGTCACATCTGCTTCTGCTACACCGTAGCCATCCGCGCTAATCGCCGTAATAACTGCTGTGCCTTCTACCGCACCTGGTGTAACAAATCCATTGCCATCGACAGTTGCAATTGTATTGTTAGAAGTTGTCCAGGTTACTGTATCAGCACCACCGCCTACTGATGTTACAGTAGCATTAAGCTGTGCGGAAGGACCATTTGGTTGTAGCTCTAGTACAGATTTATCCAACGTTACCTTCGTTACGTTCAATTGCAGAACAGCGATTGTTCCGCTAACTTCATTCGCTACTAACAGTAGTGGCAATCCAGTTGGACTGCTACTTGCTGGGATGAATTCCAGGCCTTCCGGTCCGGTGTCCGTTTCTAAACCTTTGGTAAAGTCACGCGGATTGAAATAATTAGCGAACACCGGTTGGCTTGGATCCGTCACATCGTAGGTCATGACACCGCCGATTCGTTCTAGTCCTACGAAGGCGAATACCTTATTCCCAACTTGACCAACCGTAACGTATTCCGGTTCAGGTCCTTTTTTGGCACTTCTGTCATCTATGGCTACCTTGCTGTGGTTTGTATTGAAATAATCCGGTAAACGTTGTGAGGTAATCGTCTCGAAATCATTACCACTGTCGAAGACCTGATTCATGGTGCTTGCGTTCCAGATAGAGAAAGAACGCCCACCGTACATATAAATTCCTTCATTTCCCATGTCGCTTACGACTTCGACTTTATCGTAAGGGGTTTTTCCATTAACGGTTGCATTATTTAGGAAAATGGCTGCTGGTGAGCTAGGGTTTAATCCACCCTTGATAGCTCCAATTTCTGTTGCACTGATTCTTGTTGGAGTATCTGAGTCAGCAGGCCACTCTGTGGCATCTCCCTCATTGGCAGTGAATAGGTATTGAGTTCCATTATAGTTATAGCTTGCGATACCATCTGGCATATACATCCCGAAGAAAGGAACGTTTTCCAGATTAATACTTGCATCCTTCACCAAATCAATGCTGTTCTTAGGATCGTTATAATCCTTGTAACCAAGCCCTTTGACGGAATCCACCTTCTTGCTCACAATGTTCACAACTGCAATTGCATTATTTTCTTGTAGCGCGACATATGCTTTCGATTGGTCATCGTTAAATGTAATATATTCCGGTTCTAGGTCGAAGATAGCATCAGCTTTGGTGCCGCTGCTAGTAATTATTCCAGTCGTCGGATCTGATGCTCCACGAATATGAACGCTATCGTCAATCACTGCCTCATTATCGAATTTTACTTTCGTTGAGACGTCTGTTGTAGTATCAACGATCGTCACACTACCTTCAGGGTCATCAATGCCGTTCCGCGGCTCAGCTTCGTCTGCTGTCAGTAAATACTTACCATCGGAAGTGAATAAGACCATATCTGGTTGCACACCAGTCTCATACGTCTTCAGTAAATTTCCTTCATAATCGAGTACAAGAATCTTACCATTCTTCATATGATCAGCTTCTTGTATGCTTATCGCAACACGTTTGGTCGCAGTGTTAATGTCTACACTAGTCAGATCCCCGTAGACGAAACCATCAACTTCTGATAGCTCTTTAACGAGGATAGACTTTTCCTTCGTGAGTGTTGCACTGTTCGTGAGAGCTACAATATCTACACTGGGTGGATTGCTGGCACCATTAACCAGATACATCTTGCCATTGTCTTTATTGTACTTAACGATTTCAGCCACGCCGCCATCGGCATTGGATTCTCCAACCGTATATTGGCTGATCTTCTCTACACTCAGTTTATCGCTAATTTGCGCCTTACGTACGTTGAGTGTCAGCGTTGTATTAACGACTGCTGGAATGTAGGTGCTGTCGGTTACCGTAATGTTTACCGACGTTGTCTCTTCCGTAGTTGGTACTCCTGTAATGCTACCGTTCAAAGCGTCAATATTTAGACCATTAGGCAGTCCAGTTGCAGCAAAAGTGTAAGGTAGCTTACCGGCATACACAGCCACCGTTACGGAGTAGGTTGAATCAACATAAGCATCGGGAAGAGAAGTAGTAGTGATGCCAAGCGTTTGACCCCACTCACCGTCACCGCTGTAACGAGGTCCTTTGCCATTCAGCGATGCAGCTGAATAGTCAACCGGTTGAAAATCTACTTTATTGTTATCCGTGTCATTGAAATGAACACGGCGAAGTCCGATTTTCTTAGAATTCCCACCGCTTCCTACAGGGAAATCAATCTCATAGCCGTCAATTAGATTTCCATCATCATTCCCAGCAGTGCCCAGCATGTCCACATAACCATTAGCCAGGGGATTGAAAGGATTAGTAGTATTCAATGAGTCCATGTTGCTGGTTAGCACAACCTTTAAGCCTTTGTTATTAATGAAAACTTCTTCATTGTTCGCATCAATCAACTTCTGATCGTATGTAGCAGTCAAGTCAACCATTGGATTACTTGCTCCAGTTGCTTTACCAATAATCAGATAGGAAGAATACGCTTTGATTGTACCGGTGAGATTTAATTGTACCCAAGGTTGGGATATTCCATCTTTTGATGCATATGCGTAATGTAATGACCAGCCTGATAGATTTACATCACGATCCGTCGGATTGTATAACTCTATGAACCCATTAGTGGAATAAGTATCTGGAGCCGTTTTTGTCCCGCCACCATAAACCTGATTAATGATAATATGAGGTGCAGTAACATCGTAGTTGCCAGTAGCGTTATAAGGCGTTCCTGTGATGGTCGCATCCGCCGCCTGGGCTACGCCCCCAGTGAATACTCCGGTAATAAGCATTTGGGATGCTAATAATAATGATAGAACTTTTTTCCCTTTTTGTTTCAAGTGATGATCACTCCCTATTTTTAATATCTCATATATTGTATGAATAAATTGTTAGCGGAAGTGTATTTCTATTCGAGTACTGTGTAAACAGGTAGGGGAATATGCAATTCTAGTAATAATTTTTAATTTCCCGTTAAACTAGTTTTTGTACGAAGCAGGAATAAACGACTGATTAGCTACACTACAATTGTATTCAGCCGCTATTTGGACTTCCAGACCGCACTTCAACAATTCATGGTTTTATTTCTTGAAATGGCTCAAGCCAAGATAAAAAAGAACAAAATGTCTGTTTTTTGTCATCTACATGATTGGATCGCTAGTTTGCCCAGCTATATCATGGGTTTGTTTAATGATGTAAGCTGCGAAAGTTGAATTATTAAACAATAACCTTTGAATTTTAGATATTGAAACGTTTCCAAATTAGATATTGAAACGTTTCCAATTTGGTGTTATTATAGATTTTGTAAGAGATCTCGGAGGTGCTAGATGACAAGCATTAAAGATGTAGCTAACTTAGCTGGCGTCGCTGTGGGAACCGTGTCCAGAGTCATTAACAACTCTGGTGCTGTAAAACCCAATACACGCAGAAAAGTGGAGGAAGCCATACAAGAACTGAATTATTTCCCTAATGAAGTTGCACGAAATTTCAAGATGCAGAAATCTAAGATGGTAGCTTTGTTGCTTCCAAGCATTTGGAATCCTTTCTTTTCTGAATTGGCTTATTACATTGAGGATGAATTGGAACGGGAAGACTTTAAGCTTATGCTATGCAATAGCGGCGGCAAACCCGAAAAGGAACTATATTATCTGGATATGCTTCGGCAAAACAAAGTGGCAGGTATTGTTGGCATAACTTACAATGATATTGAGAATAATATAAGCAACGACATTCCGATGGTAAGTATCGACAGACACTTTAACAAGACAATCACCTGCGTGACTTCGGATAATTATGAGGGAGGACGGCTAGCTTTAAGGGAACTTGTAAAAGCAGGAGCTCGGAAACCAGCTTTTATAGGAAGCGTTACTTCCGTTTTCAGTGAAACTATGAATCGGAGAAAAGGATTCATTCATGAGGCACAAACTATGGGGGTCGATTATGTAATCTACGAGAAGCCGGACCCCATTGAGGATGATAATGCCTTTTTTAACGAGTTCCTAAATGAGCATGGCGATGTGGATGGCATATTTGCTATTACTGATATGTTAGCCGCCAACTATATAGATAGAGCACGAAGGCAGGGCATTCGTGTTCCAGAGGATGTAAAGGTCATCGGTTATGACGGCATTCAGGATAATCCCTATTTTCATCCTATATTATCAACGATCAGGCAGCCAGTGGAAGAGATGGCACGCATGACAATCAGACTACTCTTTAACAAGATCGAAGGCATAACCTTAGATAAGCAAGTATATCGTATTCCTGTTCTATTCAGACAAGGTGAAACTACATGATCCCTTGTGGATCAGAAAACCATCAGCTCATGGGTATGGATTTACCATCTTTCGTTTTTCTCTTCTGAATTGGAAACGTTTCAACTTGGAGTTAAGAACGCTTTATAACGACTGTTATACATTGAAAAACATCAGTTCATTCGGTTGATTCATGGTATAAATCTATCAACTGGTGTTTTTCTTATATTAAATTGGAAACGTTTCAAAATGGTTAATTACTTTTACATGAAAGGGAGTATAAGAGTGAAATCAAGAACTAACGGGGCGGATCATTCCATGATCAAACCAAATCAAAAAAGATGGAGTCGAGTCAAACGTGACTATGAACTGTATCTGTTTTTGCTGCCGATCATAATTCTTTATCTTGTATTTAGGTATTATCCGATGTATGGGGTGCAAATTGCTTTTAAGGATTTTTCACCAAGTCAGGGGATCTGGGGAAGTGAATGGGTAGGATTCCAGCATTTCATAGATTTTTTTAATTCCTATAACTTCTGGCCAATCATTACGAACACGCTTTCACTCAGTTTTCTTTCGTTGTTGTTTGGTTTCCCGGCTCCAATCATCATCGCAATTATGTTGAATCAGATGCTGGGTAAGAAATACAAGAAATTTGTGCAGACAGTGATTTATGCACCGCACTTTATATCTACCGTTGTACTTGTCGGAATGCTTAATATATTTTTGTCTCCAAACAGTGGAATTGTGAATCATGTTATCACCTTGTTCGGAGGAGATCCCATTCTGTTTATGGCCGATGAAGGTTGGTTCCGTCCTTTGTATATATTATCAGGAATTTGGCAAGAAACAGGATTCGCCACCATTATTTACCTCGCTGCTCTTGCCGGGGTCAATCCTGAACTTCATGAAGCTGCAACGGTGGATGGAGCGAGCAAATGGAAGCGTGTATGGTATGTGGATATTCCAAGTATTTTGCCGACGATCGTTATCTTGCTGATTCTCGCACTCGGCAACATTATGAGCATCGGGTTCGAAAAGGCGTTTCTTATGCAAAGTGATTTGAATTATGCGACCTCTAATATTATTCCGACCTATGTGTACGAAATGGGGATTCAGAAGGCTCAATACAGCTTTTCTACGGCAGTCGGTCTGTTTAATTCATTTATCAATGTTATCCTGATTTTCACCGTCAACCGAATCGCTAAAAAGATGACAGAAACCAGTCTGTGGTAAGGAGGAGTTCATTTTGAATCAATTATTGAAAAGAAAGAGCAGAGGAGACGCATGGTTTGACATCATCAACTATATTCTGTTGACCATAATTATGCTGCTCGTATTATTCCCGTTGTACTTTGTACTGATTGCATCATTCAGTGATCCTAATTATATCTACTCAGGTGAGGTCTGGTTGTTTCCGAAAGGCTTCACGTTGGATGGTTATGAGCGGATTTTTGGTGATTCATCCATATGGATAGGATATGCCAATTCGATTTTATACGCGACTCTGGGAACATTAATTGGAGTAGCCGTGACTGTTTTTGCTGCTTACCCGTTAGCTCGTAGAAATTTGGTAGGTAAATCTGCAATTATGTGGTTTTTGCTAGTTACGATGTTTTTTAGTGGGGGGCTGATCCCAACCTATTTGCTGATTAAGGATCTCCATATGCTGAATACGATCTGGGCGCTTGTTATTCCTGGAGCAGGCGGTGTATTCAATGTCATTATCGTAAGAACATTTTTTCAATCGTCTATACCGGACGAAATGTGGGAAGCGGCATCTATTGATGGATGTTCCAACACCAGATTCTTCTGGAGCATCGTCCTGCCTTTGTCCAAGTCCATCCTGGCTGTAATGGTGCTATATCATGTTGTCGGCTTTTGGAATGGTTTCTTCGACGCTTTGATCTATCTGAACGATGAAAGCAAGTATCCGCTACAATTGGTGCTTCGCAACATTCTTGTACAGAATCAGGTCAACTCCGGCATGATGATCGATGTGGAATCCTACGCTGCGAAAATGCGCGTTACAGAACTGATCAAATACGGTGTCATCATGGTATCCAGTCTGCCACTGTTGATTTTGTATCCTTTCCTTCAGAAGTATTTTGTTAAAGGCGTGATGATCGGCTCGATCAAGGGTTGATATTGACATGGAGCTTGAAAGGGGGGATGTGCAGCAGTATTCAGATAATACGGGGAAAGGCAATGTATGACTTTTAGCTTGCGATGAATAAAAGGGAGGTTATGTACAATGAAATCAGTATTCAAAAATGCAGGGATTGTTGTGTTAGCTGGAACGTTTGTGCTTAGCGGTTGTTCGGGAAATGGTAACGGGTCAACAAATCAGGCAAATAGCCCAGATCAAGAGGCAAATTTCAACAAAACCGGTCTTCCGATTGTTAACGAAGCAGTGTCATTAACAATGGTATCTCCGAAAGCTGCATTGGCTCCCGAGTACTCGGAAATGGAAATCTTCAAACGGCTGGAAAAGGATACTAATGTGGAGATCAACTGGGAGAATATCCCTGACACCGATTATGTAGAAAAGAAAAACTTGTTACTCGCTAGCGGAGATTTACCGGATGCATTTTACGGAGCTGGATTTACCGATTACGAGTTAATCAATTACGGTAAAGACGGAACCATTATCCCACTGGAGGATTTAATTGATCAATATGCTCCTAACTTGAAAGCGCTTCTCGAACGTCGACCTGACATCAAATCATCGATTACGGCGCCTGATGGACACATCTATGGGCTACCGTCTTGGGAAGATAATAATCTTGGAACCAACCCCTTCTTTCACGTCATCAATAAAAGCTGGCTTGATAAGCTTGGTCTGAAAATGCCAGAAACACTGGATGAATACACGGAAGCACTACTTGCCTTTAAAACGCAGGATCCGAATGGCAATGGTAAGCAAGATGAAATCCCATTAAGCTTTATGCACATGCAATGGTGTATGGATATTGCAGGAATTTTCGGAGCATTTGGACTTCCGGATAACCTGGAGCATCGAGTAGTTCGCGATGGAAAGGTTATTTTTACCGCTATTCAACCTGAATATAAGGAAGCCTTGAATTATTTCCATGAAAAATGGTATAAGCAGGGACTAATTGATCCAGAATCCTTCACGCAGGACGCAGCACAGTATCTGGCCAAAGGCAAAACGACTGATGAGACGCTGGGATCTTATATCTGGTGGGAAGTCGAAGAGGTTGTCGGGACTGAGCGCGGTAAGGATTATGCTCTATTGTCTCCGCTGAAAGGACCAAATGGAGATCAAACGATTGGACGTTCCAATGGTGGTGGTCCGGGACGTGGGGCCTTTGTAATTACAAAAGAAAATACTAACCCAGATATCACAATGCGTTGGATCGATGAGCAGTATGAACCTTACATGGCCGCTCAAATCCATTGGGGTCCACTGGACATCGTATATGAGAAAGACGAAAATGGGAAATTGGTGAACTTACCGCTTCCTGAGGGAACTTCTGCAGGTGAGTTCCGTCAAAAGGTTGCTCCAGGTTCAGGCGGACCTGGCGTCATTACTTTTGAGGACTTCGGGAAAGTTGTAGATATGGAGCCACGGGCCCAACAGCGCGCTGAGGATTTAGAAGAATATTACAATGCATACATGGAAAAGGAAAACTATCCAAGTATCTTCTTTGAGCCAGAGGAATTAGACAAAATCAATAAGATTGAGCCAGAACTCATTAAATATGTTAACACCCAAAGAGGGAAGTTTATTGTTGATGGCGGCGCAGATGAACAATGGGACAACTATGTGAAGACACTGGAAAAGATGGGCTTAAACGAAATAATGGAGATTTATCAAACTGGACTGGATCGTTATAATGCAAATCTGAAAAAATAAATAACTAGATGATAGGTGGAGAGAAACTGTGCTTGATGTTATTGCTATCGGGGAAGTATTGATAGACTTTACTCCAGCGGGTCGCACAGCTGGGGGAAACGAGCAATTTGAATGCAATCCCGGAGGAGCTCCGGCTAATGTAGCAGCTGCGTTAGCTCGATTAGGAGCCAGCTCAGCATTGATTAGCAAGATTGGGGAGGACCAATTCGGTACATTACTGCATAACACACTACTTAGCAGTGGTGTTGATGTGTCTGACGTTTCTTTTACCAATGAAGCGAGTACAACGTTGGCATTTGTTCATCTAGATGACAAAGGAGACAGGTCCTTCAGTTTCTTTCGAAAGCCGGGAGCGGATACCCTCTTACACTCAAAGGATGTCCCACTCGATCGGATTGAAACTTGCCAGGCTCTACATTTTGGCTCGTTGTCCATGACCCATGAACCGGCTCGTACGGCAACAAAGACGGCAGTTCTTAAGGCAAAGGAAGCAGGAGTGTTGCTCTCATTCGATCCCAATATACGGTTTGCGTTATGGGAGAGCAAGGAGGCAGCAAAGCAGAATATTCTCTGGGGTATGAAGTATGTAGATATTTTGAAAATATCAGAAGAAGAGCTTTTCTTTATTACAGGTACCAGTGATGTGGAGCAGGGATCACTAGAGTTGCAACAACAATTCAGTATCGTGTTGATCGTCGTTACTTTAGCAGAAAAAGGCTGCTACTACCGTCTGGCTGGTCAGGATGGATATGTTCCGGGGTTTCAAGTGAAGACCATCGACACGACCGGAGCCGGGGATGCTTTTCTGGGATGCTTGTTGTATAAGATCCTGGAAACGGGAAGTTCTTTGAATGATCTGACCAGCCAGCAAATCGTTAGCATGCTGACTTTTGCTAATGCCGGCGGGGCGTTAGTAACAACACGAAAGGGGGCTCTTGGATCTATGCCCACAACATATGAGATTAACCAAATGATAGAGTCCAATAAACAGAACAATGATGAGCGTTTCAGACCGGGGTTTCATTTTTCACCTCCATCCCATTGGTTGAATGATCCGAACGGATTAGTATTTTACGAGGGAAGCTATCATCTATTCTATCAGTACCATCCTTACAGCAATAAATGGGGACCGATGCACTGGGGTCATGCAGTAAGTAAGGATCTGGTTCATTGGAAGCATATGCCGATCGCTCTGTTCCCTGATGAACATGGAGCCATATTCTCCGGTTGTTGTGTGGTGGACTGGAACAATAGCAGCGGATTGTTCGAAGGTTCCCATGGATTGATCGCGCTCTTTACCCATGCGGATACATGTCCAGAGTCTGGACAGCCACGCCAGCGGCAGAGTTTGGCTTACAGTCGTGATGCAGGACACACCTGGCACAAATATGAGGGGAATCCTGTCCTCGCTGAGGATGAGCTGCTTGACTTCCGGGACCCGAAGGTATTCTGGCATCCACAAAGCGAGAATTGGATTATGGTTATTGTTGCGGGTGACCATACCCGGTTTTACCGGTCCAAAAATCTGCGTGAATGGTCGTTAACTGGTGAATTCGGTAAAGGAGAGGGTTCGCATGACGGAGTTTGGGAATGCCCTGATCTGTTTGAATTGCCGATTGATGAGACCGGGCGTTCTAAATGGGTACTGATCATAAGCATCGGGGATAATCCCAACTGTCCGGAAGGATCACGTACGCAATATTTTATTGGAGAGTTCGACGGAAATACTTTCATTAATGACAATCCGGCCGACCATATCATGTGGCTGGATTATGGTAGAGACAACTATGCGGGAGTGAGCTGGTCGGATATACCTGAGCAAGACGGACGCCGTGTGATCATCGGGTGGATGAGTAACTGGAAGTATGCCAATGAGACACCTACGGGTTCGTGGAGAGGTGCCATGACTCTACCTCGTGCCTTGTCACTGACTAACAGAAATGGTGGAGTGATTTTGACTCAAATGCCTGTCCGAGAAATAGAACAGCTGCGTAAAGAATCAATGAGCTGGAATGACGTTGCTGTTACGCCAGAGACCCCCTTTATGCAGAAGATGAACGAAGACCTGCTGGAGATTGAAGCAGATATCGATGTTCGGTCCGGTGAAGAGGTTCATATTGGATTGAAATCCTCTGGGCAGAGCGAGATTGTTATTGGATATGACCCTGAACACCAATGGCTATTCATTGACCGTTCCAAATCGGGTGTGACGGATTTTCACCCATCGTTTGCTACCAAGCACGGTGCTGGAATGGTTGCGGTGAATGGAAAGATCAAGCTGCATATCTGGCTGGACCGCAATGCGGTTGAAGTGTATGCGGATAATGGCCTAGTTGTACTGACGGATCAAATTTTCCCTGACGCTCCGATTGAGGAAGTTGGGATAAGCACGCAATCAGGGCAGGTTGTACTGGATTCGCTTCAGATCTATACTCTTAAATCTATTCATATTCCAGCCTGTACAACAGAGCAGACTGCAGGGAGGAATGATGCATGAGCCATACAACGGATGACCGAGGATTAATGATGCATTGGGATTTTGATGAAGGAACCGGAGCAAACGCTCTGGAGAGTGTATCCCAAGTCCGGGATGATATTCAGTACGTATTTAATCAAGCGGAGTTTACCGAACGGTCTGGTCCGCAATGGAGACAGGGAGTAACGGGAAGCGGTCTTCTGTTTGACGGTTACTCAACTGCTATTGCCCATCAGGTCAATAAGGGAGACACGAACAACGCTCCGGAATTTCGATCAGCACTAACTATAGGAGTGTGGGTAGCACCACGCTTTTATGATTGGGGCTATGAAGGTAAGTTGGCTGCCATTGTAAACCGCCACAATATGGAGCGCAAGCAGGGTTATCTGCTTGGCATGTTCCGACACGGCAGCTGGTCCTTCCAAGTTGGGCTCGAAGAAGGGGGCTGGAAGGGAATTTGGTCACCGAATGGCTACGAGCTTCCAAAGAATGAATGGTCTTACGTAAACTGTGTATTCGATGGGAATCAAGGCGAACTCAAGCTGTACTTGAACGGCTGTGAAATTGCTTCGTCTGCCGTGCCTTGCGGTTCACGGCTTGCCGAGGCAGTGGGCACGGATCTGCTCATTGGCAAGAATAATCACAGCAGCCTGTGGGGGAAGTATTCAACCTCCAGATGTATAGCGGTATCATCGATGAACTGAAGATGTATAACCGGGCCTTAAGTGCAGAGGAAGTTGCCGCTTCATATCAGCATGTGCTGGAATCCGCACATGGAGGCGTTAAGCCTCAAGTGCAATATGATGAGATCAAGCTGGATCGGACACCTCTGTTGCTGGATCGGCATAGACCGCAGTATCATGTCAGCCCCCCCGCTCATTGGATGAACGAACCTCATGCGCCGATCTATTTTGACGGGCAATATCATTTGTTCTATCAGCATAACCCGTTAGGGCCGTTCTTTTATCAGATCCATTGGGGACATTGGGTAAGTAAGGATCTAGTGCATTGGCGTGATCTTCCCGTGGCCTTGGCACCTGAAAAGGACCAGCTTGCACCTGACGGGATCTGGTCGGGAAGCGCAACTTATGATGCAGACGGTCTGCCTGTCTTGTTCTTTACGGCGGGTAATGACAGTGTTTCGCCGAATCAGAGCGTGGCACTTGCCCGGAGCACTTATTCCGAGAATGGAGACCCGGATTTGGTTCAATGGGTCAAACATCCGGAACCGCTCATCGTACAGGAGAAGGGAATGGGCGCATTCGGGGATTTCCGCGATCCGTTCGTATGGAAGGACGATGACGGCTGGTATGCTCTAGTTGGATCGGGGATTGAAGGCGAAGGTGGAGCAGCATTAGCATTTGAGTCACAGGATATGCTGAATTGGACGTACAAAGGACCATTTTATCAAGCGGATATTCAGAAATTCCCCTATCTTGGACCTATCTGGGAGCTTCCTGTACTTCTTCCGCTTGGCATCGACAACCAGGGTGAGAACAAGCATCTACTGCTAGTCAGTCCCGTGGGAAAAGGGGCTGATGTCGAAGTATTCTATTGGATAGGACGACTTGATAAACACAATCTTTCGTTCATACCAGATCAAGAGGAGCCGGAACTGATTGACGTCGGTGATTTCCATTTTACCGGCCCAAGCGGAATGGTGGATCCAAAGACTGGCAGAAAGATCATATTTACAATTGCCCAAGGAGACCGGACGTCCGAGCTCGAATATCAATCGGGTTGGGCTCATAACGGCGGCTTGCCGCTAAGCGTATATTTAAGGGGTGACGGACGGCTGGGAATCGAGCCGATTCAGGAACTTCAATCCCTGCGCGGTGCTAAGCAGCTATCGTTCCATGACAAGTCATTGACTGAGGCTAATGTATTGCTAAGGGATGTTCAAGGTGACATGCTTGAAATTCAAGTGGAACTGGAACCGGGTGGTGCCACACAACTCGGAATCAAGGTCCGGTGTACACCGGATGGAGAAGAGGAAACTCTGTTGTATTATGATTTGAATGAAGCTAAACTCTTGGTGGATCGGACAAAAACGACACAACATCCGGGAGAAAAGTGCAGTGGAGTTCAGGGTGGTAAGCTGGATCTGCTAGGGGAGAATCTGAAGCTTCACATCTATTTGGATCGCTCAATGGTCGAAGCCTATGCCAATGGTTTGAAAAGTTTGACGACCCGAGTCTATCCGAGCCGTAAGGACGCCTTGGGGCTAGAGCTCTGGGGAGATGGAGAGCTCGTTGTTAAAACTATGGAAGTATGGAATATGCAGTCCATTTGGTAGAGAAGCGCTTAGGCGCTTCTTATCATATGGATAATGAAACAAACACCTCAAGCAAGTAAACCCTCAATTGAAAGCGCTTTATTATACCTTCCCTCTTACAAAATAAATATGCATCTTGGTAGGTGAGCAATTTCCAAATGAAGTAGCAATGTTTGCATGAATAAGAAATGATGAAGGAGGCTCGTTTCATGATGGAAGCCAAAAAAAGTAAATCATGGATCTCCAGTATGGTTGTATTGGTTATGGCTCTTCAGCTTGTGGCTCCAGGAATCTCGGTATCAGCCGAAGCCAGAGTTGAAGTTGGGGAAGCTTCTATTCCAAAGGCGGACATGGAATTGTCAGTTACGGATGCGGTCTATCAGATTCAGAATCCAGGCTTCGAAACAGGGGATATGTCAGGATGGACGGTTGTCAGAGGCGAAGCGTTCGGTCAGGACAGCGTATCGGATGAATCCACATGGTGGGCGGAACAAATACCGTACAACCAGGAAGACAGTTATCATTTAAACGGCTGGAAGCATGATGAAGCTGCTACAGGTGTTCTTCGATCCACCACCTTCGAGCTGGGCGGTAGCGGCTGGATCAGCTTCAAGCTTGGCGGTGCAAAAAATCCTAACAAGATATATGTAAATGTCGTGGAAGCCAATACGGGGCAAAGTATTGCGAGGTACGGCAACAGCGCATTCGCCGACGTTGGCTTCCCGAATCCCGATCAGGGCTTGCGGCTTGCTAATATGGAGCAGTATAAGGCGGATCTTTCTGAATATATGGGTAAGAAGCTGTATGTGGAGATCGTCGATAATGCAACCTCGGATTGGGGGGTAATATTTGCGGACGCCTTCCTCATGTACCATCCATCCGAACCGGTTAAAGGAATTTTCGCCACGGATATCAAGCCGGATTTCAAACGCTATCAAATCGAAAATCCCAGCTTTGAAACCGGAGATTTAACAGGATGGACGGTAGTGGAAGGCGAAGCGTTTGGTACGAATAGTGTATCGGACGAAACAACCTGGTGGGCAGAACAAATCCCGTACAACCAGGAAGGCATTTATCATTTAAACGGCTGGAAGTATGCTGAAGCCGCGACCGGCGTACTTCGTTCCAGCACCTTCGAGCTTGGAGGAACTGGTTGGATCACCTTCAGACTGGGCGGAGGCAAGCATACGGATCAAGTGTACGTGAGCGTCATTGATGCGGATACGGGAGACTTGATTGCCAGGTACGGAAATACCGAATTTAACGAGTCCGCGTTCCCGGATCCGGCACAGGGATTGAGACTCGCGAACATGGAACAGTATAAAGCCGATCTTTCCAAGTATATCGGAAAGAAACTATATCTAGAGATCGTCGATAATGGGACCGTGGATTGGGGGGTAATATTTGCGGACGCCTTCAACACCTTTAATGAACTTGTACCAGAAGAAGGGGTTATGGCGGATAATATTTTGCCGACCGAAATGCAGAATCCTGGTTTTGAAACCGGAAACTTCGATGCTTGGATCGTTGATGGTAATGCTTTTCAAGTAACCGATGAAGCTCAATCCGGTAAAGAAGGTAACTTTTATGCCAAGTCTTCCTTAGAGGGACAGGGCTCGATTACCTCGGGTATCTTCACGCTTCAAGGAACCGGGACGATTAACTTCACTGTTGTAGGTATCGACAATCCGGAGGACGCCTACGTCGCGCTATATGATGCCAGCACTAACGCGTTGATGAAGAAGACCGATGACATCAGTGCAAATGAGGAAATTTCCTTGAGAATGCAGGAACACTACAATAAGAAGCTTTATATCAAGGTTATCGATCAATCCAATCAAGCCAGTATTTCCGTTGATGCTTTTCAATCTGATGCTGTGGGTAACATATTCTACATGAATTTTGATGAAGGCACAGGCAAGAAGGCATTTGAGGAAGTAAGCAATCTTGAGCACGATGTGAATTATGTATTTAATAGCGCTAGATATATGGCTTCTAAAGACCCAAGATGGACTCCGCGCGGAGTAAAAGGTGGCGCCTTGCTGTTCGATGGTTACTCGAATGATATCGAGATCAATGCAAAGAATACTATTCCAGTACGTGACGCGTTAACGCTTGAAGCTTGGGTCGCGCCGCGCAGCTACGAATGGGGAGACGGAAACAAGCTATCAACAATCGTGAGCCAGTCCAATCAGGATAAAGCGGAAGGCTTCGAGCTTGGCATGTACCGGCACGGCACATGGTCGATGCAGGTCGGAATTGGCGGCAAGTGGATTCAAGTGTGGGTTAAAGATCATCCACTAGAAAAATACAAATGGAATTATGTGGCTGCTACCTTCGACAAGAAGCATGGCATGATTAAATTGTACTTGAACGGTGAGGAAATAGCTTCCCAAGCTACCCCTGTCGATATTCCGATTACACCATCTACCGAAGGTTTGATAATCGGTAAAAATAATAAACCCGTAGAGTTGGCAGGTTTGTTCTCATACAATATGTTCAGCGGACTTATAGATGAAGTAAAACTGCAAAACATAGCCCTTACAAGTCAGGAGATCCTTGCTGAATATGAGAATGTGAAAACTCTTCATGACGGCTCGATTCCAGAAATTCCAAATGGTGATATTGATGAAGACCCAAGTGTGCTTGATGGAGATCAGCACCGTCCCCAGTATCACGCAATGCCACCGCAAAACTGGATGAATGAGGCGCATGCACCGATTTATTATAACGGCAACTACCATTTGTTTTATCAGCATAACCCGCAAGGTCCATACTGGCATCAAATCCATTGGGGACATTGGGTTAGTGACGATATGGTTCACTGGGAAAATGTACGGCCTGCTCTTGCCCCCGAAGCGGGTGACCTTGATCCGGACGGAGCATGGTCAGGCAGTGCAGCGTATGATCGCGATGGCAATCCGGTACTTTTCTATACTGCTGGCAATGACTCCTTGTCACCGAACCAAAGAACCGGGCTGGCAACTCCAGCCGATTTGTCGGATCCCAATTTAGAGCAATGGGTGAAATATTCCAAACCGGTAACGGAGCAGAATGGCAATGGCATCCATAACGAGTTTCGTGATCCATTCGTATGGTACGACGAAGAGGTGGATAAGTGGTATCAGTTAGTGACGTCCGGCCTTCAAGACTTCAGCAGCGGCACAGCTTTGGTGTATGTATCCGACGATATGTACAACTGGGAGTATAAGGGGCCTTTATTTGTTAGTGACAGAAGCCTCTATCCGGAGCTCGGTACGGTATGGGAACTGCCGGTATTACTACCGTTAGGCAAGGATAGTACGGGCAAGCAAAAGTATATTTTTATGGTTAATCCTCATGAAAAGCCGGAGCATGTTGCTCCAGCTAACGATGTGCAAAGAGATGTTGAGGTTTTTTACTGGATTGGAACATGGGACCGCGATAACTTCAAATTTATACCTGATCAGGAGGCACCCTCCAAAATGGATGTAGGCGATGGTTATTTAACCGCAGAGAGCGGTATGGTCACACCTGATGGAAGAACGGTCGTCTACTCCATGGTGCAGAATGTAAGAACACCACAGGCTGAATATCAAGCCGGATGGGCTCATAATCTGGCATTGCCAGTTTCCCTAAGTCTGGATGATCATGATGAATTGCGCATTGAGCCGATTCAAGAATTGCAGAGTCTACGAAGTACTAAACTGGTTGATTTTGCAGACAAAAATCTACAGACTGCCAATCAATTGATCCAAAATGTCAAAGGCGACATGTTGGAGATTGTGATGGAAATTGATCCAGGTGAAGCCCAGAAATTCGGTCTCAAGGTGCGACGCTCCGATAACGGCCAAGAAGCAACACTGATTTACTACGATAAGACAGACGAGACCTTCAACGTGGATCGGACCAAGAGCAGTATTGATCCGGATGTGCGTGTGGATGGTATTCAAGGCGGGTACGTCGATCTTGACGGAGAGAATCTGAAGCTTCATATTTTCCTCGACCGTTCGGTAGTTGAAGCTTTTGCCAATGATAAGAAAAAGCTGACAACTCGCGTCTACGTAGGCCGATACGATTCTTTAGGCTTGAAGATCTGGGCTGACAAAGATATTACGGTCAAGTCGATGGAAGTATGGAATATGAATGCCTTGACGGGTGAACCGGCTACTCCGGTCTATGTTCCAGATAACTGGGACAACTCGGTGTATACCGATATTACGGATCTGCCTAATCATGATTTTGCTACAGGTGATTTAACAGGCTGGATAGCGGAAGGAGATGCCTTCAAGGATGTCCATGTGACCAATGCCCAGCTTTTCTGGGATACGATATATTTCAATCCGTCGCAAAAAATTCCAGGTGGCTATCATTTGTGGGGCTTCAACGAAGCAGCCGGTGGTGACAGCTCAACGGGAACGCTAAAATCACAGAATTTTGTCCTTGGCGGGAACGGTAAGATCAACTTCCTTGTCAGTGGCGGACGTGATATGGATAAGCTGTATGTTGCGCTGGTTCGGGCATCGGACGGCAAGGAGTTATTTAAAGAGATAGCAACCAATTATGAGGAATATCAACGGAAGAATTGGAATGCGTCGCAGTATATCGGTGAAGAGCTTTACATTAAGGTGGTTGACCAATCCACAGGCGGTTTTGGACATATTAACGTCGATGATTTCAACGTACCGGTTAAGGTGCAGAATCCGACCAATCCAAGCTATCCGCCTGCTCCAACCAACCCTGTCAATACGGACAGCCTCGTGAGCAATGGGGTTACCCCAAGCAAACCGAACAGTCAGAACAGCCTGTCATTCGAAATGGCAAAAGGAGAACGGCAGGTGCTGTTTCCGGTTAAAACGGCAGCAAATGATGGCAAGAACGCTTTAAAAATTAAACATAGCGGAGCAGAGATCGAAGTTCCTGCTGAGGTATTAAAGGATTTGGAAGGGCTGGTTACAAGAGACGAACTTGAACGCGCCCAAATCTCCTTTGAAATAGACACATTATCAGCAGATCAGATTAAAGAACTAATGGAACGTGTCGAAAGCAAGAATAAAGCAGACATATCCGCTTTAGGAGAGGTCTATACCTTCAAATTATCTATTCTGAAAGCTGATGGAACGGTACTTCAGCTTGAGAACTTCTCCAAACCAGTCACCATTAGGATGAGTGTAAATGAGAATTCTCGCCATGCTCTGGCTGGGATCTATTACATCGCCGATGACGGCAGCCTGAAGTATGCGGGCGGAACGTATGCAAGCGATATGATCACTGCGGAAGTGAGCCATTTCAGTATGTATTCCATCCTTAACTATGACAAATCGTTTAATGATGTTAATGCATCGTATTGGGCTCATGACGTGATTAAGAAGATGGCTGCGAAACAAATTGTTCTCGGTGTAAGCGACACGGCATTTGCACCAAAGCAAAACGTGACCAGAGCTGAGTTTGTCTCGATTATTAGCCGGGCACTGGGAATAAAGGCCGCGAACACAACTACATTCAAGGATGTTGATCCAACGAAATGGTACGCTTCTTCCATTGCCGCTGCATTCGAAGCGGGAATCATAAACGGTAGAAGCATGGATAAATTCGCACCAGAGGAAACCATAAGCCGTGAAGAAATGGCGGTCGTGATTCTTAATATTTATCAATTCCAGACAGGGCAGAAGGCTCTAGCAGAAGGAAAGAACAATTTTAAAGATGCCGACGCGGTCAGCTCCTGGGCTACAGATGAGGTCTCTGCTGCACAGGAGCTTGGCCTAACTAACGGCCGCGGCAATGAATTATTCATGCCTCAAGGAAAAGTGAATCGTGCAGAAAGTGCACAAATCGTCTCGAAATTGCTCGACAAGATCAATAAATAACTGGCAAAGGGAAAGCCGGGGAAGCATGGCGGTGTTATCGTACGCCGTCACTCCGGCTTTCTCTCTTTTATACCAATGTAAGCATGGGCACTGAAGCTCAAAGAGATTCAGGCTTCTCCCCGTATTCTTTACCGAATTCCTCCATCTTTTTAAGGACGGGCAGCAGTTTGATTCCCTTCTCTGTCAGTGAATATTCTACTCGTGGCGGAACTTCCGGATACACATCACGTTTAATAACTCCATCGTTCTCCAATTCTTTAAGCTGCTTTGTCAGCGAGCCTTGTGATAAGCCTCCCAGGAAATTTTTTATATCGGTATAACGGCGTTTTTCCCCTTCCAAGTACCAGATAATGAAATATTTCCAGCGTCCTGAAAGTACATTTTGGGTAAAGGCTATTGCGTACATATCTCTTTTTTCATCAATAAACTCTTTTTGAAATCCGTCATTACATACTCTCATTGAGATCGCTCCTAGTCTAAAAGTACAAAAACATGTACTATGTTCATTTAAATTGCCCTCTTTGCAAATGAAACGGATGAACTTATGATGGTGTCAAAGCTTCTAACCGAAACAACAACGATATATAGTTAGCAAGCTAATTATTATTGTAACATACCCGGAAGAGGAGACCAATTAAATGAATAATACGCTTGAATTGCTTCACAATCATACCTCCGTTCGTTCTTATACCAATCAACCCCTGACAGAGGAACAACGGGATGCAATCTTTAAGGCGGCGAATCAAACTTCATCTTTCAGCCTTCTACAGGCCGTGTCTATCATTAGAATCACCGATCCGGATCTGCGTAAAAAGGTGATGCAGCTCTGTGTCAATCAGCCTTATATTGAAGAAGCAGCTGAGTTTTGGATTTTCTGCTCTGATTTCAACCGGAATCATCAAATTGCCCCGGATGTTGATATTGAATATATTGAATTTCTTCTGATCGGTTCACTTGATGCCGGGCTGATGGCACAAAATGCGTTAACCGCAGCAGAATCCATGGGACTTGGCGGCGTATTTATAGGTGGGGTTAAAGCTAATATTAACGAGTTATCTGAACTATTGAATTTACCTAAGTATGTGATTCCATTGGTGGGACTATGTATCGGTATTCCGTCTGGAGATAAGCCTGCACTGAAGCCGCGGTTGCCTCAATCCATGGTATTACTTGAAAACCAATATCAGCCACTCGATAAAGAGCAGTTAGCCGTCTATGATGAAGCCATGCTGAAGTATTATGAGAGCCGTCCTGTTAAAGCTCCGTTCACCGTGAAAAAAGTAAAAGGATGGAGTGAGCATATCCAGGATCATCTCCAAAGAAGTATTCTGCCTGAAATGCTGGAGTATTTAAACAAGCAAGGATATGCCAACAAATAAATAGGTCCCTTAAGATATGTGGACACCTTAATTTCACCATGTTATAGTTAGTCCGCTAAATATAATTCGACTGTTAAGGAGATCTATTCATGACAAATGCAGTGGATTGCGATATTCGTCAGTCGTTAGATCGAATTTCTTCCCAAATGCGCCGGGATTATAGTGAATCTCTAAGGGAACTTAACCTGTATGTTGGCCAGGAGAATTTGCTTTACCGGTTGTGGTTAGGCGATGGGATTACACAAATGCAAATATGCGAACATCTGAATTGTGAACCGCCTACGGTAACAAACATGGTTAAGTCACTGGAGCAAAACGGATTTATATACCGTAAACGTGATGAACAAGATGCAAGGGCTATGCGAATTTTTCTAACAGATAAGGGCAAAGAGTTAGAGGAGCCGGTTGATATTAAATGGAGACAGCAGCAAGAAAAATTACTGCATACCATTTTACCGGAAGAGCGCGTACTGTTAAGGCAACTTTTAAAGCAGATGGAGAGTAACTTATTATAAGTTTTCTCTTGTGTATATGTTTAGCATGCTAAACATTAAATATTTCTAATATCGCTTAACAAAGCTAAATATAGAGGCAATGGTTACCTTAGAATAAATATATGGAGAAAAGAAAAGAGATGCAACTAGCACTTCAATATTAACTATCATCCGGTAGTTGCAGGTACCCCCGTACAAGTTGCTGACTTCTTGGAAGAATGGCTTTTGGCCGGTGCTTGTGACGGCTTCTCGATTGTTCCGGTTATATATTTATCATGCTAACATTTCACAAAAATCTCAAATAAGGAGCTGTTTTATATGAGTAAAAAAATTCGTACAGGCATTATAGGTGGGTCAATTAATAACGGATGGGCTAGAGGCACACACATGCCAGCCATTGAGCAACTAAATGAGTTTGAACTTACGGCTGTAGGGACGAGCAATATGGAGAGCGCGAAGAAAAGCGCCGAGGCCTTCAAGGCAACTCACGGCTTTGATAACATGGAGGATTTGGCTCAACATCCCGATGTTGACATGGTAGTCGTCAGTATTAACGTTAAAGAACATTATGATGCAGTAAAAGCGATTGCTCCTGCGGGAAAACCGATTTATTGCGAATGGCCTCTAGGATCAAACACCACTGAAGCACTGGAAATGCAGGAATGGGTGACATCCCGACAATTGCCAAATGCAATAGGATTGCAGGCCAGACAGGCCCCAGCCATCAATTATGTGAAGGATTTATTGGCAGAAGGCTATGTTGGAAAAGTTTTGTCAGCCCATTTAAAGATCTCGATTGATGGAATGGGGGGAGTGGCTGACAAGGCTACTGCATACTTATTCGACAGGAAGATAGGAGGAAACTTGCTCACTATTGTAGGCGGACATAATCTGGATGCATTTACCTACATGCTTGG
The DNA here is from genome assembly GCF_001857945.1 of Paenibacillus crassostreae. Lineage (NCBI taxonomy): Bacteria > Bacillati > Bacillota > Bacilli > Caryophanales > Paenibacillaceae > Paenibacillus > Paenibacillus crassostreae. Next base: position 2,841,801 of record NZ_CP017770.1, read on the forward strand.
AGAGTTCAAAGAGCTTTCAGCCGTCACAGTGCAACAATTCCCTGAAGTCGAACTGGTGGATATACAAAAAGTCATTGAAAAAACTACGGATGACCAAATACTGATTTCAGGAAAATTGACCAATGGCGCAGCAGCTAGCGTTCACATCCAAGGGGGAGTAAAGCACCAAACTGGTCTTACGCTTGAAATTTTTGGAGACAAGGGGACGATCGTTCTGAGTGCGCCTGCTTCTATTCAATTTGGATCACATCAATTATGGGGTGCAGGGTCTACTGACAAAGAGCTTCATGAATTAACGATTCCCGATTCGTATTACCGGGTACCGAATTCCCTTAAAAATGATTCAGGTTTTGTACTAAATATAGCTCAGGCTTACAGTAAATTTGCCCAAGATATCCAAGAAGGAACATCCTTAACCCCAAGCTTCGCAGATGCGGTAAAACTTCATCAGTTACTTGATACAGTGGAAAAGGCAGCACAAACGGGTGAGCGTCAGTATCTATAAAAGCTCTTAGGATTTATGTGAAGAAATTACCAAAAAGGGCGATTTTTTGTTTTTCGGTTGAAAAGTTGAAAAAGTACGCTTGAATGAGCACAGAGGGCGGAACGATTTCGGAAGCATACGCTGTCTGCGGAGAATGGTATCATAAGTGACAGTAAAAACGAACAGCAGGCCTAGGATAGTCACTCATAGGTCTGCTGTTGCTTTGTTTTTATAACATTAAAGTGTCCAATCTGATTCATATCCTCTTGTCTGACCATCCATCGTGATGGCAACCTTCAATTTATATACATTACTGTGATCTATTGCAGAAAGGCATAGTTGATGCATCTCTTCTCCGCTCACGGCAATCGTATTGATAAGGCTCGTCTGATCTATTAAAGAGCCATCCTCTGCATACAAAGATACAGTTATGGCATATTGGTGGCTAAAGTAAGAATCCTTATTGATGATTCCGATCTGTGCAATAAGAGGCTTGTGCGGAAGCAAGCTTCCTCTTCGTAACGATGGTCGTACACTTAGAACATCAGGCGAGATTAATCGAAGGACAAGCTCTTTCGGAGCAACACATCCTTCACCCGACAGCACCTCAAGTACATGTTCGCCAGCTTCTAATACAATGCGCTCCGTTGAAAGAGTCCTACTATTATTTCCATCTAAGCCATAACCGATCGGAACAGAAACGTCATGTCCATCGCATTTTAACAAAATGCTAACGGCGCTATTGCTATTCACTTGGTCAGCGGTATCCGCATCATCATCGTATTTGCTATTCCCATTACCATCACTATCGCCATCCCCAGCCAGCAACACTTCATATATTCCTGATTCCTCAACGAATATATCAATACACTCTGCTTCCTCTGCTGGAAGGGAGATTATACCCGGTATAGACACTGGATCGAAGGATGGTTCACTTTCTTGCACCTTCGAATCAGCCTGCTTCCCGCCATAGTAGCTCTCAGGAGGTCCGAGATAACTAGACTCAAGAACACCATGATGGATAACGATCTTCTGTAGTACTACAATCGGGTCAACCATCCATACGGTTAGGGTATGGTATCCTGTTTCGGCGATGTGATGTGTACTAAGCGCTGTGCGGATATTAAGAATGACACTCTTTTCCCAATCCTTCTCATGGAATGACCCATCTGGCATCCGTTGTATAGCATCACATATTTGCACGGGTCCATTGTCGAAGGAGACGCCTATTCGTAACCCCATTCCTGGAACGAAATCATTCGATGGTGCCAACAATAATTCCACTGTTAGCTCGCCTGGCTGAACGACATACACCTGATATTCTACACGTGGGGAAGTAGCTGGTTCTGGTGAATTCGTACAAGATGTCGTCACAGGGAAGACTGCCATCGAGGAGAGGGTACGACCGTAACCAGCGATCCGCTCCCAATCTGCACCATTCGCAGATAGCTTACGACTGTAATGTTCTGCTTCTATTGATATATATCCATTACTTTCGATATGCCCACTGAGCGATTCTCGTGACGGGGTTACAGGATTGGAAATAGACACCTCTATGTTGACTTTGACTTGATATGCACCAATAACTGTAATAGTAGCGGCAATAGCTTCACCCTTTGGAGCGGTCTCCCAATCAATGTCTACCCAAATGCGCCGCTGGTTGTACACTTGTCCTTCCTCTGAGGACACTTTAATCCAAGGCATATTGACTTTAACACTGTATTTAAAGGGTGATGAGCACTTGTTGAAGATGTCAAAATACCTTTTCTCCTGCGTAAACACATCAAATTCAGGCAATTTGCAAAGGTCATCATGGTCATTCGCTGGCCATACATGCACAGATCCTTCCACAGCTATTCCCATCTCTGATCCTTCACGCTCTTCTACACGGCCAACCTCTGGCATGATGTGATGTGGAGGGTGATTCCAATACGTATATCCGATATGCGTCTGGTCCATCATATGATCCCATTTGCCCAGCGATAATCGTTTGTTATAGTCGAAAGTGAGCTCTCGATCTGCTTCGAATAGAAGCTCGACTGCACGTGCTTCTACATTTGCTATAATCCGTCCTTGCTTGGCATAGAGTTTACTTCTCTCAGCACGCATCTGGAGCTCAAGTACCTGAGCTGAAGCCTTCACAGGGAATAATACCAGTTGGAAGAAGGCATCTTGTAAATGCCCAGGAAGCTGCTCGAATAATGCCTCTGCCTTGGTCGTAATATCCCGGAATTCCGAAACAACAATCTCGGCCTCTTTATAGTGAATAGAACTGTAAAGCTCGACTGCATTCAATAACTCCGGTTTTAAGCGCCCGTTATATTTGGTATACCGTTCTATTAAGTCGGTGATTTCATCGGCATATTCCACCCCGAACTGAGCTATTACCCATTGGAGGGTATACGGATGGAAGTTATCCTTCGTGAAATGTTCTATATTCCAAGCCATACGCAGGAAATATTCCAGTGGGAATTCCATAGGCTTCAGGTCACCAACATTAAGAATCCATATGCGATCCGCCCCATATTCATAGGCTTTGTGCATTTGCTCCCATATTTTCTGAATCGGAACAGTGTTGAGCCATTTGTAAGAACGAGGGCCACCCACATAGTCTAAGTGATAATATATACCTGCCCCACCCGAGCGAGTACGTTCTTCCTCTGTGGGTACTCTTCGTAGATTGCCATGATTATCGTCTGACCACAGTAAAGTGATATCATCTGGAACTCTCATCCCATGCTCATAATAATCTTGCACTTCTTTATATAGGGCCCATAGTTGAGGGACCTGCGTTATATCTTTATCCATCTGATTAGCAATGATTTCGCGCTGATCTTCCACAACATGTTGCAGTAATTGAATCTTCTCTTCAAAAGACAAATGCCCGCCCATCGCTTCGTCGCCATCTCCGCGCATACCAAGTGTGACGATGGTCTCAAAGTCGCGACTACGTGCTATGCCTTCCTCCCAGAATCGATACAACACTTCATCATTGATAGAATAATCCCAAGGACCTTGACGATGTTTCTTCCAATCACCATGTGGTCGCAGCATCGGTTCATGATGAGATGTACCGATGACAATTCCATAATAATCAGCTATTTCAGGGTTCAGAGGATCATCCTCATGGAAGGTGTTGTCCCACATCGCGGGCCATAGATAATTTGCTTTAAGACGTAGGAGTAGCTCAAATATGCTCGCATAAAAATCATGATTCAACTCTTGATAGTTGGAACGACCCCATGCCATAAGCGACGGACCTTCATCGTTCAAGAAGATACCGCGATACTTCACCGATGGTGTTCCTTGTTTATAGATACCAGGAATGACATATAGGTTGTTCTGTTGGTTCGGTGGAACATCTGCCCACCAATGCCATGGAGATACGCCAATATTCTCGGAAATATCATAGATACCAAAGATCGTGCCTCTCTTATCGCTTCCAGCGATGACGAGTGCAGATTCTATGCCCGGTTGTGGGTTCATGACCGTCTGAATCACAAAAGACTCCCATTGGTTAGCCACGCCGCAAGTGTCAACTTTCCCATCTGCTATGAGTTGGTCAATGACAGGTGAATGGCCGATGGTTCCGATGATAATTACATGAGCTGTTTCTTCAGAATCAGACAGTTGATTGATGAGTCTCGTCGATTGCTGTGTAATCCGTGTAATATCCTTACATAGATCATGTGCTGCTCGTGTTATACCAGGCTCTTCCGTCGAAGCTACGTAGAGATGAGCAGCCTTCCCTTGGTGAACCATTTGGAAATCATTCTTCTCCATAGATGAACGAATATATTTAGGATGAAACATGAGGCTTCCCCCTCGAGAAAGTAATATAAATTAGGAATTCGGAGTGTTACTAATATAAATAGAAATGGTTTCTATTCGATCATGCTATCATACTTGGATTGCTGCAGGTACCATACAAACTATAGTTAAAACTTTAAAAAGACTATGATTAAATGGATATACTAATATATCAAGTGTAATCCTGTTTCAGGTATTATTGTAATGATAATCTAATTTAGTTCATAATTACATTGACATATGTATGAAGTGAATGAAGAATAAAGTGAGTAATGTAAGGGTTTTCTTTAATTCTGAAATTCTTTATTATTTAGATACGTCATGGAAGTGAAAGGTGGGACTTACAATGTTTAGAGTTATTCTAGTAGATGATGAAATGTATACCCGTAAGGGGTTAATGAAATTGATAGACTGGGAAGCCTGCGGCTTTCAGGTTGTAGGAGAAGCAGATAATGGCGAGGATGCTTTGGAACTGATTAAGGACATTCAACCTGAGTTAGTGATTACGGATATTCGTATGCCTGTGCTTGATGGACTTGAACTAATTCGTAGGGTCACTGAGGAAGGTATAGCGGATCCCATGTTTATTATACTTAGTGGATATGATGATTTCAATTATGCTCAAAAGGCCTTGAGATATGGAGTACATGATTTTATTCTAAAGCCCGTAGACGAAATTGAGTTTGCAGCAACGCTTCAAATATTAAGAGAAAAACTAACGAGTGATCGTGCGAATCGTGATCTGGAGAACAATTTATTGACAGGTGCGATGATAGAGGCGCTTATTCTAGACCATCCTGACGATGCATTCTTAGCTGAATGGGAAGATCGGTTGATGTTGAAGGAAGTAAAAGGTCTATATTATATGTTTGCTGAGATGAACGATACTCATCTTTCTAGTGAAGTGGGAACTTCTCTAAGTCTATCAGGGTTTAAGGAGACACTACAACGGACACTACAACAGATCACAGGAGGAGGACAGCCCTTTTATTTGCATGAGCATCGTAGTCGTATAGGTTTTATTGTCCCAGATAGTATTATAGAAATCTTCCAAGGAGAGGTCCGAGCCTTCGCGGAGACCCTGCTTCAACATCTTAAGAAGGAAACAGAATTGAGAATTTTCCTATATGCCGGATGTAAGGTAGAATGCTTAGCGGACATTCGTGATTCGTATCGAAGTGCCAAGGAAGTACTTCAATACAAATATATGCATGATGACACGGGTATTGTTATACATGAAGGAACGCTGCCAACACTTCAATATATTAGTCTCGATGATGGCGTATATAAGCAACTGGTTGAACAGATTGAGGAGATGGCATTTGATAAGCTAGATCATACGATTAAGATGATGTTCGCTAATTTTCGGGATAAGTGTTATGCACCAGAAGCAGTTAAGATGAATATTCATCAATGCGTCATGATTATCGTAAAAACGATGAATGAAATGGGTGGCGATGAACAAGAGATCTCTACTTTAGATAAGCTGCTGAACTGGAATGACTTAAATCTTTCCCTTAGTGAGCTAAGAAATGTATTTGCGGTATTTGCGGAGGAGAGTGGACAGTATATCGCCGAACTTCGTAAGAAGAAGCACAGTGGTGACATCCAAAAGATACGAGCATATATTGAATCGCACTATCAGGAGAATATCAGTCTTAAATCTATTGCAGCCCAATTCTATGTGAATCCGGTGTATTTAGGGCAATTGTTTAAGAAGACATATGGGGTGTACTTTAACGATTTCTTGCAACAATTAAGAATGAATGAAGCTAAAAGATTGTTACGGCAGACGGATCTGCGGATTTACGAAGTAAGTGAACGGATTGGATTTGGCAATAGCGATTATTTTGTGACCAAATTTGAGAAGATGGAAGGCATGACCCCAAGTGAGTACCGAAACAGCTTAAATAAGGGAGGAGTTCACGAGGATAAATGAAGCTACCTAGTCTGAATAATGTTCGTTTACGAGGTAAAATGTTGATCATTTACTTTCTAGGCGTGTTCGTCCCACTCTTGATTATTAGTTATATATTCTATTATACAACGACGAATAATATGAAACAGCAGCTTATTGATGATATTACCCGTGCGATTGAACAAGTGAAGAATGAATTCGCTAGGGAAGTAGAAGGGACGATGGAGATCTCGTCAGTATTCTATACAGATCATCTATTGAATGAAATTATTGATACAAAATATGAAGTCCCTGCTGATTATGTTGCGGCTTATGACTCTTATTTACGTCGAATTCTAAATGCATATACCCCGGTTTATAATGCGGTGGCAGGGATCACAGTCTACGTGGACAATCCAACATTGCTATTCTCGGGTGGGGTTAATGTGATTGATGCATATGTGAAGGAGAAAGCCTGGTACCAGCAGGTGTTAAATAATCGATTGTCTCAACCTTTAATCATACGGACAGGGGATGATCAGAACCTGGATACATTTAGCGTTGTTCGTAGAATGGATGCTTTTTACTCGCAGAATCAGTTTCACAAAATATTAAAAATTGATATGAAGATGTCATCGATCAGGCAGATCTTTAGCAACCTAAACCTCCAGGGAAGTGTCTACCTTCTGAATGAAAAAGGTGACATCGAGTATACAACGGATCCGGCTGTGAATATCCAGAGTGGTGGGGTATCCTTTGATACCATTACATCGAGTGCAGACATGATTGAATTCCGTACAGAATATACGATGACCAATGACCTGAATGGATGGAGTATCGTTGCGATGGTGTCCAAGGATGATGTATTTAAGGAAGTGCGTCAATCGCGGAGTTTCATTATTCTGGTTACTATCATAAACACATTGCTTCCTACTTTTATTATTATCTGGATTACGAGGTCATTGAATGTACGGATCATCCGTATTTTGAAACATATGAAAAGGGTTAAGAATCAACAGTTCGATACGGTCCCAGAAGATGAATCTCGAGATGAGATTGGTCAACTGACAGAAGAGTTTAATCGGATGACTCTGCAAATTAAGAGTCTTATTAATGATGTGTATGTAACCGACATTCAGAAGAAAGACCTTGAAATTCAACGTCGGCATTCGCAACTAAATGCGCTACAGAGTCAGATTAATCCTCACTTCCTATTTAACGCTCTTGAGACCATTCGGATGCGGAGTGTGATGAAAGACGAGAAGGAAACAGCGCACATAATCCAGAACATGGCCAAGATTTTTCGTAACTCGCTGATCTGGAAACGGGACATGATTACGCTCAAAGAAGAGCTTGACTTTATGCATTGTTTTCTTGAAATCCAGAAATATCGATTCGGTGACAAGCTTAATTATAATATCCGTACAGATGAGAGCGATTATAAATTCCTTATTCCAAAAATGTCTATCGTAACCTTCGTGGAGAATGCCAGTATTCATGGGATTGAACCACTTAAATCAGGAGGGAAAATTGAGGTAGATATTCAACGAATTCGTAATGAGCTTGTTGTTACTATTCGAGATAACGGCGTTGGGATGGAAATGGAGAAGATCGAGCACCTTTATCATTATATTAGGGAAGAGGAAGAGATGGGTGACAGAATTGGTATTCAAAATGTGATCTATCGTCTCAAGCTATATTTTGGGACTCGGTTTGAGTTAATGATCGATAGCCAACCCGGAGTGGGAACACAAATTACATTAAAAATCCCAGTAGAAGAGTAATGAGGTATCTATAGGGGCATCTATAGTTTTCTAAGTATCATCTATAGAATGATGGGTGAGAAATTATGAAAATCTCAATTATAATCAATATGAAAGTGCTTACAAATTAATCAAAAGTTTCGAAGGGGGATTGTCCAAGTATGGGAAAGAAACAGATAGGACTTATTTGTCTTACAGCAGTCATGATGGGATCTATTCTTGCAGGTTGCTCAGGCAACAATGGTAATACGGCCAACAGTGGTAATACGACTGCATCTAATGAACCTGGAGTAGCAACTGAAGAGAAGGTAGATAAAGTCTCATTTTCTTATTTCAATGCGGCGGCAGGTAAGGATGTTAACACTAACGAAACGACAATCGGTAAAATTTACGAAGAGCAGACTGGTGTTAACTGGAAGATGGAGCATCTCGTAGGTGATGAGAATACTAAGATTGGAACATTCATCGCAAGTAATGACTTTCCAGATGTCATCGTACCAGGAGAAACTATTGATAAGCTTGTTGATGCAGGTGCGTTCATCCCTCTTAATGATTTGATCGAGGAACATGGTCAGAACATTAAACGAGTATATGAGCCTTATTTCAACTTAATGAAGGATGAGAATGGTAATATCAACTTCCTACCATTCAGTGCAAACGTAGGCGAGTTTATGCCAGAACCAAATATTACACAAGGTGCATTCTGGATTCAACGTCGGGTGTTGAAAGAAGCTGGATACCCAACAATTAAGACTTATGATCAATATTTGAACTTAATCCGTGACTATGTAGCTAAACATCCAGATGAAGACTTAACTGGTTACTTGGCATTAACATCACAAGATCAGTTCTTCGCATTTACGAATCCGCCAATGCATTTGGCAGGCTATCCGAATGATGGTGGTACTATCATTGATATGGAGACTCACCAAGCAATGGATTATGGAGATGATGTAAATAGCACGAAACGTTATCTTCAAGAATTGAACAAGCTCAACGATGAGGGCATCTTTGATAAGTCATCCTTCGTGGATACGAAAGATCAATATATCGCGAAGCTTGCTTCCGGTAAGGTTCTTGGATTCTTTGACTACAAATGGCAAGCGGCAGATGGGATGAATAGTCTTCGAGAAGCTGCAGTAGCATCAGGTAACCATGATCTAGATTACATGGCGCTTCCTATCGTGTTTGACGAAAACATAAAGGATCAATATATTGACCCGCCATCTTTTGTAAGTAATCGTGGTATCGGTATCACAGTTAGTGCTAAGGACCCAGTTCGTATTATTCAATTCTTCGATAATTTGTTAACTGATGAGAACCAAGTCCTCAATCAATGGGGAATTAAAGGAGAAACGTTTGAAGTTAATGAAGAAGGACGTTTCCACCGTACAGAAGAACAAATCGTAAAAGCTAATGAGAAAGCATTTCAACAATCATTTGGTTTCACCTATTTCAATTATAGCTGGCCGATGTATGGTGGCGGATCATCGTTCCCAGACGGTAACTCTGTAGGGCCAGGAACTCAACCAGAAGTTGCACAAATGTCATATACCGAAGGTGATAAGGAGTTGTTGGAAGCTTACAATATTGAATCCTTCTCACAACTTTTCTCTACACCAGATGAACGTCCATGGTATCCGGCATGGAGCATTCCGATTCCACAAGGATCAGAAGCGCAAGTGTTCGAACAGAAGAGAAATGATTTACAACGCAAATACTTCCCACAACTAGTCCTAGCAGCTCCGGCTGATTTCGAAAAGGTTTGGACTGAATATTACACAGAATTTAACAAGTTAGATGTTAAGGCGTTAGAGGATGTAATTAGTGCTGGAGTAGCCAAAAAAGTAGAAATATTAGCAGGTCAGTAGAACGATTGTAGGAGAGGGGAAGGGCAGTTGTCTAGATATGGTCGACTGCCCTTTCCTTTTTCAAAATATAAGAAAGTATAAGTTTTACGCTATACTTTATGTCTTATATTTCTCGCTTAAACGCGTACCGTCCTTATAAGGACGCCTAAGGCGTTTATGCTTGTTTAACGATTCTACTGAGGATAGAGAGGAGAATATACTGTGAGCAATAGCACTCCAATAGTACCGAATGATTTTCCAACGATAGTTGATGCACCAACAGGGTGGAAGCTTTTCATAAAGAGAATTCGTCAGCAAAAGTCATTGGTATTCATGTCTGTTCCTTTTTTAATTTGGTTATTTATCTTTAAATATGTCCCTCTTTGGGGCTGGACCATTGCTTTCCAAGATTATAAGCCAGCTAAAGGTTTTTCGGATCAGAAATGGGTTGGTCTAGAGCATTTCGGTTTCTTATTTCAAGATAAACATTTCTTATTAGTACTTCGGAATACATTAGCCATGAGCTTTATTAACCTTGTGTTAGGATTTTTTACAGCAATTATTCTAGCATTACTACTTAATGAGCTACGTAAGGTGATGTTTAAAAGAGTTGTACAGACCATCAGTTATCTACCTCACTTTATATCATGGGTAGTTGCTGCCAGTATTATCACTACCGTGCTATCAGCAGACGGAGGAGTTATTAACGAAATACTTATGTGGCTTGGTTTCATTGATGAGCCAATCCTGTGGCTTGGGAAAGGTGAATATTTCTGGGGAATACTCGGTGCTTCGGAAGTCTGGAAGAACGTGGGCTGGAACACCATTATATACTTAACAGCAATAACATCAGTAGATCCATCCCTATATGAAGCAGCTGAGATCGATGGAGCTGGACGCTTCAAACGGATCTGGCATATTACACTACCAGGGATTAAACCCGTTATTGTTATTCTCATGATTATGAATATTGGTAATTTACTTGAATCTGGCTTTGAACCGCAATATTTACTTGGTAACGGGATGAATATCGATTTCTCTGAGAACTTAGATATCTTCGTACTCAAATATGGTATTCAGATGGGTAACTTCTCATTATCTATAGCAGCTGGAATGTTCAAAACCGTCGTCAGCTTCATTCTATTATTCACTGCAAATGGCATCGCGAAAAAATTAGGCGAAGATAGACTGTTCTAGGGAGGATTTATAATGGCAAAAGCAAAGGAATTAAAGGCATACGCGCGTTTCAAATCCCCTGGAGACCGGGTATTTGACACCTTCAATATTATCATGATGTTATTATTGGTCATAGTTACGTTATATCCTTTTATTAATACGCTGGCGGTATCTCTTAACCAAGCGAATGATTCACTTAAAGGTGGCATATATTTATGGCCACGAGAATGGACACTTGAGAATTACAAATATGTTCTTAAAGAATCATCGATTTACCAGGCAACCTTTATATCAGCGATGAGAACGATTATAGGTACGGTACTTTCCGTTCTATGTTGCTCGATGGTAGCCTATACGATTAGCCGTCCGGAATATGTGTTACGGAAGTTTGTATCGCTTGCTTTTATTCTTACGATGTATTTCAACGGTGGACTTATCCCTAACTTCTTACTTACACGTGAACTTGGATTGATTGGAACCTTCTCCGTGTATATTCTTCCGGGATTGATCGGGGTATTCAACGTTATCGTTATCCGTTCCTTTATTGAAGGATTGCCTGAGGGTATTCTAGAATCAGCTCGAATTGACGGAGCTGGGGAATTCACAACGTTTCTACGTGTAGTTCTTCCATTGTGTCTGCCGGTTATTGCAACCGTATCACTCTTTACAGCTGTAGCTCAATGGAATTCATGGTTCGATGTATTCCTCTACAACTCATCATATCCTGAATTAAGTACACTGCAATATGAGCTTATGAAGATATTACAGAACTCAGGTGCATCTATGAACTCTCAGGACTATTCATCAATGTTCTCAACATCAAATGTAGCTAATCAAGTTACACCAACATCTATTCGTGCTACGATGACAATAGTTGCCAGTGTTCCGATCATTATGGTGTATCCATTCTTACAGAAGTATTTTGTTCAAGGGATGACTATTGGTGGCGTGAAAGGCTAATATGTATCGACAGGAGGAGAGACTTTCTATGACGACAGTAGGTAGGCGAAATGAACCGAAGTTAAAAGAGGTATTCGCACAAGACTTCCTGATTGGTGCAGCAGTGAACCCGAAAACGATTATAAGTCAGAAGGAACTACTTGCATACCACTTCAACAGTATTACAGCAGAGAATGAAATGAAGTTTGAGAGTCTGCATCCTGCGGAAGAGACATATACATTCAATCAGGCAGATGAACTAGTGGCATTCGCTAAGAAGAATGAGATGACAATGCGCGGTCATACGTTAGTCTGGCATAATCAAACAAGTGATTGGTTATTCGAAGGTAAGAATGGTCAGGCTGCTGACCGGGATACCGTGCTAGAACGGATCAAGTCACATATCGATACGGTTGTTGGTCGATATAAGAATGATATTTATGCTTGGGATGTTGTGAATGAAGTGATTGAGGATGAGGGCGAGGTACTTCTCCGTAAGTCGAAATGGCTAGATATTGTAGGTCCTGATTTCATTGCAAAGGCTTTTCAATATGCGCATGAAGCGGATCCGAAAGCATTGTTGTTCTATAACGATTACAATGAATCCAATCCGCTCAAGCGAGATAAGATTTATAAGTTGTTGAAATCATTGATTGATCAAGATGTACCGATTCATGGTGTTGGTCTTCAAGCACATTGGAATCTGTATGATCCATCGTTGGATGATATTCGTAGCGCTATTGAGAAGTATGCATCACTAGGTCTGAAATTACAGCTTACGGAGCTTGATGTATCTGTATTCCGTTTCGATGATAAGCGTATAGATCTGACAGTAGCACCGGAAGAGTTATTAGAGCTACAAGCAGAACGATATGAAGGAATGTTCAAGATCCTGAAAGAATATCGTGATGAGATCACCTCGGTAACATTCTGGGGAGCAGCTGATGATTATACATGGTTGGATGATTTCCCAGTGAGAGGACGTAAGAATTGGCCGTTCCTGTTCAATGAGTTGCATCAGCCAAAACCAGCATATAACAGACTTGTAGGACAACATAGTTAAATTGAAGCTTTAATTTATTCATTGTAGTGAAGGACGGCGTAGCCGTATTGATCCGAAATGCCGGTCTTCGTGACCGGCATTTGCTATATAATGATTGCCTACCAAGGAGGAGAAAAATAGTATGGAAAGTACTTTGTACAAGGCGTGGTTACAGTATTCTGAGGTGAAGAATCCGGCTTCACGTGTGACGTATACCAAGCTTCTTGGGAATGTAGTTGTCGGAGTTGAAGCAACAGATGATGTTATGGATGCTGCGATTGAAGAATTAGCCCTAGCATCTGCTACGATGCTAGGGTTGACATCACAAGTGACAACCGAGCCAACGGGAGCATCGTATGTTCGAATTGGCACGGTAACCGATGCCATGGATTGGCTAGAATTGGCTGGAGATCATGAATCATCTGCGTCTATAAAGCAGGACTTAAAGGGGCTTTCAACGGAAGGATTTGTATTACGACAAATCGTAGAGAAGCAAGACAGCTATGTATTGTTAATCGGAGGTTCATCAAAGGGAGTCCTATACGGTGTGTTCCACTTATTGAGACTCATCGCAAAGGGTGTTGAGTTAGAGGGACTAGAGATCAGAGAAGAACCAACGAACCAGCTTCGAATGATCAATCAATGGGATAATGCAGATGGCTCTATTGAGCGAGGATATGCAGGTACATCTATTTTTTATCATAACGGTGAAATTACAGAACATTTAGCAAGAATTAAAGATTACGCAAGGATGTTAGCATCCGTTGGTATTAACAGTATTGCTATCAATAATGTCAACGTACATGAAGTGGAGACACGTTTCATAACGCCTGAACTTTTACCTGATGTAGCAAGAGTAGCAGGAGTATTCCGTGAATACGGTATTTCACTATTCCTAAGTGTGAACTTTGCTGCACCTATGCAAGTGGGAGGACTTACTACGGCCGATCCGCTTGATGAAGGAGTTCGCCTTTGGTGGCGTAATACAACGGATACCATTTATCGGAGTATTCCAGACTTTGGTGGATTCCTTGTGAAGGCTGATTCTGAGCACCGTCCTGGACCGTTCACTTATGACCGTGATCATGCAGATGGGGCAAATGTGCTTGCAGAAGCATTAGAGCCACATGGTGGAATTGTGATCTGGCGTTGCTTCGTATACAACTGTATGCAGGATTGGCGTGATCGTTCGACGGATCGAGCTCGTGCAGCATACGATCATTTTAAACCGTTGGATGGGAAGTTCAAGGATAATGTATTGCTACAAATCAAGAATGGGCCAATGGATTTCCAAGTACGGGAGCCAGCGTCCCCTCTATTCGGAACGATGAAGCAGACTAATCAGATGCTAGAGTTCCAGATTACACAAGAGTATACAGGACAACAGCGTCATGTATGTTATCTCGTGCCACAATGGAAGGAAGTTCTTGATTTCGATACACATGCTAATGGTCAAGGTACGGAGGTCAAGCGAGTTGTAGACGGGTCTGTATTCAGTATGAAATATAGTGGAATCGCTGCGGTATCCAATATCGGTAATGATGAGAACTGGACAGGTCATACCTTGGCTCAAGCGAATCTTTATGGTTATGGACGATTGATCTGGAACCCTGAATGTTCATCTGAAGACATCGCTGAAGAATGGGCTCGACTCACGTTCGGTAATGATGATCAGGTGGTAGGGATTGTATGTGGCATCCTGATGAAATCTTGGCCGATCTATGAGAGTTACACAGCGCCACTTAGTGTCGGTTGGATGGTCACCCCACATTACCATTATGGACCAGATATAGACGGTTACGAATATTCACGCTGGGGAACCTATCACTTTGCTGATCGAGATGGGATTGGGGTCGATCGCACCTTAGCGACTGGAACAGGATATGCGGCTCAGTATTTCCCAGAGAATGCAGCGATGTATGAGTCTATCGAATCATGTCCAGATGAACTGCTTCTATTCTTCCACCATCTGCCGTATAGCCATCAACTAGATTCAGGGAAGACAGTGATCCAACATATCTATGATACTCATTTCGCTGGCGCAGAAGAAGCGAAGCAGTTACAGAAGGCATGGTCTGAATTAGAGGGTAAAGTTGATGCGGAGCGTTACACGCAGGTATCTGAACGATTGGATGAACAAGCGGAGCATGCTCACCATTGGCGAGATGTCATTAATACGTATTTCTATCGTAAATCGGGTGTGTCCGATGCAGCAGGAAGAACGATTTATTAAAGGCATATCGCCAGAATCAGGAGAGGACAAACCATGAGCGTATTGCAAACTTATACGAACCCAGTCTTATCTGGGTTCTATCCAGATCCAAGTGTGATTCGTGTCAATGATGATTATTATTTGGCAGTAAGTTCTTTTGAATATTACCCAGGTCTACCGATCTTTCATAGTCGAGATCTGATTCACTGGGAACAAATAGGCCATGCACTTATACGCAAGAGTCAGCTTGATATGTCTAGCAGACAAAGTTCTCAAGGCATATACGCACCTACACTACGTTATCATGAAGGTGTCTTTTACCTGATTACGACAGATGTCTATGGTATTGGAAACTTCTATATTACGGCAGAGAAACCTGAAGGTCCTTGGTCTGATCCTATCTTGATTCCCTATGGTAATATTGATCCATCTTTATTCTTCGATGATGACGGCAAGGTATATGTAACTGCACAGAATGGTACAGATGTTGAGTCGCATATTATCCAATATGAGATTGATATTAAGACAGGCAAGGCGTTAAGTGAACCTGTTGTTGTTGCGCGAGGTGACGGTGGTGTATGGACTGAAGGACCTCATCTTTATCGAATGAAGGGTTTCTATTATCTGACTTGTGCATGTGGGGGTACGGGCTCAGATCATCGTGCACTCGTATATCGATCTGTGAATCCTTACGGTCCATTTGAAATAATGCCACATCCGATGTTGACTCATAATCAACTTCCGAATCACCCTATTCAGAATCTCGGACATGCTGAGCTTGTTGAAGACGCTGAGGGGAATTGGTGGACGATGTTCCTTGCGGTCCGTCCCGTAGATGGGCAATACAGTGTTCTGGGTCGAGAGACATTCCTTGCGCCAGTAACATGGAGTGAAGATGGTTGGCCGATGGTGGATAATAATGAAGGCACTGTGCAATTTGAAATGACTGTGGTTCGGTCAGATCAGAATGCAGAAGGGAATCTTTTCGATGAGCAGCCATTGCATACATCTCAGGTAGGTGATGCAATTGCGTCTACCTCAGGGTCTGGCTTAACAAGTTGGAGAGATGATTTTGATGAGGAGCAACTGAATCATCGGTGGGCATTCATTCGCACGCTTCAAGCAGAACGAGTATCGCTAAGTGAATCACCGGGGCAACTTACACTTAAGGGTAATAGACATTCCCTCAAGGATGCGGAGCCCTCTCTATTCATCGGTGTACGGCAACAACATCGTTGCATGTCGGTAACGACTGAACTTTGTTTCGCACCGGATGTGGATGGAGAGGAAGCTGGAATCGCTGTACGGTTGAACGAACAAGGACATCTAACGCTGGGTATTCGGATGGCTAATGGAACCCGTGTTCTAACAGCTGCTGCAGTGGATCGGGGGGAAGTCTCGATATTATCAGAGGTACCCGTGACTGGCGAACGGATTTGGTTGCGGATCACGGCTAATGAATGGGAGTATCAACTTAACTATTCTAATGACGGAACTACCTGGTGGAATACTATTGCTCATGCAGCGGCCCATATTGTATCTCCAGAACGAAATGGCGGATTTACAGGTGCTTTAGTTGGCTTATATGCTACGGGAAATGGTGTGGATAGTCAGACTTCAGCTTTCTATGATTACTTCGACTATAAGATTTCAGAGTAATATGTATAAATAGATACCATCCTTGAAAAGGGAAGGTGTCTATTTTTCTATTGCTTCTACCCAAGAAGTTCTGAAATATTTACCTAATTTCGAGTATACTAGAGTATATATGGTAGGCAATTCGTGGAAACCTATATCCATAAGGTAAATAATTTAGAATAGAAGAGGTCAAAACATGAGCAATCAGGAATTTACAGACTATACATTGAGTGAAGAAATAGTACGAGCACTAGATAGCTTAGGATATCATCAACCAACAGAAGTACAACGCGAAGTGATTCCGATGGCTTTAGACAGACAGGATCTTGTCGTGAAATCGCAAACGGGTAGCGGGAAGACGGCATCTTTTGGTATTCCGATTTGTGATATGGTGGATTGGAAAGAGAATAAGCCGCAGGCGTTGATCTTAACCCCTACGCGTGAGTTAGCAGTGCAAGTAACAGAGGATATTACGAATATTGGACGCTTCAAACGAATTAAAGCAACGCCACTTTATGGTAAATCGCCTTATGCGAAACAAACGGCCGAGTTGAAACAGAAAAGTCATGTGGTGGTTGGGACACCTGGTCGTGTGTTAGATCATATTGAAAGAGGAACGTTTGTACTTGATCGTTTAGAATATCTTGTCATCGATGAGGCAGATGAAATGTTGAATATGGGATTCATTCAGCAGGTAGAGTCCATTATTGAGAAGCTACCGAAAGAACGAATGACCATGTTGTTCTCAGCAACGTTACCGAAGGATGTAGAGAAACTTTGTTATAAATATATGAGCAATCCAGTTGTTGTAGAGATTAAAGCTACAGGGATTACGACGGAAACCATCGAGCATTCTTTATATGAAGTGCGAGAATCAGAGAAATTCAGCTTGCTCAAGGATATAACGGTTGTTGAGAATCCAGATAGTTGTATTATATTCTGCCGGACACAAGAGCATGTGAATCAAGTGAGTGAACAATTAACCAATGCTAACTATACTTCTGCCAAAATCCATGGAGGTATGCTCCAAGAGGATCGATTTGAAGTCATGAATGATTTCAGAAGAGGTCAATTCCGCTATCTGGTAGCTACGGATGTTGCTGCGAGAGGGATCGATATTGATAATATCACGCATGTCATTAACTATGATCTACCGATGGAGAAGGAAAGTTATGTACATCGTACAGGAAGAACGGGCCGTGCCGGTAAGAAGGGTAAAGCAATCTCATTCGTCACCCCTTATGAAGAGAAGTTCCTGACTGAAATAGAGGATTATATTGGGTTTGCTATCAATAAGGTGAATCCTCCTTCCAAAGGTGATGTAACGTATAAAATGGCATCTTTTCAGGGGAAAATGGGAATCGAGCCAACTCCGAAACAAGCGAAAAATGAACAATTAAATAAAGAAATTACGAAGCTATATTTCAATGGCGGTAAGAAAAAGAAGATCAGAGCGGTAGACTTCGTTGGTACCATTGCCAAAATTGAAGGCGTGACAGCCGATGATATAGGTATCATTACGATTCAAGATAATGTATCTTATGTTGAAATATTGAATGGTAAGGGCCCGTTAGTTCTTCAAGTGATGAAGGATACGACGATTAAAGGTAAACTGTTGAAGGTTCATATTGCGAATAAGAAGTAGAAGCATATTTAAGAAGGCACTATCCGAAACGTAGAATATTCTACGTTTCGGATGGCGCCTTTTTTTAATAAATATATGAAAGTTTACAATTCCTCAATAGCTGCCAGGACGGCATTATTGATATAATCGGTGTACATATTTTTAAAAGGTTTTTGGAGGTCTCTCTCCACGGTAAAGTGAATGATGGCAATGTCATATACAGGGTCTACAGCAACGAATACGCCCGCCGCACCCCAATGGGAATAGGCTTGTGGAGAGAATAAATCCCCACCGTCTTTCTTGGTACCATTAATGCCCCAACCGTATCCCCAATAGGCTTCTGGAAAAGTCTCATCCCGATATTCTGAAGCTACCCCCGGGATATGGTTCTTAGTCATTTCTATGACAGATATTGGACTTAACACTCGTTGCCCGTTATAGATTCCTTTATTCAAGAACATTTGTGCAAATATACATAAGTCCATGGCTGTTGAATAGATGCCACCTGCAGCTGAGACAGAATTGATACTTGATTCTGTCTCGATCCATTCAGCGCACGGATCGTTAGGGGAACGTTTGACGATGCGATACCTTTCTGCATGAGGTACGTTGAAGAAGGAATCTTTCATACCCAATGGCTCGAAAATGTACTTCTGCACAAATTGCGGGTAGGAGATGCCACTAACCCGACGGATGATCTCACCGAGTAGTTCATAGCCATATCCCCAATAGGACATGACTTCTCCTGGTTTCCTCCAGAGGGGAACTTCGTAACCAAGGTTGAGCCGGGTATGAATATACTCGTCCTGATTCTCATCTCGTGGAGGAATGGATATAGAAGAATGATTCTGGTCAATATAGGTTGAGAGATCTTCATCACGAATCCCTGATGTATGAGTAAGTAGGTGATAGATGCGGATATCTTCTTTACCCTTACCTTTGAATTCTGGAATATAATCCATAACGGGTCTATTCAGCCCGATTACACCTTGCTCGACGAGCATCATGATGCAAGTTGCGGTAAACACTTTTGTAATGGAACACAGAGGAAATAAAGCCAGTTCATCGAGAACAGGCGATACTGGATTTGGTGTTAAATGCCCATAGGCTTGATGAGTAACGATTACGCCTCTTCTTGCCGCTACAATAACCTCTGCAGATGTGATATGATCCACTACCATACTCTCAGCTAATTCGTTAACCAAAGATACTCTAGCTGTAGACATTCCAACTTCCTCGGGTAATCCAGGTTGTAGTTGCATCGAATAGATTCACTCCTTCTAACATCCAATTTAACCCATTTACAATAGTATAATTTAAATATAATTAACAATCAATGAAGTTATTTATATAAATATTAATAATATTAGAAAACTATAATTTGATGAAAAATGGACATAAATAAGACGAGAATCTAGCTATCTATATGATGTTTACTCTAGTACAATATTTAAATTAACTAGAGAACTTAGCGTATGACTAGGTCGAATATTAATAGGGGAGAGTGGGAGATTTGCATATAAACAATATAAATCAATCATCAAGTAAGGATGATCGATTCTCTTCATCTGGATTTATATTTGCTGCTATTGGTAGTGCAGTGGGTCTGGGTAATATGTGGAAATTCCCATATATTACAGGACAATACGGTGGAGCTGCCTTTTTCATATTATTCATTGCTTGTTTGGTTATCGTTGGGTTACCTGTGCTCCTAGCAGAGCTAGCTATCGGTCGAGGTGGACGTGGTAGTGCTTCATCATCATATTATAAACTTAGTGGTAGTAAGGTGTGGAGTGGATTAGGCATGATATCGGTTATTGCACCGTTTATTATCATGTCATTCTACGCTATAGTCGCAGGTTGGACGTTACATTATGCCATGTTATCATTTAGTGGGAAATTGTTCTCGAATTCAGATTTTACCGGACAGTTCAATGGATTTATGTCTGGTTATTATCCAATTGTCTGGCAGATCGTCGTGTTATTGTTGGTTGCTTTTGTTGTTATGAAGGGAGTTTCAGGTGGGATTGAGAAATTTAATAAAGTATTAATCCCAGGGATGCTAGCCCTCTTAGTCATCATCATGGTACGAGCTTTAACACTCCCAGGTGCAGGTTCGGGGGTATCCTTTTTTCTTAGTCCTGACTTCTCGAAATTGAATGAGGAATCGGCACTAGTTGCCTTGGGTCATGCGTTCTTCTCGTTATCCCTTGGTATGGGAACGATGATTACCTACGGCTCTTACGTAAAGAAGAGTCAATCTCTTGGAGCGGGTACCCTTGCTATTGCAGGCGGTGATTTACTTTATGCACTTATAGCTGGGCTGATTATTTTCCCTACGACCTTTGCCTTTGGCATAGATCCAGGTCAGGGGCCTGGGCTTGTGTTTATTGCATTACCAGCTGCATTCTCGGCTATGCCGTTTGGGGCTTTCTTTGGAGGTCTGTTCTTTCTCCTATTAGCGATCGCAGCTTTAACGTCTACAGTATCCTTGTTAGAAGTTCCCGTTGCATTTACGATGGATCGCTTTGGATGGAGTAGAAAGTCATCTGTATGGATTATTATACTAGGTTGTTTCATTCTGGGTGTTCCCGCAGCCTTGTCATTAGGAGTATTACCCGAACTAACGATTGGTGGTAAGGTAGTGTTTGATTGGATGGATTTCTTCGCGTCAAATATATTATTACCGCTGGGTGGATTAATAGTTACTGTATTTGCAGGATATTTCTATAAGGGTGTTGCAGATGAAGCTGGACTCACGGCAGGGTGGTTTCGTATATGGTTATTCTTGTTACGATTCGTAGCTCCAATATTAGTTGTATTTGTGTTCCTGCATACATCTGGACTGATTAAATTTTAAGAGTATATGAACAAATAGGAATAAATACTTTGAGGTGACCAAAATTTTCTCTACAATGAGAAGAGATCAAGGTCACTTTTTTTAAAATATAATAAGGTAAAAGAATTGAGGCTCAACCTCGAAATCAGTGCTTGATTAATTAGTTTAGCCGATTACGATTACGTGTGAAGTAATGACGGCGTTGATAAGCTTTGATACGATTATGACGACCTTCTACGGTTGAATTCGTCCATCGACAACGATGGTAATTGATGATCTCATTTTGCCAATCACGCATCGTTTTCAATCCGCTCTTAACAGCTTCGTGGTCGATCTTATCGCCCTGTTCACACCAACGGACGATGACCGATGTTCTTAATAATTTCAGCAGAGATGGCTACCTTAAAGTGATACGATGTATCGCTATCATCGGAATGTTGACAGAATGAAAGTTTTTGTTAATTTTATTGTTTGATAGGACTTACAACATTACAGGATTAGCGATCTTTTTCAATTTTCAACCTTGGATTATTTCGTCAAGCACTGGTTTTGGTTTTGAATCAAACAAAAATCCCTACTTTATATTGAAAATAGGGATTTTTCTTCGTGTTCAATTATAAGATTTTAAATTAAAGGGCTACGCTACATTTAAGTGTAAAATGTCTGATCAGTTTAAAAATCGTATTCATTCTCTTTGTCTGTACGAATTTTTGCATAGCTTTCTGTTAATACAACCGTATCTTCAACTAATCGTGCAATACGGAAGGAGATATCATCATTAACTATTTCTTTACGATGGAAATCCATTTCTTCTATAAAGACATAAGTTTGAACGATTTGCGCCTTCATATATGATAGAATTGGCTTCAATTGTTGTTCAGCTATTAAGAAATGTTTCGATGAACCAGCTGTAATAACCATGCTGACAATTTTATCTCGTAAGGCATTCACAGGCAGTAAATCAAATAAATTTTTAAGCGTTGCCGGAATAGATGCTTGGAATATAGGTGTACCAATCACAATCGCATCTGCTTCCATTATAGCTTTTGTAATAAGTCTAGTATCACCCTCATACTCTAGATAATTTCGACCATCACTAAATTGAATATCAAAGTCAGCTAAATCTAAAAGTGTCCAGTCTACTTCCGAGTATTTATCCAGCAGTTCTTTTTCAACATAATTCATGGCCGTTCTCGTTTTAGAACCAACTATTGATCCTGAGATTCCAACTATTTTCATAATGTTACCTCCTATTATTTTGCTGTATATTTTTTTAGCGCAGGTAAAATATCATTTCCGATAAACTCTATATTTTTCATTAATTTATCAAATGGTATTCCACCAAAATCCATTTGAGCGATATAACGTTGGTGCCCAAATAGTTCATACTGATAGAGTATCTTTTCAATAATTTGTTGCGGACTACCTACATTCAAGACATCACGATTATCTGCGCCTTGAGCAAATCCACGTTTTGAATAGCCGTGACCATTGATTAACTCCATTCCTAAATTGATATGTGGGTATACTTCTTTTTGAGCTTGTTGTGTTGTCTCAGCTACATAGAAGAATCCAGCTACGGCAACAGGTAACGTTGATGGATCATGTCCGTGTTCTTGGGCTGTTTGTCTATAAGCGTCAACTGAGTATTTAAAGTTAATTGCTGGACCACCTAACATCGCAATTTGCATTGGTACACCAGCAATACCTGCTTTAATAGCACTCGCAGCATGACCACCAACTGCTCTCCATATTGGTAGTGATCCATTTAGCGGTCTTGGTATTATTTTTGCATTCTTTAATGAAGCACGGAATTTTCCACTCCAGTTAATAATTTCTTTTTCATTTATTTTTAATAACAAATCAAATTTTTCTTCATATAATTCTTCATAATCTTTTAAATCATATCCAAGCAAATCAAATAAACCTACACGTGATGCACGACCAGCAATAATTTCTGCACGGCCATTTGAAATCAAGTCGAGTGTTGCAAAATCCTCATACACTCGAACAGGATCTAAAGTACTGATGATTGTCGAAGCACTTGAAAGCTTAATTCTCTCTGTTGCTTGAGCAATTGCTGCTAAAATAACAGAATGTGCTTGAGTTGTAAAATATTCTTGATGACTTTCACCAACACTAAAGAAATGAATTCCTGCTTGCTCTGCTAATTTTGCTAATTCAATAATCTCCTGAATACGTTGTTGCGCAGAAATTCTTTCCCCAGTATGAGGATTGGGAAGATGATCTCCTAGTGTATATAATCCAAATTCGATTCCGTCTTCTTTTTTAATTCGATATTGTTCCATGTTAATTGCCTCACTTTCTTGTTTTCTTTGTTAGTGTTAGTATGAACCTAATGATACTTTTAAAACAGTACGCACTTTAAAGTGTTATAGTGTCGTTTAGGATACTGTAAGGAGATGACGTTTTGGAAAAACAAGCAATGGCATGCAAAGTTGATGAAGCGTTAGAAATTATTGTGGGAAAATGGAAACCGATTATATTACTTCTGTTATTCGAACATAAAGTAATGCGTTTTAATGAACTAAAACGTGCAATTCCTGGCATCACACAGAAAATGCTAACAACGCAATTGCGTGAGTTAGAAGAAGAAGATATCGTACATCGAGAAATTTACCCACAGGTTCCACCAAAAGTAGAATATTCCATTACGGAGTACGGAAAATCTATTGAATCTGTTTTAGAAGTGATGCATGATTGGAGTGTTTTGCATTTAGAACATAAAAAGAAACTACAAAATGAATAAACTTAAAAAAGCTAGTCTATTTGCTAGCTTTTTTCATTTGTTGGTAGGACCCCTAATTCAGCAGAGATGGGTACCCTAAAGCGATACGATGTATCGCTAACATCGAAATGTTGACAGAATGAAAGGTTGTTGTTACTATTATCTCAAAATAAAGATTACTTGATTAAAGATATAATCAGATGTTGATAATATTGAAAAGGGGACTATTATGATGATAAATAAAATGATGGGTATTCATCACATCACTGCGATTGTGGGGCATCCACAGGAAAATGTTGATTTTTATGCAGGTGTTTTAGGATTACGTTTAGTGAAAAAGACAATTAATTTCGATGATCCAGGAACCTATCACCTTTATTTCGGTGATCAGGGAGGGAAACCTGGAACAATCATAACCTTTTTCCCCTGGGCGGGTGCGCGACAAGGTAGAATAGGTGATGGGCAGGTCGGTGTAACCTCTTATGTTGTTCCTGTGGGGGCCATGAAATTTTGGGAAGATCGACTGAAGGAATATCAGGTTTCTACCACTAGGTTGGAACGTTTCGGTGAGCAATATTTAATATTCGATGATCCTCATGGTCTTCATTTAGAAATCGTGGAACGAGAAGAAGGAGCCAAGAATGAGTGGACTTTTGGAAAAGTGACAGCTGATGTTGCTATCAAAGGATTTGGTGGGGCAACGTTATTATCTACTCAACCAGACAAAACAGCTGAATTACTAGAAAAGGTTATGGGACTTGAACTCGTTGGACAAGAAGGAGATCTAATTCGCTTTCGCTCAACAAGTGATATTGGAAATGTAATTGATCTGAAATTAACGTCCAGTGGACGGGGTCAAATGGGTGTCGGTATGGTCCATCATATAGCATGGCGTGCCAAGGATGATGAGGATCAATTGGCTTGGAGAGAACATATCGCTAGTCAGGGATATGGGGTAACACCTGTGAAGGATAGAAATTATTTCAACGCCATATATTTCAAGGAGCAAGGAGATATATTATTCGAAATTGCTACGGACCCACCAGGTTTTGTACATGATGAGTCGCTAGAAACAATGGGTGAACAATTGATGCTACCCTCACAATATGAAGAATATCGCGCAAGACTTGAACAAGAGTTGATTCCGATTGAAGTTCGGGTAATAGATTAACAAAATAAGGAGTGATCATATTGCTAGCGATTGATCCATCTATAATTTCAGAAAGAGATAATTATAAATTGTTGATAGGCAGCATTATTCCACGACCTATCGCATTTGTTACAACCTTGGCTAAAGATGGAACGTTAAATGGAGCACCTTTTAGCTATTTCAATATTGTATCCTCTAATCCGCCACTGATCTCACTATCAATCCAGCGCACTGGCGGGCAGCGAAAAGATACGACACGCAATATTATGGATTTGCAACAATTCGTAATCCATATCGTTGACGAAGATAATGTCGAGAAGATCAATCAGACAGCCGCTAGCCTGCCACCAGATGAAAGTGAAATTACATTGGCGGGGCTTACACCGGTAACTAGTGAAAAGGTTGAAGTACCTGGTATTCAAGAAGCGAAGGTACGATTCGAGTGTGTTCTGGAGCATATCTTAGAATTGGGAGGGACGAACTCCCCCGGTTGTGATCTAATCGTTGGTAGAGTTGTTCAATATCATATCGCAGATGAGATAACGGAGAATGGACGAATTGATCCTCATGGATTAAAGGCAGTAAGTCGCTTGGCAGGAAATAGCTACGCCAAAATTGGTGAAATCTTTGATATTGAACGCCCGAAGTAAGGAGGGAACCCATTCATGGCAGTCACTCTCTATGGAATAGGATCGGGTATACTGGCAGTGGCTGTTCTGATAGCGGTCATATCGATTGTATTGACTAGCTGGAAGAATGGGATTTCACCTATGCCTTCATCCGCCTATGTTAGACGAGCTGTTATAGCTAAGATCAATGAAGTAACAGAACCGGGACTACTTGTAGAAGCAGGTTCAGGTTGGGGAACGCTTGCATTTGATGTATCCAAGAATACGAAGGGTTGGCAGATTGTTGGGATTGAGAATTCATCTATTCCTTTATGGGTATCTAGACTCTTAGTAAGATTTAGCCAACAGAAGAATGTTACTTTTGTTCGTGGCGATCTGTACAATTATCCGTACACGAATGCTAATGTAGTACTTTGTTATTTATACCCTGGGGCGATGAAGAGCTTGAGTAATATTCTCTATGAACAGCTAACTCCAGAGTCGATGGTTATCAGTATATGTTTTGCATTACCTGACTGGCAACCTGACGAGATTATTACATGTAGAGATATGTATCGAACCAAGATTTATGTATACCGAAATAGTGTATGACAGTAGAAAAAGAGGATATCGTTGAATATTTCCATCTGGGTCTAAAGATTCAGATGTTTTTTTTTGTGTATAAGAAGGAAGAACGCTAGAAGTTAACGAATTAGTTGAGGATAGTGCAAGGTTCGACAATTTACGCATCATGATTTTATGATTGCTTATTAAATGGAGACAGATGGAGGAAATCGATTTATGGCTAGACTTAAATGCATAGGCATCAAGATATTTATCGTTCTATTCCTATTGATAAGTATAGCGCCATATACGACTGTATCTGCTACGAATAGAGAGGAAATACCACGGAAGAATATCCTAATCATTAACTCGTATCATAAGGGGTATGCATGGACAGATGATGTGACGAATGCTATTTCAGACACGATGAAGACATCTGAGTTGACAACAGTCCTCTATACGGAATATATGGACTGGAAGCGTGATCCTAGTGAGTCAACTCATGAGCATTTTTATGAAAGAATAAAGGATAAATATAACGGTGTCTCTATTGATATGATTATCGCTAATGATGATGTGGCATTGGATTTCGCAATCCGCCATCGAGAAGAATTACTCGATGATGCACCTATTGTATTTAGCGGAGTCAATCAGACTGGAGTAGATGAAATTATCCAGAATCGTGATAATATCACAGGTATCATTGAAGCGATCGATCCAACGGGTACGATTAATATGGCCCTGGAGATTGATCCATCCATTAAGAATGTATTTGTATTGTTTGATAATTCGGAGAGCGGCATTTCTACGGGGCGACTTGTCTTAGATAAGCTCTATAACATGGGGATTCCAATTTCTGTTTATCCACTTAATAATCTTAGCTATAACCAATTGATGAATAAAGTTGATAAGCTTGATTCAGACAGTATTCTATTGGTAACGACCTATTATAGTGATGCTACCGGTACAACGATGGAGTATGAGCAATTTTACGGCGAATTGAGTGCTAATAGTGCAGTTCCCATGTATAGCATTTATGATTACACTTTAAATCATGGTGCTATCGGTGGGGATATGCTCAGTGGTTATCTTTTAGGTAAGAGTACCGCAGATTTGGCAATTCAAATCCTTCAAGGAGACAATCCTAATGAGATTCCTTTTATAACCGAGAATACAAGTCGAAATGTTGTTGATTATGAACAACTTCAGCGCTTTAACATCCCATTAAGCAAGCTGCCGGATGGTAGCGAAGTGATAAATAAGCCGTTTTCCTTTTATGAAGAGTATAAGGTTCTTGTGATCAGTACCATTAGTGTATTTGTGGTTCTAGTTTTACTGATAGGCAGTCTGATATTTTATATTAAGCAAGTTAAAAAAGTAAAGAAAAAACTGATAGAAAGCAATGAGCGATTTGCCCTTGCTGCCAATGGGTCGGATGCTGTTATTTGGGATGTAGATATGGCAACGGATGAGTATTACTTCCCAGATATATGGTATGAAATATTAGGTTATGAGAAGGGCGAGCTTAATGAGGCTCGTGGGGGATGGATGCGGATCATTCATCCAGATGATATTCTGGGGGAAGTCATGCAGAGAAAGGAACATTTAGAGGGAAGCTCTCAGTATTATTATAATGAATATCGGATGTTGAACAAGTCAGGGAATTATACGTGGTTTCAAGCAAGAGGTAAAGTGATGCGGGATCGCAATGGTGTTAACACACGTTTTGCAGGTTCCATGACAGATATAACAGATCGGAAAGAAGTTGAGCTGGAGCTACAAAAGAGTTATGAGGAGCTAGAAGCAACCTACGAGGAACTCACGGCGTTACAGGATGAACTCACACAGCAATATGATAAGCTAGTTGAAAATCAGGGAATCCTCTCACGGAGTGAAGAAAGGTATCGCCTGATCACAGAAGCTACGAATGATGGAATCTGCGATATTGACTATCTTACGAATGAATACTTTTATTCTCAGCGATGGCGTGAATTGTTGATGGAAGAGGGTAGGATTTCTGAATCTTTGATGGTTACCGATCGGATTCACCCAGATGATCTAAGAATGTATTTGAAGTCGTTAGAAGAACATAAGCTATGTAAAAGTGAATTTTATCAGTGTGAGATTCGTATGATGCAAGCTAATGGTGTGTACAAGTGGTTTCTCGTTAGAGGGAGAGTTCTCTTCGATGCAAATGGAGAAATCTATCGAATGGCAGGCTCTATTACAGACATTGAATTATTGAAACAATCGCAACGAAAATTACATGAACTTGCGTATCATGATGCATTAACAGAGTTGCCAAATCGAGTATCATTAAAAAACGAATTTGGAAGATTTGTTGAGCAGGGTGTAGATATAAAGGCAGCTGTATTATTTATGGATATTGATCATTTCAAGAATATCAATGACTCCATGGGGCATACGTATGGGGATCAATTATTGGTAAAGGTTAGCGAAAGATTGAATAGCTTGTCAGATGGGAATCAGGCGTTCTTCCGTTTTGGTGGTGATGAATTCGTCATACTACTAACTCATATTGAAGGAGATGATGAAGTCATTACATTTACGGAGATCTTAATTCAATCCATTAAGGAACCTTTTGTGCTGTCTGAGAGCCAAGTACATATTTCAGCAAGTATAGGGATTGCTAAATATCCAGAGGACGGGTTAAATATTGAGGATCTCCTGATGAATGCAGATGTGGCTATGTATAAGGCAAAGTCGAATCATTTAGGGGAATATGTCTTTTATAATCAAAAGATGCAGGATTCCTTTAATGAAAGAATGGTGATTGAGAGTCATCTAAGAGATGCTATTACGAACCAAGAATTCTCCCTTCAATATCAACCTCAAGTTAATCTGCATAATGGAGAGACGTATGGATTCGAAGCTTTAATTCGTTGGAATAATCCTGAACTTGGTTTTGTATCGCCATTGACCTTTATTAAGGTGGCTGAAGATTGTCAGCTGATCATCCCTATCGGCGAATGGGCGCTTAGGACGGCATGTGTATTTATTAAAAATATTCACGATCAAGGATATGAAGGATACCGTGTATCTGTCAATATTTCTGTTGTGCAATTGATGCAGGATGCTTTCACAAGCATGGTGTTAACGGTACTAGAAGAGACTGGTCTTAGCCCCGAGTATCTGGAGTTGGAGATCACCGAATCCATTATCATGGAATCTTTAGAGAGAAATATTTCCAAATTACAATTATTAAGAGAGAAAGGAATCGCGATCGCTTTAGACGATTTTGGAACAGGGTATTCTTCCTTAAGTTATTTGCGCCAATTACCCATTACAACCTTGAAAATTGATAAATCATTTATAGATAGTTTTCTAGGTCGAAATGGTGATATATCGATTACAAGTTCTATTATTTCAGTTGGACATGATATGGGATTAGAGGTTGTAGCAGAAGGTGTTGAATTAGAGGAACAATTGTCCTTGTTGAAAGAATTGAAGTGTGATAAGGTTCAGGGGTATTTCATTAGTAAACCTATTCCTTCCAATGAAGTTGTTAATTGGATTGAGAGTCAGGTTATGGGTGATTAGGTCGAATATAAAATTGCTCTACAGGGTTAAGTGGTAGTTGTACATAATTATCAATGAGCGTCCAATGGGCGCTCTTTTTGTAATGGTTAGAGTTAGGGCTATAAATTTTACATACAAAGCGATCACAATTGACTTATTACTACTAGATCATCCATTATACTGATATAGGTGGAACGAATGCGTAAAACAATGATGACTGAGCTATATAATAGCTGATTGAAATGAAGAAAGCTGAGGTGGATGGGCATGGAGGTTGTTGTAATTATATTGTGTAGCCTAATTGTGATTATGGCTTTAGTTTACTGTGTTATGAAATATTACCCTACATTTGGTGGGAATTCCTCTGTACGAATACGTCATAAAGTAAGTCAGCCTGCTAATTACTCTAAAGGTAAGTTCGTCAATCAAATTCCGAATACGGTGGATCGAAGCTTCAAAGGGACAATTTCTATCCTAAGAGATTTTATCAAGGGAAATCCTCAAGGCAAACCTCGTGAGCCATTACCGGTAGAGTCTTTACAACATATAAGAAAGAAAGGGTTACAAGAGGCTCAGATTACATGGTTTGGACATTCGGCATTGTTAGTGGAAGTGAAGGGACTGACATTGCTGTTAGACCCGATGTTAGGAAGGGCACCATCACCATTTCCACTCTTTGGCGGTAAACGATATAGTAAAAAACTACCTATTGAGATCGAAGAATTACCACAAATAGATGCAATTCTGCTATCACATGATCATTATGATCATCTCGATTATGGTTCGATTATGCAATTGAAAGGCAAAGTGAAACACTTCTTTGTCCCACTTGGTGTAGGTGCTCATTTAGAAAGATGGGGCGTAAGCACGGAGAAGATTACAGAGCTTAATTGGTGGGATAAGGTGAGCTTTGAGGGACTCACGTTGGTGAGTACACCTGCAAGGCATTTCTCAGGAAGAAGATTGATGGATAGCGATACCACGTTGTGGTGTTCCTGGGTAATCGATGGGCAATCGACAAGGATCTTTTTCAGTGGTGATTCAGGTTATGGTCCGCATTTCAAGGAAATCGGAGATTTATATGGTCCCTTTGATATTACATTGATGGAATGTGGTCAATATGATGAACGCTGGTCCGGGATTCATATGATGCCCGAACAAACGGTTCAGGCACAGGTTGATGTTAAAGGAAAGCTCATGATTCCCATCCATTGGGGGGCATTCAGCTTGGCATTACATGACTGGACTGATCCCATAGAACGTGCATTGAAAGCTGCTCAAGAGCGGAATGTTGCCATCGCAACACCGAGAATTGGGGAAACGGTATGGATTGGATCATCGAGCTATCCGAAGTCTGTTTGGTGGAAAGACTAGGAAGAGACATGTTATGAACAAACGATGACTTGTCTAGCGAACGATCTTTTGTTAGCGGTACAACGATCCGTAATAACAAACCCAGCCTCTGTTATCATGTCATCGATTGTTTCAATTGTGATCACAATGACTTTATTTGCGATTCGACGAGCATGCCGGAGGAGCGATAACTGTTCCTCTGGCGTTGTTGTCGAGAATAGATTATAAGGCATATCGAGAATAGCTACATCGTAAGATTCATTGATATCGGAGATATCCCCGAAGGTAACTTCGCTAGTGTACCCGAAGTGAGCAATGTTCTGCCTAGCTCCTTGGACAATTTGTGGGTTGATATCACGCCCAACAATGTTGATCCCCATGGAGAGTGCCTCTACCAATACAGTTCCAATACCACAGCAGGGATCTATCGCTTGAACGCCAATCGGATTAGGAACAGCAATGTTAGCGACAGCTCTAGCTAGACGTGTTCCGAGTGCAATGGAATAATTACGAGGCTTCTTCATATGGAGCAACCATACGGCATCATTAGTACGATACTTTCCGAAATACCAGCGTCCACCTAAGGTGACGAACCCGAACACATGATCAGGGTTATGTACATCCGCTTCAGCATCGATATGTAGTCCCAAGTCTCTCTCCATAAGACGTCTATCTTCATAAGGTATTTTATCCTCTTCTGAGAGGTCGTTGATTTTCACGAAAATAACTTTGAATGTCTCCTCATGTAATACGATGTCTTCTACTTGCTTCAGAATATCTGCCATGTTCGCTCCTTCATACATGACCTCAATCTGTTCCTTGATAAAGGGACTGCGATTGGGGTCTATATTTAGATCGCTTTTCATAATGAAAGAGTCGGTTTCTTGTCCGAATAGGGAACGCATTTCTAATCCCCACAAAGAGTGTTCATCTTGGCTAGCTGCAAATGTATATATAAATGTTGGTGTCATTTTATCTGTGTTCAATAACTTCCCATCCTTTTCATTAACGTATCATATCTTCAACCATATCTGTAAAAGCTAATAAAAGCAAAAAAAAGTACGAAATGTGTAGGTGTGGCGTGATAAGATGAGAGGAAGTATTAGGATAATTTTGAAATACAATAGACGATAAGAATGGAGTGCCAACATATGAGTCAAATGGATGTAACAAGAGCTGCACAGTTAATTGAGAAATGGATATCTGTCTATGATATGGACAATGCGAAGGCTTGGGAGCGGGACGAGTATCCCTTTATCAAGGATACATCTAAAGCCATGAAGATTGCGGTTCAAGTGTTACGAGGGAAATCGGCGTTGAAAGGCGCATCTCTGCACGCGGCTGCATCTCAATTATTGGAGTATGTTGATGAATACGGAATGGACAGCCCTGCGGAATGGGAGAAGGAGAATATCCCCTTTGTCAAAGAGGTTCTAGAGGCGATTAACTTTACGGTTGCTGTGCTGAAGAAGTAGAACGGGATGGACAATCACCAAATAGATTCTAAATGTGAGGTATGGATTCCAGTTCAAAGAAAGGCTTGACTTCATATCGTTGCTAAGACACTAGAGATTGTATGGTCTAGTGTCTTTGTTATTAATGTTATCCGTGACTTTCCTTCGGACCTGCCCATACGGAGACACTACCACCCATGACTGGGAAGGTTGCGAAGCCATCTTGTGCAATGGTGATTTCGTCTTTTCTATTCTGGGTATAATCGATCCATTTTGCTCCTGCATGATGTTCTCCTACATACATCCGCTTTTCACCTTGATCGCTGTTAGATATGACAACGGCACATCCTGAACCGGCTATTTCGGGTATGCCTCTACGAACCCAACCAATGGTGTTGGGGTGATCGAAATAATCTTGCTGTTCACCGTAAGCCTTATGGTAACGTGTATAAAGCAATGGGTCGATGGCCATGCGTTTCCCCTGAAGTGGTTCCTTTCCACCAATCCCATAATAGTCACCGTAGAAGACGACAGGAAAACCATCCTTTCTTAGTAATATAAGAGCATACGCACTTTGCTTGAACCAATCTTGGACCCAGGATTCTAGGGATTCATGGGGTTGAGAGTCATGGTTATCAACAAAAGTTACAGCGTTCATGGGATGGGAATGGACAAGTGTATCGTCAAAAATAGTAGCGAGATTATATGACTTCCCACCATGCGATGCAGCTTGCAATTTGTAGTGAAGGGATACGTCGAATAGATCCATCGTATAGTCAATCGTATTCAGAAATTGTTGACATTCTGATAGATTGGAGTTCCAAAATTCACCGACGATATAGAAGTCCTCTCCATGTTCATGGACCATGGCCTTTGCGAATTCTTTAATGAAGTCATGGTTGATATGTTTGATAGCATCTAACCGGTAACCATTACAAGATAATGTTGAAGTGAGCCACTTACCCCATGAGATCATTTCTTCTCTCACTTGAGGGTGATTGTAGTCAATATCCGCGAACATTAAGTAATCATAATTACCAAATTCATGGGCAACATGTTCATTCCAATGTTTGTTCTCACCGATGATGCGGAATACACCACTTCGATTGTTACGGGCATCATAGTCTGTACCGTTGAAATGATCATAGTTCCATTTGAATGAAGAATATTGATTGCCACGCCCTGGAAATGTGAATTTAGTCCATCCTTCAATATCGAAAGGCTTCGATATATCTTGTGTGCGATTGTTGCCAGCTACCTCGATGACTTGAAAGGTCTCCTTTTCATCCGCACCCGCTTTATGATTCATGACGAGATCTACATAAACCAGAAGACCCTGTTCGTGGCAAGATACAATAGCATTAATGAGTTCCTGCTTCGTACCATATTTGGTTCGGATTGCCCCCTTTTGATCGAATTCTCCCAGATCATAGAGATCATAAACGCCATAACCGGTATCGTTGCTGGATAGGGCTTTGGTAACCGGTGGAATCCAGATTGTGGTTATGCCAGCAGCCTTTAACTCCGGCGTAATATCTCTTAGGCGGTTCCAATGGGATCCATCTGCTTCGATATGCCATTCGAAGAACTGCATCATCGTTTGATTGCGTTTCATGATTTGAAATCTCCTTCTAAAAAGTGACATGGGCAAAAGACGTTACTTATGATTAAGTACAATTAGTATCAATAGGATAGAGGTTACCCCAATGGTCATGGTATTTATTCGATCGAATGAAATGAAGTGCATTGATGTAGTGAGAAAACAGGTTGACGAATCCACTATTTTAGAGTATCTTTAATTAAAGATAATTCTAATGAAGGCTTTTTATGAAATTAGGAGGAACAAACAATGAGTGATTTCACTTCAATCGTAAAAGATCGTAGATCTGCCAATAAATTTATCGCAGGTGTGGAGATACCCGATAAAGAGTTGGAAGAAATATTCTCCCTTGTAAAATACGCACCCTCCGCATTTAATCTGCAACAGGCCCATTATGTTGTGGTGAAAGACCCAGAGATCATGGAAAGTATATATTTAGCAGCTAATAAGCAATTTAAAATAAAAACAGCCTCTGCTGTCATTCTAGTCCTAGGGAAGAAGGATGCCTATAAGGACGCAGGAAGAATCAATGAGGGGCTACTTAACTTAGGTATTATGAGTAAACAGGAATATGATGCGACATCAGAAGAAGTGGCTTCGTTCTATGAAGGTAAAGGGGAAACGTTTATTCAAGAAGACGCTATTCGGGGTGCAAGCATATCTGCAATGCTGTTCATGCTAGCTGCGAAGGAAAGAGGTTGGGATACATGCCCGATGACGGCCTACGATCCCAAGGAGATTCGTTCATTATTGAATATTCCAGACACGTATGTATCAGCGTTGATGATCACGATTGGTAAAGAAGATACAAGTAGTCAAAGACCACGTGGATATCGTAAACCAGTAGGTGAGTTTGTTAGTTATAACAAATTTTCATAAGAGTCTCATGATTCGCTCGAAACTATGAATACCGCCCTATATGAAGGACGGTATTTGTGGTTTCTTTGTTATTCGGGTCGATAAATCGTTATTCTTCTACTTTTGGAATCCAGTCATATATTTTCCCAGTTTCTAAAGCATCTATAAAGTGACCTAACCATCTGTAATAATGAACAGCGTGATTCATTTTTTCGATATCCATGTCGACATGGGCAACTACAGCATCTTGATCGCTGTATTCTTCACGTAACTTCTTGATTTCAGCTAACGATTTGTGTAAAGAATTAATATTCATTTCCATTGATTTACGCCATTTGATTGAGAAGTAATCTGTAAAGTTCTGGTGCCAGTCTCTCTCTACCTCATATAGATCCTTTCGAGATCCTTTGCCCCATACCTTATTAATCATTTTGAGATCTACTAATGTACGCATGCCTGTACTCATACTAGTTTTGCTCATGCCCATTTCTTGTCCCATCTGATCTAGTGTAACTGGACCATCATGAAAGTACATATTGCCGTACAAATGACCAATGGACATGGTGACCCCATAAAGATCCATATTCGTTCCTATAGAATCTACAACGCGTTGGCGTGATTTCTCGATCACTTTTATTTGTTCTTCATTTAATCCATCATATGTTGTCATGTTGTACTCTCCCTTAGAATAACGCCTGCTTAAAGCGGAAACAATATCTACAGCATTCATTGTAGAAAAAAGATGTTGAAAAGTAAAGAATGAAGCTATGAAGGATTTGTAAGCTAGACAGAGAATACGGTTGGTAAAGTTCGTATAGTAATAACTGTACGTACGTTACGAAGTGTTTTGCGTTTTGACCCTATATTTCTTGGGGTTTACACTATAAAAGTGCCAAAATTTGTTTCAATGATTAAGAAAGGGGGAGTCATAATGGCAATAATAGAGGTCAAAGGATTGACTAAGGTGTTCGGAAATGATCCGAGAAGAGCTTTCTCCTTAATGGATCAAGGCTGGTCTAAAGAGCGTATTGCAAAGGAAACCAAATTAACTGTAGGTGTGAATCGGGTCAATTTTTCCATAGAACCTGGTGAAATTTTCGTTATTATGGGTCTGTCGGGTAGCGGGAAATCAACGGTAGTTAGATTGTTGAATCGTCTGATTGAGCCGACAGCGGGACAAGTACTTATCCATGGTAAGGACATTGTCCGAATGAGTAAAGAAGAATTGCGGGGAATAAGACGTAAGTCAATAAGTATGATTTTTCAGAAATTTGCATTATTCCCGCATCGCACCATATTAGAGAATGTGGAATATGGACTAGAGGTACAAGGTGTTGGAAAAGAAGAACGACGTACGAAAGCCAAAGAGTCATTAGCTCTAGTTGGATTGGGTGGTCTAGAGGATAAACGTCCAGATGAGTTAAGCGGTGGGATGCAACAGCGAGTTGGTCTTGCACGTGGCTTAGCTAACGACCCGGAGATCTTATTGATGGATGAAGCTTTCAGTGCATTGGATCCCTTGATACGTAAAGATATGCAGGATGAGTTATTAGAGCTACAAGCCAATATGAAGAAGACCATTATTTTTATTACACATGATTTAGATGAGGCATTACGTATTGGGGATCGAATTGCATTGATGAAAGATGGGGCAATCGTGCAGATTGGATCACCAGAGGAAATCTTAATGAGTCCAGCTAATGATTATGTGGAGAGATTCGTGGAGAATGTAGATTTATCCAAAGTACTTACAGCAGCACATGTGATGATTCGCGCAGAAACGATTGCAATGGACCGCGGGCCAAGAGTTGCGTTACAGCTTATGCGTGAGCGAAGTATCTCCAATCTCTATGTTGTAGATAAGACCCGTCAGTTGCTTGGAGTTGTGACAGCGGAGGATGCAGTGACAGCTGTTAGGATGGGACAATCATTAGAGAGTATTATTATTCGTGATACACCGATTGTATCCCCTGATGTACTGCTAGTAGAGTTATTTGACGTTGTGAGTAGCACCAAAATCCCTGTAGCCGTAATTGATGACCGCAAAAGATTAGTGGGTATCGTGATCAGAGGAGCTGTCCTTGCAGCATTGAGTGGGAACAATGAAACGGAAGAAGGTGGTCCTCAATGAATGTACCCAAAATTCCTATTGGTGAATGGGTAGAAGGACTAGAAAGCTGGCTAGAGACTAACTTCGAACCATTTTTTGATTTCGTCAAGCTTGTTGTGGGTAGTGTAGTTAATGGTTTAGCGGATGGATTTAATTTCTTACCTCCACTTGTAATGATTGTGTTATTTACCCTTCTAGCGTTCTGGATTGGCAGAATGAAAATGGGTGTGTTCACACTAATCGGTTTACTTCTTGTTCTTAATCTAGGTTACTGGGAACATACGATGGATACGCTTGCTCTGGTATTAACGGCTTCATTTATTTCGATTGTATTGGGTGTACCGATTGGTATCCTCTGTGCAGGAAATAAGAAAGTCCAGAATGTGATTACACCTGTACTAGATTTCATGCAGACGATGCCTGCATTTGTATATCTATTACCTGCCGTTGCGTTCTTCTCACTAGGTGTTGTACCTGGTGTTGTAGCTTCGGTTATATTCTCTATCCCACCTACGATTCGATTAACGAATTTAGGGATCCGTCAGGTTCCTGAAGATTTAGTAGAGGCAGCAGATGCCTTTGGTTCTACACCGATGCAGAAATTAATTAAAGTTCAACTGCCTATTGCGGTTCCAACGATTATGGCCGGAATTAACCAGACGATTATGTTATCGCTATCAATGGTAGTTATTGCCTCCATGATTGGTGCGCAAGGCGTTGGTGCTGATGTATATAGAGCAGTGACACAAGCGAAAACAGGAGTTGGAACGGAAGCGGGTCTAGCAGTGGTTGTACTAGCCATTATGTTAGATCGAATGACACAAAAATTAGCTAAGAGAAAAAAGAAGGAGTGATTGTAATATGATGAAGAAGAAAATAAATATATTATTAATGGCATTTATAGCGATAACTTTGGTACTTGCAGGTTGTTCTACGAATGGTAATGGAAATGAACCAGCAGGCAACAATGGGAACGCAACAGAAGCTAATAAGGATAAAGAACTCACACTAGCATATGTAGCTTGGGATTCTGAAATTGCCAGTACGAATGTAGTTAAGGAAGTATTGGAAAGTAAATTGAATTACAAAGTTGAAATGCTACAGGTAGATGCTGGGCCTATGTACATAGGTATTGCAGATGGAAGTGCAGATGCGATGGTAGCTGCATGGTTACCAAGTACTCATGGTGAGAACTACTATGAACCGAATAAAGACAAATTCGAGGATCTTGGAGTGAATCTAGACGGAACCAAGAATGGATTGGTCGTACCTAGTTATATGGATATAACATCAATTGAGGATCTAGCGAAAGCGGATGTAGGGGAAACATTGGACCACACCATTACAGGAATTGAACCAGGAGCGGGTATTATGACGCAAGCGGAGACAGCTATCGTAGATTATGGATTAAAAGATTGGAATTTATTAGAGAGTTCTTCGGCCGCAATGGTTAAGGTACTTCAAGATGCTTACGCTAATCAAGAACCTATTGTTGTGACGGGATGGACTCCTCATTGGATGTTCGCTGATATGGATCTGAAATACTTAGATGACTCTAAAGGTATATTTGGTGGAAGTGAGCAGATTCATACACTTGTACGTT
This sequence comes from Paenibacillus crassostreae, assembly GCF_001857945.1. Classification (NCBI taxonomy): domain Bacteria; kingdom Bacillati; phylum Bacillota; class Bacilli; order Caryophanales; family Paenibacillaceae; genus Paenibacillus; species Paenibacillus crassostreae. The sequence goes on from NZ_CP017770.1 coordinate 2,880,664, forward strand.
TAGGTCTGAAAGAAGATCAACCTGCTGCTTATCAATTCCTAGATCAATTTGAATGGACACCAGCTGATATGGAGATGGTTATGATTGATATTGCTGGAGGAATGACGGAGCAAGAAGCTGCACAGAAATGGATTGCTGCGAATGAAGCAAAAGTGAATGAATGGATTGCTGGAATCGAATAATGAATTCAGTTAGTTGGAATCAATTTCATAATCAGCTATGCAACTTAATAGTTTCATCTGAATAGATATGCGTAATTATGAAATTGATTCTCCTAGGTATATAATAATCAAAGAGCCGTTAATACATGGGAGGATCCCTTGTGTTAGTGGCTCTTTACTTTGAAATATATGAATGAATGTTGAACCTGGTGCTCACTACTATTACAATGAAAGATGAGACTAAAGTGTGGTTGCGGAAAGGGAGCATGCTATGAATAAATGGCTGAAGACAATTGTTATACTGCTCGGCTCGGCCATCTTGACACGCTTTATTCCAATGAGCTATTTGTTCCGAACGATGGATACGATGATTCATGAATTTGCTCATGCGGTAGTAACATTGTTAACATCTGGACGTGTACTATCCATTGAATTGAATGCTGATCATAGTGGTGTGACTTATTCTACAATAACCTCTACATGGAGTGCTGTTCTTACGGGGCTGGCTGGTTATATTATTGCTTCATTTATCGCGCTATTGCTGTTCCATTGGATGAATAAGCGACGTCAGAAGTGGGGATTGGTGATGCTAACGATCATTGCACTACTAATGATTGTATTCTTTGTACATCAGGGATACGGTGTGATCTGGTTGGTTGGGTTCATTATCCTAAATATGATCATGTTGTACTTACCTTCTATGCTGCGGAATATTTACTATGGATTGTTGGCATTCCTAACATTAGAAGAATCTGTACTAGGACCGTTGTTTCTTGTGATTAATTCTCTACTAGGTAAGAGTGCAGGAGATGCTACCAACCTAGCGAAGTGGACACCCGTTCCAGCGGTATTCTGGGCATTGTTATTTTTAGCTATTTCACTTGTTTGCGCACGAATTTCGCTAGGATTATTCTTTCGTAGCTGGAAAAGGTCACAGACTTCCCGATAGAAGATGAGTCGTTATAAATACCCGAAAGCCCTACTTCCTCATTATATGTGAGAGAGTAGGGCTTTGTTTTTTTCAATAAATATTGTTCAGGTTATGTGACTAACCTTTTACAGCCCCAGACACAACACCTTTTACAATGTACTTCTGTAAGAAGATAAACACAATGATCGAAGGCAACACAGCCATCACCATAGCTGTCATCGCATATTGCCAGTCAGATGTATATTGCCCAACGAAGGTATAAGCAGCAAGTGTCAGTGTCTTCGTTGAAGGTGAACCATTGACCATGAGCAATGGGAGCAAGAAATCGTTCCAGATCCACATCACATCGATAATGACAATGGTAGCTGTGACAGGCTTAAGGAGTGGGAAAATGACAGAGAAGAACAATCGAAACCCTGAGGCTCCATCTATAGTTGCACTTTCGTCAATTTCTCTAGGAATTCCTTTCACGAAACCGTGATAAATAAATAGAGCTAGTGGAGCACCAAATCCCCAATAGAGTATGCCAAGCCCCCAGGTACTATTGGAAAGATGTAATTGTTTAGCCACCTGTAACACGGTGAGCATAATGGATTGAAAAGGGATGAGTATTGGAATAATACATAACATGTAAATGAAATTACTCATTCTTGATTTTGTTCTAGCTAGCTTATAGGAACCGATGGAAGCAACAAGTATAATACCTGCTAGTCCTACCACTGTAATAATCAAGTTATTCGTGAATAGTCGTGGATAATTGATGTACTTCCATACGTACGTATAGTTCTCAAGAGTAAACGATTTTGGAAGTGCAATAACGTCAGTCATGACCTCAGAGAAGCTCTTGAACGAGTTGATAATCGTTAGAAATAAAGGATACAAGAACAATAGAGATACGATAACCATTACAATCTCTAAGATTAATCGTTTAGGTGTATGTTTGCTTCTCATTATGCTTCAACCTCCTTACTCTTAAAGAATGCCAGTTGAATGACAGTAATAATCAGCACGGCTACAAAGAGAATCAATGCCTTAGCTGTTCCGTAACCATAGAGGTTATTCTGGAAGGTGTCGCGATAAATGTCATAAGCGATACTATACGTTGTCCCTCCAGGACCGCCCCCTGTTAAGGAGAGAATTACGTCGAAGACCTTGATTGAATTCGTCAATGCCATAAAGACAGAGATTGTAATGGAAGGAGCTAATAATGGAAGTGTGATACTAAAGAACTTTCTGATCGGTCCAGCCCCATCGACGGTAGCGGCCTCCTTCAAATCCTCTGGTACAGATTGTAGCCCAGCGATATATATCACCAAGTAAAATCCGATAGATTGCCATATTGAAACTGCAAGTATAGATACAAAGGCAAGTCCTGGTTCTCCAAGCCAACTGAGATCAAAGATCGCCCATCCCGTACTATCTCCAAGGGATTCGAATCCTTGCATAAAAATGAATTTCCAAATAAAACCGACAATGACTAAACTTAAGATATAAGGGATAAAAAATGCTGTTCGTAACCAAGTAGTACTTCTAAGCTTCATATCCAGAACGAGAGCCAGTAGAATAGCGAGTACATTGACAATAACAATGTAGAGAATCGCATATTTAATAGTAAACAAAGCTGCATTCGTAAAGTTGGTGTCACCACTGAATATTTGTTTGAAATTGTCTAATCCAATAAACGTTGGGTTTTTAGAAATACCGTTCCACTTCATCAACGAGTATCGAATAGTCATTGCAAATGGAATATAGAAAATAGTTATAATACATAAAAGAACAGGAATAGTAAAAGCTCCGAACTCCAGTTTCTCTGTCCACTTTCTTCCAAGTTTCTTCATAACGCACCTCTTTCCCTTCTCTTTGGTCTGAACTATAATCAATACACAATCAGATCTTTTAGGATATATTCATTATAAGATCGGGGTTGGACTTCAAGAATAGAGATATGAAAACAGTTAGGGGTAAAAAAGTGAACTGTATTAGATGGGAAGGTGTATTGGTTTATTATGAGAAAAATTTTGAAAATCCATACTAAATTCACTAACAGAATCTCAAAAAGATTAGTGAATAAGCTTATTTTGCTATTTACGTCGATTATTATACTTATAGTCACATCTCTAACCTTGATCTCTTATCAAATGATTCGGAAGGAGTCTGTGAATAATAGTATCGCGAGTACTAACAATACATTGCTGTTGGTGAATCAGAAGCTGGAGGAATATTTAGAAGGTATCGAACAGCTGTCATTACCTCAGATTCAATATGATGAAATCATGAATGCTATCCAGAATGAAGCAGATGATTACTCGTCGCGAATGTTCTTGGAGGATTATTTGCGAAATTTATTTTTCTCACGGGTGGATATGGAAGCGATTTATTTATATTTGGTGGATGAACATAAATATTATTATATCTCGAGAGAAGCCTATAATATTAGTATAAGAGTCATCGAAGATCCAGATATTATAAATCAGTCTTGGTACAAGCAGTTGATGACGGACAAGCAGAATCAGTTGTTTCAATCCTTCGTTATACCAGACGAAACAGAGGAAATATACCAAGGCAATACGGATTCTACGTTCATGGCATATCACCGTGTATTAAGATCCATTGCATCACGGGAACCTCAAGCGGTAATCTCATTTAGCCTTAACTCATCTACTATGGAGAACATCGTGAAGGATATTCCATTTACCCAAGGAGAACATCTATTGTTGTTAGATACCAACAATAGACCTTTTTATTTAGATGACCTTGGATTTTATGAAGTAACACAGAATGAGGAGTTTATAAATACCACCGCGAATGGTGAAGGAGAACGTATAACTTGGACTGTGGGTGGGAATCGTTATCTTGTTGTATATAATGTTGGAGAGCAAATAGGTTGGAAGCTGATTAAACCAATACCACTCCGAATGCTATATGAAGCTGCGACTACAACACGTAACGTGAGTTACTTTATTGGTTTCTTGTTTTTAATCGTAGCCATTATTCTAGTTACATGGACTGCAAATGCTATCACTAAGCCCTTGAAGAAGCTATCTAGACAAATGGAGCTATTCAGTTCGGGTACATTCGATGCAGTAGCACAAGTACGTGGCCAAGATGAAATTGCTTATTTAAATCGACACTTTAATGACATGGTTAAGCGAACGAATGAGTTGATTAATGAACGCTATAAGATGAAATTAGTGGAGAAAAATGCACTTCTGAGAGCGTTAGAAGCGCAGATTAACCCACATTTTCTTTATAATGCATTGCAAGCAATCTCAACGAAGGCATTAAAGAGTGACCATCTTGATATTGTTGAAATGGTTGATGCATTAGCGCTAACATTGAGATACTGCATCAGTGGTAAAGATATCGTTATAGCAACAGAAGAGCTTAGACATATCGAGAATTATTTATTGATACAGAAGGCAAGGTTCGGAGATAGGATACAAGTGAAGTTTGAATGGGATGAGGATCTGAGAAATTTGCAAATTCCTAAACTATCGGTGCAATCCTTAGTTGAGAATTCCGTTAAACATGCCGTGGAGAAAGTGTCCAATCAAATTTTAATTATCATTCAAGCAAACGTGACTAGTACTCATACGGTTATTAGCGTGAAGGATAATGGACCAGGAATGTCAGTTGAACGATTACAGGAAGTTCTGAGATCCTTCAGTGCAGATGGAGAAGATTGGGGCGAGGAGAATATTGGTCTCAAAAATTTATATTCTCGTCTAAAACTTTTATACGGTGAAGAAGCTGATCTTGAGATAAGGACAGATTCATTAGGAACTGAAATGCACATGTTAATCCCGCTAGGAGGCAACAACAATGTATAACATTCTAATTATTGATGATGAAGAACCTGTACGTGAAGCCATTCGTATTCTCGGAGATTGGGATGGATTGGGAATTAATCAAATTATGGAGGCTACGGATGGGGAGACTGCTCTAGAGATACTGAACGATTGTAAGATTGACATTGCCATTGTGGATATGAAGATGCCTGAGATGGATGGAGTGGAGTTTCTCCAAGTGGTCGAGCAGCAACATCCTGAATTATTAACGATAGTGATTAGTGGTTACAATAATTTTGAATATGCACGTCAAGCCATTCGATCTAAGGTGACCGATTATTTACTGAAGCCAGTAAATCGTGCGGATTTGAGTCAGGCGCTATATAAAGCAGTAGGTCAACTAGAAGCTAAGAGGGAACAAAAGAGCGAGTTCATTGCAAATAATATTAAACTAAATATGTCTTTGCCGAAGTTGAAGGAAAAAATATACCAGTCGCTTATTGATAAAAGCTATAAAAAGTATGCGAATGAGACACTTCTGCCCTTAATAGGGGTGGTTAATCCAGATCATAAATTTGGTGTTGCTGTAATACGTATTCTAAACTTAGAAAGCATAAGAATAAGTCGATTTAAAAGCGATACTAACTTACTCCATTTCGCCGTGGATAATATTATTAGTGAATTGACAGGCAATGATCTTCAGACTTTTAGCTTCTCCAATCCTAAGGAAGAACGCGAGATGATTGCTATATGTACGAAGGATAGTGGGAGTTTGGAGGAATTGTCTTTTCAATTCACATATCTAATGAAGCAAATAGCTTCAAATCTAAAGGATCTATTTGGGATAAAGATCTTGGTTGGTATGGGTAAACCTTGTGGAAATATATTGGATATAGCAGGCTCTTATGAATCGGGGCAAGCTGCAATTCGCACTATTAATTTATTGGATCCTAACGAAGTGGTTATAACTAATTGGGGTCATATAACAGAGACGAGGGACATTCAATCCATCATGGTGAGGATGCCATTTATCTGTAATGCCTTAGAAGCTGGAAATCTGAATCAGGCTCGGAGTTTTATTGAAGAATTTATACAGAAGGTGAAGGGTCTGGGTCATTTTAACCTAGGGGATACTGATCGGATGATCCACGAATTTGTAATTTTACTCAATGATAAAGCAATAGAGTTAGGTGTTTCTTCAGAAAAGCTACCTCGTGGTGGAGTATTCGACTTGAGGAAGGTGGGAATAGTAGCAGACATAGCGGACTTTGAACAGTTTTCATCGTTGCTAATTGAAATTCTCGAATACTATAATGCCGTCATTCGCAAATCTACGTCCACTCATTCGATATTCGATCCCAAGGATATTAAAGACTATATCGACGGTCATTATTTCGAAGATTTCAAAGTATCCTCGTTTACAGAGAAGTATTTTTTGAGTAGAGAATATATTATGAAGCTATTTAAGCAACAATATGGATACGGCATTCATGAATATGTGCAGAAAGTTAGGATGGATAAGGCCAAAGAGCTTCTCCTAGAATCAAACCTAAAGATTCTGGAGATTTCAGAGATGCTAGGTTACAAAGATAAGAACTACTTCAGTAAGGCTTTTCGTAATTATTATTCAATATCACCAACCGAATACCGGATGCAAATATGGCAAGGATAATAGTGAACTTCAGAATATCAAATTACTTTTTTACCCTGATCATTTCACTTATCTACATTACTTATCCCATCCTTTTTCTTTAGAATAGATCTCGAGAGCACAATAGCAAATAAAAGAAGACGGGGGCGTATCTATGATGAAACGATGGTTAGCATTAACGGTTAGTCTTGTGTTAATGGTAGGTCTGCTAGCAGCATGTGGCGGAAATGGCAACAATAAGACGAATACCGATTCACCTAACAATGCAGGAGAAGGGGCTTCATCGGAACCAGTTGAAATTAACATGTTCACCGCTTCTCCAGAATATACGGAAGCATTCAATGCCTATATTGAAGAGTACAAAAAGGTAAAGCCTAACGTAACGATTAATCTAGAAATTATGCAAGCCGACTACAATACTGTACTTAAATCAAGAATTGCTGCAGGTAGTACACCGGATGTATTTCAAACGACAGCTGGTGGAGATATTGATACCTTTGCAGATTATAGTGCTGACTTGACCAACGAGCCTCTTGCTGCAGCAATGACAGATGCTGTACGCAAGAATATGACATCATTAGATGGTAAAGTACTCGGATTTCCTATCAAAGGTAATTTATTCACACTCATTTACAATAAAACATTGTTAAATGATGCAGGAATTACAGAAGTTCCTAAGACAATAGCTGAACTTGAAGATGCCATTATTAAACTTGAAGCTAAAGGGATTACACCATTTGCAAATGCATACAAAGAATGGTGGGTATGGAAACATGTATTCCAGCATTTCGTAAATGCTGCTGCTGAGGATGCAGGTATCACTTCTCAAGAATTGGTGAACAAATTTATTGCAGGTGAAACAACATTTAACGAGTATCCTGTTCTATACGATAGCTTCTTTAAATTTGTTGATCTAACTGTGGAACACGGGACAGATAAGCCACTTGAACGCGACAGCAATGCTCAAATCAGTGACTTTGCTACAGGTGAAGCTGCATTTTTGACAGGTAAAGGTGCATGGGATGAAGAAGCCATTAAGAAGATTAGCCCAGACGCTGAATTCGGTATTATGGGGTATCCAGTAAGTGAGAAGGCTGAACAATCATTGATTATTACAGGATCTGATCAGGCGCTACGTATTTACAAAGATTCAGAAGTAGCAGATGAAACAATAGAATTCTTTAATTGGCTCTATACTTCAGATTATGGTGTATCATGGTTCTCGGAAGTTGCTAAGGTAATTCCTCCGATCAAAGATGCTCCGCTTCCAGAACTTGATATGCCTAAGCAAATGGATGAGATTCTTCAGACGAATAAATCAGGTGATTTAGCAATAAACTATTCCCTAGACACATTCCATCAGAAGTTCGGAGAATTGATGCAAGCCTATATCGGTAAAAGCTCAACGAAAGATCAAACTGTAGATGAAATTCAAAAAGCTTGGATCCAATTCGGTTCAGCTCAATAATAGAATAGAACATATTCATTGCAGAAACGGAACCACCCTAGATAGGATGGTTCCGTTTCTTTTTAATGATATGATCACTAATATGAATATTGAAATACATAAAGGAGATTGAAAAATATATGTCAATTGTACAAAGTGTAGTAGAACTTATAGGACAGACACCGATCGTCCGATTGTATCGTGTGGTTCCCGAAGGAGCGGCAGAAGTATATGTGAAGTTGGAAATGTTCAATCCTTCAGGAAGTGTTAAAGATCGAGCGGCATTTAACCTGATTGACACAGCGGAGAAAAGTGGAAAACTCTCTCCTGGAGGTACTATTATTGAACCTACCAGTGGGAATACAGGGATTGGATTAGCTATGATAGCTGCTGCCAAAGGATATAGAGCTATTCTTGTTATGCCCGATAATATGTCCAAGGAACGAATCAATATTCTAAAAGCTTACGGTGCAGAGGTTGTTCTAACACCTAGTAGTGAAAGAATGCCTGGTGCGATCGCCAAAGCATTGGAACTTAGGGAAGCTATTCCTGGGGGATTCATTCCACAACAATTCGAGAATGCTGCTAATCCAGATATTCATCGTGTCACGACAGCCCCAGAGATATTGGATCAAATGAATAATCAATTGGATGCATTTGTAGCTACTGCAGGCACAGGGGGTACCATTACAGGTACAGGTGAAACGTTGCGCCAGCATCTGCCACACATTTATATCGCTGTGGTAGAACCTCAAGGATCTCCCGTTCTATCGGGTGGACAACCGGGTTCGCATAAATTAGTAGGAACGAGTCCAGGTTTTGTACCGGCCATCCTAAATACAAGTGTATATAATGAGATTATTCAGATTTCAGATGTCGATGCGATTGGGATGATGAAGGATCTAGCTAGACTAGAGGGGATTCTTGTAGGGCCTTCCTCGGGTGCATCTGTGTTCGCGGCGATCCAAGTAGCAAAGAAATTAGGAACAGGCAAACGAGTTGTATGTATAGCTCCTGATACAGGAGAACGTTACCTAAGCATGGAATTATTCTAAAGGTTGGAATATAAGAGAAATGAAAAAAAATCGATAGGGACAATATGATGTATTGTTCTTATCGATTTTTTGATTTTTATTAATCTCTAGGATAGTCCACTTTCATAATGTCTAGAAAGGGTACTCTTATTACTTCTATATCATTCTGGATATGCACTAGTCGAGTTCGTGAATCCAAGGTCATGATGACACCTCTTACCTGTTCTTCTCGTCCCCAAACGGTTAGCATAATTTCACTGTCCTCGTATGTTGCTTCGACCAATTGATTTCCTAGCTCTTCCAATTCAAACTCATCCCGCGTAGGCCTTTTTGCAACTTTTGCCTTAGCCATATACATCCCTCCCTTACACAACAAACAAAGCCCTGTCTCAAGTATAACGTCAATTGCTACCCAAGTCATTGGCAATAGCATCAAGAGGTATGAATGCTGGTTATACCATTACTAATATACTAGAAGACCTAAATGGCACAAGGTGAAATTTAAGCGGGTAGACAAGGGGAGTACTAAGGATGTATAGGTGTTAACAGCAGAAGGATGTAAATACATCATTGGGAGAGTATTGCTGTGATAAAATAGTTCTTCAGGGGCTTAAATGAGATCTTATATAATTTTAAGGTCCTATTTTTTTGTACGTAAATTAGGTGTTTTGATCAATAAATTATATAATTCGACAAAAAAATAGTCGTGTTACATGAAAAAATGATGGATATATTTACAAATTAGTAGTAGAATGAGTCTCATTGTTGTTTATTGTCGAATAAAATTATCGATTTCATATCTTAATAGGGCAAAACTACTGAAAAGTAGTGACGCAAAGCTATAGGGACTAATTCCTAAGGGGAAGTCAGCCAGTTGCAGCAAAATGGATGATCTACAGCTGCTTTGTCAGTTTTTGTGGAACATCCTTTTTTGTTCCATGCCTAATCCAATGCGGACTAATGGATAAGAGAGTGATCGAGATTTTATTGTAAATGTAAAAGGCTAGTAGGAATTACATAATGAAGAGCACCATACTATGAAGACAAAGAGGAGATATATGATGAAGATGCCACAAATATTTAAAGGGATTATTAATAATAAAAGTATTGTCGTCAAAAACATGTTATGGACAAGTTTATTTATTATTTCGTCTGGAATTATATTAATTGCAGCAAGCTATTATATCCAAGGACAGGTTCTAACGAACCAATTGGAGTCGGATTCAAGGAAAATTATGGAAGCCTGGGAGAAAAAGGTTACAATGGAAGAGGCGTCCGAAGCGAAGGCGAATAAAGATCGTCAATCTCCGATCCAGAGAAAAATGGCAGAAGTATTTGCGGAATTGCCTGTTCAACATCCTAACGTAGCTCAAGGGTATTTATTTGGTCCTGAACTAACAAATGGTAATGAAACATCAATCATCGCTTTTTCAGATGAGACCATGGACATGCTTGCACAAGATGGACTAGAACTCGGAGCAATGTACCCGCAACCTGAAATTCATGCAGATGGTGTTAGAGAAATGCTAGAGACCAAAGAAATGGCGTTTACCAAACCGTATGACGATGATTACGGTACATGGGTAACCGTTCTAACTCCATACCAGGATGCCGAAGGTACTATCTATGCCTATATGGGTATAGATGTCGATGCTAGCTTAATTAAGCACGGAAAGCAAGAATTGTTGAAATATACGTCGCTAGCTTTGCTGGTGACCCTACTTGTAATGATAACACTACAATATTTCATTACGAAGCGAACCTTCGCACCGGTGCAACATTTGATCAAGGCGTTGGAGAAATTAAGTAATGGAGATTTCAATGTACAACTTGCAACAAGCAAGGATGAATTGGGTCAAGTAGCGGAGAAATTTAATACGACTGCAGTGAATATTAATCGCTTGGTTACGACGATTAAATCAATATCTATACAATCGGCAGACCAATCCAAAGAATTATTCGCTACGTTGGAAGATAATCAACATATTTCAATGGAGATTACCACGAATATTGAAGAGATATCTGATCAAGCGTCTCAACAAAGTAAGTCAATCATAGAGAGTGTAACTTCACTTGAAGAAATATCATCAGGGGTTAATACGATTGCAGGAAGTACCAATCAGTTGTCTGATACGTCAATGGATATGAGAGATCATTCCGAACAAGGTAGCGAGAATGTTGAACGGGTTATGAAGCAAATGGATGCTATTCATAAATCGGTACTCAACTCAGTGAGTTCGATGGAACAGCTGCAGAAACGTTCGGGACAGATTGGAGATATTGTTCAGGTGATTACTCAGATTGCTACGCAAACACAATTGCTATCTCTAAATGCTAGTATCGAGGCAGCTAGAGCTGGAGAAGAGGGTAGAGGATTCGCGGTTGTTGCGAATGAGGTTAAGAAGCTATCTGAAGAATCAAAAAAATCAGCAGAACAAATAACGGAGTTAATCCGATACATCCAAATGGAGACTCAAGTCGCAGTCGATGCGATCAATGAAGGCGAACATAATGTTGAAGTCGGAATCGAGATTGTTCAAGAAACAGGTAAGTTATTTGCAACGATACAATCGGCTACAGAATCGGTTACAAGTCAAATTCAGGAAGTATCAGCTGCAACAGAAGAAATGGTAGCGGAGACGGAACAAATTACAGCTTCTATTAAACAGCTTGCGGTCATGGCAGAGAGAAATGCCGAAGTCTCGGAAGAGATCAAATCAAGTACCCATGAACAACGTGAATCTTCTAATAAAATTGTGAACACGGCAGAGCATTTGAGTCAAATCTCGACTAAGCTTGAAGAATTAGTTATTCAATTGAAAGTTTAGTATAGACATATCGCATTTGAAGATTGTTTGGGGGTTACCGAACTTATAGAGAGATAATAAGGAGCTGAAGATGTTGAAAGCCATACTAAATAGTGAAACTAAGAAAGATTACTGGGTAAGAGAGCTTCAGACTCCTTTGTCAGCATTAGACATGTATACAGATTTTCCCAAGCATTTGACTTCCAGAGAGGTTCAGAAAACGACATTAAAACTTGAAATAAACTCTGATGAAACGATTAAACTTAAGCATCTAGGTGATATGAGCGTGTGGATGCTTAGTTGTTACTTTGTATTTCTGTACAGAATGACGGGGGAAAGAGATTTAATTGTTGGAGTAAATGATGCAATAGGGAATGTAATACCACTTCGAGTGATATGGGAAGGCGATATTTCATTTCAGCAGCTATGTAACCAAATTACGGAGAAATTAAACACTGCCTATGAGGTTAGTGCCCCATTATCCGAAATTGAACAATTGACAGGGCAATCATCCATTATGAGGACTATCTATGGTGAAGATGATACGGTCAAGGATAGCGATCTAAATTGGATTGTTCGTGAAAATGCCGGCGTATGGATTACTCATATCACCTATCATAAGAACTTATTCAAAGAAAGCACTATTCTTAAATTTTCACGGCACTTCGAGTACATTGTAAAAGCAACGTTAGCCAATAACACGGTTTCCATCGGAAGTATTCCGATCTTAACTGAAGAAGATATGAACGCATATGCTGAGCTCAATAGTACAAACAAAGAATGGTCTGAGATGTTAACGATCCCAGCAATGTTTGCGTCAGCAGTGGAGAAATATTCTAATCATGTTGCGCTTTCCTCGGATGAGGGGAGTCTAACCTACAGTCAATTGGATCGTTTATCGAATCAAGTGGCTCACATGTTGGTGCAAAAGGGTGTTACTAAAGGTGAATTTGTTGCTATCTTCATGGAGAGAAGCATGGATGCCATTGTAAGTATGTTGGGTGTACTAAAGGCTGGAGGGGCGTATATTCCTCTTGATCCGGAGCATCCAGATGATCGGAATTCATACATTATTACAGACACTCAGTCCCACATCGTTATAACCAAAGAGAATTTTACATCGAAATTACAAGAACTGTTAAGTGATAATCATTCGGAAGTGTCTATTTTTTGTCTGGACAAGCAGTTAGATGTGTATCCCGATAGCTCCGTAGATGTCATTCATGATCCTGAAGATATGGCTTATGTTATCTATACATCCGGTTCTACAGGCAAGCCTAAAGGAGCTATGATCGCACATGCTGGCGTTGTGAACCTTGCCTTGGGAACCAAGGAAGATCTCCAGTTTAATGAAGATGATATTATGTTGCAGTATTCTACATTCAGCTTCGATGCATCGGTTTATGACATGTACAGTTCACTGTGTAGCGGAGCTAGGTTGCATATCTTGAATAATGAACAGCGCTTCTCGATAGAATCATTTACCGCAGCTATTGAAGAAGTGAAAGCAACGCGTCTCTGTCTCTTACCAACCGTATTCTTCAATCAATTGTCTGCTCATCTAAGTAAGGAAGATGCATTGAAGTACAGCGTGATCAAGAGTCTCGTTGTGGGTGGTGAGGCGTTATCTGGTGAGTCCGTTCGAGTATTACAGAAGAAGCTGGATAAGAATATTATGATTCAAAACGTGTATGGTCCAACGGAGGTCACAGCATTAACAACGGGCCATATCATTGATTATATCGTCGCAGAAGATGTATCTAGCATTCCTATTGGTAAACCTCTCACAAACTATGAGGTACTGATTGTGAACGAGAATAATCAACCTTGTCCACTGAATGTGATGGGTGAAATGTTGATTAGTTCTGTGGGTATTGCTAAAGGGTATTTGAACTTACAGGAAAAGACGAATGAAGTATTCATCTCGGATCCTATTTATCCGAATTCAGGCAAGCGATATTACCGTTCTGGGGATATGGTTATGCTACAAGAAAACGGAATTCAATACGTGAGTAGAAAAGATTTTCAGGTTAAGATTCGAGGCTATCGAATTGAGATCGGTGAAATTGAAGAAAATCTAATTAAACACGAGAACATCAAAGAAACAGCAATCATTGCTAAGGCAGAAGCAGATGGAACAAAGTATCTGGTTGCCTTCTATACAACGAAGAATGGGGAAGCGATAGCTAAAAGTGAGCTTGTCCAGTATTTGAATAAAAAGGTGCCATCTTATATGGTGCCAAGTCATTTCTACTACCTAGCGGAAATGCCTGTATCGCCTACGGCTAAGATCGACCGTAAACAACTTGCACGTTATGAAGTAGAGGTAACCGTAGAGGAGAACGCCGATTATGTAGCTCCCCGTAATGAATTAGAGCAGACGATCTCCGAAGCGTGGGAGAAGGCGATAAATCGTACTCATATTGGTATACATGATGATTTCTTTGAAGTTGGAGGGCATTCTCTGAAGATTTTAGAGATTCTTGTTATTCTAAAACCACAGTACCCACAATTAAAAATTAATGATTTCTTCGCATTTCCTACCATCGCAAAATTGGCAGAGAGAGTGGTTGACCTACAGAACACGATTGTCATCCAGAACAATATTGCTGACAGTACGGACATGCAAAATCTAGAGGAATTTCCGAAATCGTTCGGAACGCATTCTTCTAGTGACGTAAAGGTATACAGTAATAAACATGTCCTATTAACAGGTGCTACGGGATATTTGGGTTCACATCTTCTATATGAACTAATTCAGAGATCTGAAGCAACCGTGTACTGTTTAGTGCGTTCTTCAGGTAATGATGATCCTTACCAACGTCTTGTAGGAATTATGAAGAATTACTTTGGGGACAGCATCGGTTCGAAGCTTGAAGGTAGAGTTATTGCTATTCAGGGGGATTTGGAGAAAGAAAACCTAGGATTGATTGATGAGGTCGCGGCATTATTACAGGATAAGATTGATTCGATCATCCATTGTGCAGCTGAAGTGAAGCATTTTGGCGATGCTGAGTATTTCGCTAGAGTTAATGTAGAGAGCACGAATCGATTGCTTTCATTCGCTAGAGGGAAAGAACATGTTCGCTTTCACTTTGTGTCTACTCTAGGAATACCAGAAGATTTAGCATTAAGTGACCAATGGAATACGTTTGCTGAGCAGGATGCTTACGATTATTCCGTGAGTATTGAGAATGTATATACCAATAGTAAGCTGGAAGCGGAGAAATTAGTCGTTAGAACTTGCGAAGAGGAAGGCGTTGCGGCAACGGTATATCGTGTCGGGAACCTGTCCTGTCATTCTGAGACGGGCGCATTTCAGAATAACATAAACAATAATGCATTTTATCGAATGCTCAAAGCGATGTTACTTTTGAAAAAAGCTCCTCAGGTCCGTTGGCAAGTTGACTTGACACCGATTAACTATGCGGGACAAGCGATTACCGCGTTAGCTCTAAGTGACGATACCGTAGGTAAGATGTTTCATATTTGTAATCCTGTGCAGATTCCGTATGAAGAGATGATTGAATCCTTCCACAAATACGGATATGATATAACCCTTTTGGACTGGGAACAGTACGAATCATGGCTGTTCGACAGTAGTCAGCCGAAGGAACAGACTGGATTGGAGTTGGCTATGGCCCAGCTTGAAGGAGATGGGGCTAAGAACTCCATTTATAGATTTGCTTGTCCTCAAACAACCGACTATTTACAGAAATTAAATGTAGCGTGTCAAGTACCGGATGAGGGTTTCTTCCAGCGTCTTATTGAACATGCCATTGCGGTTGACTATTTCGATAAACCTTAAAGCAATGAATGTTGCGGTACGGGGCACAACTAAATTAGATTATTGTTTACAAAAACGATGATTACACAGAAGAAGGGCTTCCGAATACGGAAGCCCTTCTTCTGTGCGTGTGTATTTATATATCTATATCATAGCGATGCCGTAATGTGGATGCCATTTCTAGAATATCAGCTGTCGTAGGCAAATAGACGTCTTCTACGTTCGATGAACAATTTAGTGAGATCTGTTGTTCTCGAATGACACGTTTCACAGCTTCGGTAAAATTGGTGATTGGCTCTTTACCCATAGCCGTTAGTTCAACTAGACTTGCCGTACTGCCGTCCGTTACTATTGGATATTGAGAAGAGTCGGCATCAAAGGCTGCACGCTCATAGAAGCCTTGTACAAGTTGTGCTCGATCTTGCCCTGTACCATCAACAATGACAAATGCCTGTACGATATAGGCATGAGCTTGCCTACGTTGGGCAATACCGCAGAATTTGCGCCCTGCGATACTTAAATCGAAGTCACCGGGGCAATAAGCGCCTTGAATTTCTCCTTTATCTACTTGAGAACCTGTATGTAGTAGCGCAGTCTGAATCAGACGATACATCCGTTCAAAATCACGATGGAAATGCATATCTCCTTGACCTTGCTTAGGTATAATTAGTGAGATGTTAACGACACCAAGGTCGAGTGGAACAGCGGCACCACCGGAATTCCTGACACCCACTTGGTATCCTTGAGATGCTACCCACTGTCTTCCTTGATTAGCATGGGGTAAGCGACTATCTCGAAGCCCCATAATAAAAGAATGGGGGTGACGCCATAGGTGACAGATTGCTGGTCCTCCGTTACCTGTATGCTTGCAGAGGATTTCGTCCAATGCAAATGAATAAAGCGGATCAGGATCCGTTAGCTCATTCATTCGATCTAGAATAAGCATATGATCAAGTTCTGAATGGTTCGGTTCGTTCACATCAATAGTCCCCTTTTGGATAGCAATAGATTGATCTTAAGTTGCCTTTATTCTACCATGTCAGTAATCACAGATGTTAAAGGAAAGATTAAGATTGTAACCCTGTTATTAATCTCACTTGTCTTCTGATATATTTGATATTAAGAAGACAAGTAAAAACCTGATATTCAGGAGACAGGATGGTATATTCGTGAAAAAAGTTGGGCTGGTCATGAGGAAGATACAATTTGCGGAGTCTCAAGGGCCGCGTGTTTTTGCGGATCGATTGAAGCAAATAGGTATGGAATTAGGTGTGGATATTGTATTCATCTCCCCTGAACGTCATGTGAGTAGTCATGACTGGATTCCGGGGTATGAACATGAGAAGGGCGACCTAGTCAATTATGATATTGTGCTAGATCAGATCCATGCGCAGCAAATTGATCATGTCATATACACCGTTTCAGGATTTACATATTTGAAAATGTTCATTAAGAATAGCGTACTGTTTCCACATAGTTTTCCAGACCCGGCATTAACAGGATATGAGATGATGAAGCCTTTTTATCAAATGGTGGATAAGGCTGTGGTTCAGACTGAATTCTTGAAACGGGAATTCGCCCGTCATTATGGTGTAACAGATGTAGATGTCATTCCGATTGGATTCAGCGAGAAATTAGCAGAACAACATTTCGATCCCGCTCAAATCATCGATAATCGTATCCTTTGGATTGGCAGAGATGAAGAGAACAGACGGCCCGATCTTGTCTTGGAGTATGCACGTCAGAATCCAGATAAGGATGTTGTGATGGTATTTGGTGGTGAACGGTATAGAGAAAGTATGAAGAAATATAACATACCGCATAACGTGAATCTTCAATTTGCATTATCGCAAAGTGATATATTCACGCTTATGAATTCATCCAAGGTATACTGGAGTTGTTCGAAATTCGACACCTTTGCCATGCCTCTAACCGAAGCATTGGCCATGGGGAAAATTGTCGTTAAGCCTGAACATCCTTGTTATGATCACATTAGCTCGAAGCATGCTTTTTCCGGGAATGAGCAGAATTGGTTCGAGCTTGTTAATATGGCAGCTGCTTCACCCCATAAATTCTCGAACGACAATCGGGACTATGCCTTCGAGAAATTCTCCAGTCATGTGATGAAAGAGGGATATCGTAAATTTTTCGATACATGGCTAAGCCATTAATCCCTCAGTTTCTTAATGTCCCGATATTGACCTGGCGTCATTCCTTCTAATTTGCGGAAAGAACGGATGAAATTCTGGGAGTTATTATATCTTAACTTGGTGGCTATATCCTTTATAGGCATATCCGTTGTTTCCAGCCATTTCTTCGCCATATTGAACCGATACATGGAGAGATACTCGCTGAAGGAATGGTTGGTTTCTTTACGGAAAACGCTGCTTAAATAATTGGCATTATAATGAAGTCGTGATGCACACTCCTCTAAGGTTAGATCCTGATCATAGTCATGTTGGACTATATCGATTATTTTCTCAGATATGTTATGGTATTGTGCATCTTGTCGATCTATGAAGATCTTGATCATAGGATAGATAACCATACTCCAATACCAATCCTCAATCTCAGCCACGATATGTAGATCAATCAATTCCTCGAATAAAGAGCCATTAGCATGATAAATCTGGTTCAAGCTGATCCCTGATTCCTGCATGACAATTAATAGATTATTTAACAGACGTGTCAGAGGAACCTGATATTCCTGTGGCGATAATTCTAGTGAGAAGATACTTCTAAAAAACTGTTTAAGCAATTCCTTAGCTTTATCTGTCTCAGCTAGTTTGATGGCATCGATTAAGTCGTTCTCCGTATGAGTAGGGTAGTTTATATTCAAATAGTGCTTGCCGGAGTTGACGTTCTCATATTGTATGATGATTCCTTTACCCAGTTTGATTCTATGCTTCAAGGCTTCCAATCCTTCTTTGTATGCCAAGGACATTTTGTGAAATGAATGGAAAGGAAGACTTAATCCAATGCTGACCTTCAACCCGAGATAACTATTGATTTCTTGCTGAAGTTGCTCGGTTAATGCATAGAGAGTGCGATGAAATACTTCGGGATTATCATCGGTGCTTCCAATCATAGTAACGATTGTATGATCTATAATGACAGGTGCCAGTCGCTGCGAAGTAGGAATGACTTCCTCGATCATATTATGCACAGCAAAGAGTAGCAGGTTCAGATCGCGTTTCTCATAACGAGTATCTTCACCAAAGTCGACAGACAGCGTCACTACAGCCATCGTGCTCCACTCATGAAGCTGAGTATGATAATCGAATTGCTCCAATTCTTCTAATAACTCTCGTTTTCTAATATTCCCTTGAAAAGCTCTGATTAAGAAAAAAGTACGGACTTGCTGGAGTTGCTGTCGAACTTCTTGTTCTAATTGAGATTTAGACTGAAATAGATGGTGAATCTGTTCTCCAATAACTTGGAATTCATTCGTATGTTTGGCACGGATATCAGTGACACGTTGTCCCATTTGGTTAAGTAGGCGTTCAATGGGTGAATACATACGTCGTGAACCAAGCCAAGCCAGTAATATTGAAAGAATCAACATTAATGCACATACGTACAATGTAAAGGTACCGATCTTATCAGATTGTTTCGTAAGACTATCGATAGATGTGATCGAAAGGTATAACCATCCGTTAAAGTCAGAATGTAGGTATGTAATGGAGTGAGCTTGACCATGAATTTTCGTGGATCGTTGTCCTGAGCTATCAGCACTGGTTAAATCATCTATACCCTGAATCCCACTATCACTTAAAGGATTCCCAATCAGAGAGTGGTCAGGATGAAGTAAGATGATGTTCTGCTCATTGGCGATGATAATACTATCGGATGGTTCAGAATCGGATATGATGAAATCTTGTAAGCGACATGCAGGAATGTTCGCAATGGCTAACCCATACTTTTCTAGATCCGTTGTCGGTAATTTCTTGATAAGACTGATACTATAATCGCAGTTGGTTATGCTCGTATTCTCTTCACTATAGAACCATTTGGATGGATTAAGTGCCCACGATGTGTTCGAAGACATATCCATTAATCCAATCAATTCATTATGATATTCATACTGGTCTAAACGGTATAGACCTGAATTTTTGATCATCCAATTCTGACGTTCGTTCAACAAGATCACATCTTCTAATTTGGTATCAAAGGACTGCATATTTCGAATTTCATTCCTTAAATCATTATACAAAATGAAATCGTTTACATTTATTTGTTTGGTTAATGTTTTTTTCAACATGGATGAGTTAACGACTTGATTCAAAGTATGGTTGACAGTTGTTAACTTATGCTCTACATTGGAATTGATTTGTGAGATGAGTTCCATTTTTCCTTTATTTACACTTTTTTGTATTTCAGTTGAAGAGGTGAAATATGAGAAGGAACCAATAAATATCACGGGAAGAGTACTTAACACAAAGGTGAATATAGTTAGTTTACTTAGGAAACTTAAAGACTTCACACGTTTCAACACCATCAACACCCATCATGAAAAATAGACACAAGTTAATTTTAAAGAGTAGGCAAGGGAAGGACAATAATCATCTATCCTCAGAATAATCATTATCTTAGATTAAGGAACGGTTTACCTAATTATGACCAAATAATGTAACTTCATCAAGGGGGATAAAAATGTTTATTACATATTGGAGTAAAAGATCTATTTATATTTTTTCCTTGCTGATGTTCTCGATTATCTTGATTAGTGCTTGTTCGAATGAAGATGGTTCCAGCCAGACTTCATCGAAGGAGGATGGACGATCTAGCATTTCGATCATGGCACCTCTTCATTTCCCGCATCCACCAACGAATGATATTATTCAGAGGATCGAGGAACTGACAGATACAAAACTGGAGATTGGATGGGTACCTGAGGGTATATATACAGATAAAATGAACACCGCCTTAACGACGAATTCTCTGAAAAAGGTGACCTTTGTCAAGTTTACAGATTATACGTTAGTTAAGAATGAGATCAGGTCTAAAGCCTTTTGGGAGATCGGTCCTTATTTAAAGGAGTTCCCTCACCTCCAAAATCTGAACTCAGTGTATTTGGAGCAATCAGCGGTAGATCAGAAGATCTACGGATTATATACGGAACGCCCCTCATCAAGGCAGGGAATAATCATTCGTGAAGACTGGCTTGATAACCTTCAACTCAATAAACCTAAAACTATCGAAGAGTTATATGAGGTTATGAGGCAATTTACATATAATGACCCGGATCAGAATGGAAGTCATGATACGATTGGCTTAGTAGATCGTAATGATTTAGTATATGGTGTGTTCAAGACACTTAGTTCATATTTCGGTACACCAAACAATTGGAAAATGGAGAACAATCAATTTATTCCTGAATTTGAAACGGCAGAGTACATGAACACGATGAATTTTATGAAGAGATTATATAATGAGAAGATCCTGAACCAAGACTTTGCCCTTACTAGTAAGGAAGTGCAAAGAGATAAGATTATTCGTGGGACTGCGGGTGTTTATATCGGAAGTATGACTGATGTTCAGAGATTATCTAATGAGGTCAAGGACATCAATCCTGAGGCAAGGCTGGGGCTGATTAATCGTATTGAAGGACCTTATGGGTATAAAGTATGGTCAATACCTAATTATAATGGTCTTTATGTCTTCTCCAAGAAGGCTATCAAAACAGAAGAAGAATTGAAGACAATTCTAGGTTTCTTCGATCGAACGATGGATCATGATGTTGTTAATCTTATGATGTATGGATTCGAGGGAAAGCATTATGAAATGAAGGATAACTTAGTCATTCTTCCTGAAGAAACTTCGCAACTTAGGGTAAATGAAGTGAATCCCCTATACACATTGATTATTGCAGGGCTTAGTAATCCTAACATTATGGAGGTAGGCGAGAAGGAATCTATGACAGCCCTTGCAGATCAGCTGAGTAAAGATAATGAACTGTTCTTAGTAGATGACCCAACGATTCATTTAAGTTCACAAACGTATGATGAGAAGAATTTGGAACTATCAATCATCATTGCAGATGCTACATACAATTATATCCTTGGTAATTTAACTGTTGAGGGATTTAAGCAAGAGATCAAAAGATGGAAGCGTAATGGCGGGGAAATGATTATACAGGAGTATAATGCGACGTTGGAATAGATACAGAATTGAATGATAGGTTAAATGTGATCCACTGCGGCTGAAACGCAGTGGATTTTTTTGAAGTTTAAGAAAAAATGTGTATTGATTATCGCGATAATCATTTGAACAGGTGCTGGATGGATTAACCATTTATGAGGTAATGATTGTATTCGTAATCAACAAGCGTGTGTAAAGTGGGAAATGTAAACAATATAAGTTAAATGGAGGTCATAAAGGTTATGAAGAAAAAATCTTTTTCCATGTTGCTTACTGCATTGCTAACATTCAGTGTAGTGCTGTCTGCTTGTTCAGGTGGTAACAACAATAATGGAACAACCGCTCCGGCAGCTTCCAGTAACGAGGGGACGAACACAGTAGTAGCTGAGAAAGAAGCAGAACCAGCTGCACCAACAGAGATTAAAATTATGCTACCTTTGAACACATCGGAGTCACCACCAGACACAATAAAAAATGAAATTGAGAAATTGACCAACACGAAGTTAACTTACCAGTTCTTCCCAGCAGATACGTATGAAGAAAAGTTAAATGCATCATTCGCTACGGGTTCATTGCCGCAAGTGACGTATTTGAAGAATCAGACCACCTTCATTCAGATGAAGGAAGCGATCAAGGATGGGCAGTTCTGGGAAATTGGTCCTTACTTAGAGGAGTTCCCGAATTTGAACAAAATGAAACCAGAAATATTGAATAATACCAAAGTAGAGGGCATGCTTTACAGCCTTTATATCGGTAGACCACTTGCACGCCAAGGAATGATTTATCGCAAAGACTGGGCGGATAAACTTGGATTAAGCGCACCAGCCAATACAGATGAATTGTTTGAAATGGCGAAAGCGTTCACAGAACAAGATCCAGATGGAAATGGACAGAAAGATACTACGGGGATTTCAGATCGAAATGAATTGACATACGGTGCTTTCAAAACAGTCTCTTCATGGTTCGGAACACCAAATGCATGGGCTGAGAAGGATGGCCAACTTGCACCAGAATTTACATTCCAGCAGTATATCGATACGATGGATTTCTTCAAAAAGGCACGTGAGGCTGGCTACATGAACCAAGATTTTGCAGCAACGAGTAAAACGGATGCCGTGAATATGTTTACAAGTGGTAAAGCGGGTCTCTATATCGGAGGATCGATGCAAGATATTGATTCTTTGAACAAAGATTTAATAAAGAATTTCCCAGATGCTGTTCTAGATACGCATAGTATGGTTGCTGGTCCGGATGGAAATTTCGCACAATGGATGATTCCGGGGTATAACAATGTAGTCTTATTCCCGAAATCTGCTGTAAAAGATGAAGCCGAACTTAAGAAAATATTAGCTTTCTTTGATCAAATGATGACACCCGAAATCTCTAACTTAATGTATTGGGGAATTGAAGGTACACACTATACAGTTGAAGACGGTAAAGCTAAACCAGCAGAAGATAAAGAACTGATTGAACGTGAAGTAAAAGGTTATAAGGATAGCGTGATTGGGGAAGCTGAGACCAATGGTATGTATGAAAGCTATAACATTCTACCGGGTAGAATTCATGCAGAACAATTGCTCCTTGAGAACGTTAAGGTAGGTGTAGCAGACCCAACGGCTGCATTAGAATCAGCTACCTTTACGGAACAGGGCGTTGAGCTTCAACAAATTATTACAGATGCGACTTACAAATATATTTATGATCAGATCGATAAGGCTGGCTTCGAGAAAGAGGTTGAAAGCTGGAAGAGTCGTGGTGGGTCTAAAATTATTGAAGAGTTCAACGCTTCATATAAAGCACAATAGACTAGATTGATTGTAGATTGAAATGGAAAAGGCTGTTGATGGGAGTCAACAGCCTCTTCCTATAACAGTAGTTCTGTTGGCGAAATCGTATTTGGATTATAAAGGAGAAAGGAAGAGAATCATGCAGGAAGTAGCCGTCCAGCCCAGTGCAGCTCCTCAACCGCAACGCAAGCGTGGGAAAAATAGCAGTGAGCTTAAAAAGCGACTGTGGAGAAATAAATGGCTTTACGTCATGGTTACACCGGGAATTTTGTATTTTATCATATTCAAATACTTACCTATGTATGGGCTAATTATTTCATTTCAGGATTACAAACCTTACCAAGGAATATCCGGTAGTGATTGGGTAGGAATGGAGCATTTCAATCGCTTATTTACAGAGCCAGATTTCTTAAATATTCTAATGAACACACTGATACTATTCGGACTGAATATCGTCATATATTTTCCGATCCCGATCATACTCGCTTTAATGTTAAATGAACTTAGAGGCACATTTTTCAAGAGATTCTTTCAAACATTGGTCTATTTACCCCATTTCATGTCATGGGTTATCGTCGTCTCCATTTCTTTCGTTATGGTAACGATGGATGGAGGGATTATCAATGAATTACTTGTCTTTTTCGGATTTGAAAAGGTGAACTTCTTACTTAACCCAAGCTGGTTCAGACCTATGTACATTATTCAGGTCATTTGGAGAGAAGCAGGATGGGGTACCATTATTTATCTGGCCTCTATTGCAGCTATTGATCCCGGTCTCTATGAAGCAGCACGTATGGATGGTGCGGGTAGGTTGAAACAAATCTGGCACATTACACTTCCTTCTATTAGAGGCGTTATTATCACATTGTTTATTCTGAAAATTGGTTCCGTACTCGATCTTGGATTTGAACATGTCTACCTACTGCTCAATTCCATGAACCGAGAAGTTGCGGAAATTATTGATACGTATGTCTATACCGCAGGTTTAAGGCAGGGACAATTCAGTTATAGTACAGCGATCGGATTCTTTAAATCTATTATTGGATTAATTATGGTCATGTCAGTGAATAAATTATCCAAGAAAATGGGCGAAGAAGGCGTTTATTGATATGCCGTGGGAGGAATTGAGATGGTAGAAGATAAATCAATCGGTGGCAGAGTCTTTGCTGCCATTAACTTTACATTACTTGCACTTATTGCATTGATTACTGTTCTTCCATTTATGCATGTTGTTGCAGGCTCATTCACAACAAGTGCAGAAATGGCTGCTAATAAATTTGTACTCATTCCGAAAGTATGGAGTCTGGATGCTTATAAATTTATTTTCTCTACGAATACGATTTTTAAAGCAATGGGTGTTTCGATTGGAGTTACAGCTATAGGTACAGTATTCAGTATGTTTGTGACTTCTCTTATGGCTTATGGTCTTTCCAGAAGAGATTTGGATGGTCGTACATTAATTAACTTCCTAGTAGTATTCACGATGTTATTCCATGGTGGCATGATTCCAACATTCTTGGTCGTGAAGGAATTAGGTTTAATTGATAGTTATGCTTCGTTAATTCTTCCGTCAGCTATCAGTGCATTTAATATGATCATCCTCAAGAACTTCTTTCAGAATATACCTGAGGGGCTTGAGGAATCAGCTAAAATTGATGGATGTACCGACTTCGGGATATTGTTTCGAATTGTATTGCCTCTATCCTTACCGGCTATTGCAACAATCTCCTTATTCTATGCGGTAACGTATTGGAATACTTACATGAGTGCCATCCTGTATCTGGATGATAGTGCTAAATGGCCGATCCAGGTGTTATTGAGACAAATTGTCGTCCTCGCTAGCGGTATGGATTATAGTTCAACCTTAGATGCTGCCGTTCCACCACCAGATCAAACGATTAAGATGGCGGTTATCGTCGTGGCGACTATACCTATTTTGCTAGTGTATCCGTTCTTACAGAAACACTTTGCGAAAGGTGCAATGTTAGGATCAATGAAGGGATAAGGAAAAGGCAAGCAGGATTATTCTCATGATGATGGAAGGAGATTTGAAATGACGGATATGAGGTTGCCGGGAACACCGATGAAATGGGCAAAAGTGGCTTGTGATTCTTTAATGAACACGTTCAATGCGGGGGAACTTCCCCCAGCACATCGTTGGCATTATCATCAAGGGGTATTTCTATGCGGTATGGAACTATTATGGGAAAACGTTGGAGATGATCGTTATGTAGAATATATTCAACAATATGTCGATGATCTAGTAGATGAATATGGTAACTTCTATTTTGCTCGGGATGAATTGGATGCTATTCAAGCAGGTCTTCTCCTATTTAATCTTTATGAACGAACAGGCAATCTAAAATATAGTGTTGCGGCTACGAAATTAAGGAACTTGATGCTCACTCTTAATTTAACTTCAGAAGGTGGATTCTGGCACAAGGATAAGTATCCTAATCAAATGTGGTTAGATGGGCTTTACATGGCTGGGGTATTCTCCTTGAAGTATGCCAACGCATTCAATGAACCTAAATTACGGGAAACGGTATTACATCAGGAGCGGTTAATGCGTAAACACATGAGGGACGATCAGACTGGGTTGTTATATCATGCATGGGATGAAAGACGCCGTATGCCATGGGCTAATCCTGAGACGGGATGTTCACCTGAATTCTGGGGGAGATCCTTAGGTTGGTATGGCCTGGCGTTGTCACAATTTCTAGATCTGTTTCCAGAGAGTGATCCAGGATATTCAGAATTATCGTTGGAATTGGGAAAATTCGTACAGGCATTAGTTCGTTATCAGGACAAGGAAAGTGGATTGTGGTATCAAGTTGTTGATAAAGGGGATCAACCAGATAATTGGTTAGAGACTTCGGGTACATGTTTATTCGTCTATACCATCGCCAAAGCAGTCAAACACGGCATTGTAGGCAAGGATTGTCTTGAGGCAGCTAAGAAAGGTTACGAAGGCTTAATTAATGTTCTGGAATGGGATGATCAGGGCGGATTGGTTCTACCGGATATTTGTATCGGAACTTCAGCAGGAGATTATGAGAATTATGTCACTCGACCTACAAGTAAAAATGATCTACATGGGGTAGGGGCATTCGTTATGGCATGTGTGGAGATGGATAGTTTAATCGTGAGTAATCCGTAATAGTAATCAAATCGATGTGGGCTGTCCCAAAAGTCATAAATATGGCTAGGGACGCCCATTTTTTTTGTGTGGTTAATGAGATATCTAACTGTCTAAAATACAAAAAATAAGATATCATCTTTTTAGAGTCAATGGATGTTCTATCAAACGATAGTGTTGGACCATCCATCAGTTGAGACATAAAGGATGATAAATATGACAGTCAAAAGTTTTCTGAGTCTAGTTGAGATTAGAACGAAACTCGCAAGTATGATTCCCTTTTTTCTAGGAAGTATCTATGTCGTGTTTCGTTTTCAACAATTCCAAGTAGCAAATTTCTTATTAATGTTCATATCTTTGATTACATTTGATATGTTTACCACCGTGATGAATAACTATTATGATTTCAAAAAAGCACAGAAAAAAGAAGGTTACGGCTATCAGGAGCATAACGCGATTGTGAAGTTCGGCTTGAGAGAGTCTACAGTTGTAGCGCTGATTATAACCCTTTTTATAACTGCTGTAGGTGCGGGAATGTGGCTAGTAGCTAATACGGGAATAATAGTCTTCATGGTTGGTGGATTATCTTTTTGTGTAGGTATATTATATTCGTTCGGTCCGATCCCGATTTCTAGAATGCCATTAGGTGAGGTGTTCTCGGGGTTGTTTATGGGGTTTGTGATCATCTTTGTGTCCACATTCATTCATGTGGGGGATCAGTTGGTCGTGTTAACCTTGGATCAACAATTGCTAGATGTCCATATTGATATAGTTGAAATATTGCTGATCTTCTTGATCTCAATTCCAGCTATTCTAGGAATCTCCAATATCATGCTAGCTAATAATATATGTGATATTAACGACGATATTGAGAATAAAAGATATACACTTCCTGTATACATTGGTAAAGACTATGCTCTGATTCTATTTCGGTGGATCTACTATGCCTCTTTTCTAGATCTGATCGTATTGCTCTTCTTGAAGGTTAATCCAGTGATTGTCCTGCTTATTCTCTTGACGTTGATCCCATTGAAGAAAAATATTTCCATATTTATGAACAAACAGACGAAGCAGCATACCTTCGGTTTGGCTGTTCAGAATTTCATGATGACCACAACGGCTCGAATTATCGCTTTAAGTGTAGCGGCTCTGATGGGAATTTAATACAACCAATCAAAGAAGGTGATGTAGCTAGCCATGAATAATGGTTTGTGACATCGCCTTCTTTATTCTGAGTAAGAAGTAGATTGAATTAATCGCTGAATTGAGTAAATGCCTTGCTTGCAGGGACATATTCATATCCTAAGTCTCTTGCCACAGCTTCATAAGTAATGAATCCGTTGATAACATTAGCTCCACTTTCAATCTCAACATGAGTGTGGATGAGTTCTTCAATAGGATGGTTCGCAAGTAATAATGCAAATGGTATCGTTGCGTTCGTTAATGCAACCGTTGAAGTTTGTGGTACAGCACCTGGCATATTGGCGACTGCATAGTGTATTACGCCATGCTTCACATAGGTTGGATTATCATGTGTTGTGATATGATCAATAGTCTCCACAATTCCGCCTTGATCGATGGCGACATCGACGATGACAGACCCAGATTTCATCATTTTCACATGGTTTTCAGTAACTAACCGAGGTGCCTTTGCGCCAGGAATTAGGACCGCACCAATCAATAGGTCTGCTTCTGCCACAGATTTGGTGATGTTAGATGTGTTAGATACCAATGTCGTAATCTGATTGCCGAATATGTCATCTAACTGACGTAATCTGGCCAGGCTCAAGTCGATTATGGTGACATCTGCTCCTAACCCAACAGCTAACTTGGCTGCATTAGTTCCAACTACGCCTCCACCAATAATGGCCACCTTTCCACGGGCAACTCCGGGTACACCAGATAAAAGAATGCCTTTGCCTCCATGAGGTCGCTCTAGTAACTGTGCTCCAATCTGAACGGCCATACGTCCTGCCACTTCACTCATAGGAGTAAGTAAGGGGAGCTGGCCATGGGTATTGACAGTCTCATAGGCAATAGCGGTCACACCAGAATCTATCAAAGCTTGAGCAAGTGATGGTTCATTTGCTAGATGAAGATATGTGAATAGAAGTAGCCCTTTTCGGAAGTGATCATACTCACTTTGGAGAGGTTCTTTAACCTTCATAATCATATCTGATCGGTTCCACAATTCAATAGGCTGGTCTACGATAATAGCTCCAGCAGCGGAGTATTCGTGATTAGGAAACCCACTTTCAATACCTGCATGTGCTTCAATATATACAGTATGTCCA
Organism: Paenibacillus crassostreae; assembly: GCF_001857945.1. Lineage (NCBI taxonomy): Bacteria > Bacillati > Bacillota > Bacilli > Caryophanales > Paenibacillaceae > Paenibacillus > Paenibacillus crassostreae. The sequence goes on from NZ_CP017770.1 coordinate 2,909,631, forward strand.
TGTTGAATAAATTCGGTCACTCCTGCAGGTGTAATAGCGACCCGGTTTTCATTATTTTTAATTTCTTTTGGGATTCCAATTTTCACAATTGATCACCTCATTGGTTTTATGATGTTATTATACAAAGAAATAAAGAAGATGAACCATAAAATTGCTAAATACTGTTTTTGTAGTCACTTTTAAGGGTATATATAAGAAAAGAAGATGAATGAATTATTGTAACTATATAATGGGGTATATTGATAATTTGGTAACCTGTAGTAGCCTATAATGGAACAGGAGTGAGTTCAATGGATATGAGAACGGTACACAAATTAATAGAGAATAGACGTATAGAATTAAATACATTAGCAAGTATCTATGGGATTCGTGACGAGCGAGTGCTGGAGAAGTCGGCACAGCTAGATCGTATTTTAAACGTCTACGTCCGTAAAAAATGCTCTGAAGAGGTGTCGCAACAAATTCTGATTAAGCGGGATGGACTGCGTAATAACGATCAAGAGTACAGAAGAGAATTGCTATTATACTAAGTAGATTATACCTCACTGAGTTTGAAAATGAGTAATTAGAAAGTACAACAGTATCGCCTCCATTGTATAGAAACGATACCGTTATTATGTGTTTATTTAGTTTTGCTATGCTGATTATTAGGGAGCTGTCTATCAGGTGTTCCTTTTCCCTGATGTTCTTTATTACGTTTATCTTTCGCTTGTGTATCATGTATCTTCTCTACAAATTCATGTGTACTATCCATTTGAGATCACCCTCCTTGTTGTTCCTACACATAGTCTTCCCCTTGCTACAGAATGCTACGCATGAAAAGAATAACATCACTCCAGTATCCAGTGTCTAGATTACTTATTTGAACTCCAGGCTCTCCCCAAGTATGAATAAACTTTCCATCTCCAATATAGATTCCCACATGTCCAGGAATGGCGTCACTCTTGAATCGACCTTCAACGGTAAAGAATATTAAATCGCCTGGGTTTAGGTTGTTGCGACTAACCTCCATACCTTCATTACCTTGGCTTCTGGCGAGTCTTGGTAAGTCTCGATTGAATTTACTGAATACATGCTGAGTAAAGGATGAACAATCAAATGTTTTGGATTGCGCATAGGGTTGAGCTCCGAATTCGTAAGGTACGCCTAGATATTTTTTGGCATAAGAAATCAATTTATCAGTATCGACTGTTGTGCTGGTAGCACGTAATGACTTCATTTGAATCTGATTACTTGGAGGTGTTCCAGCATCTTGAAGTGATGAGATTTCTATTCTATGTTCAGGTTGATTCCAATACACAGAGGTTTGAAGTAAGTGTGAGAGGGAACGTAGTGTCATATAAGACTTGCCATTCCGGCGGGTGGGTGCTTCTTGTAATGTTGTGGATGATCCTAAAGCGAGAGCTTGCAGTTGTCCAGGATATACTTCATACATGGGATCGGTGTATCCAAATTGGACGGAGTTCTCGGAATCATGCATACGCAGACCTAATGATTGAACAACTGATTCTAGAGGGACCCAAGTTGTACCTGATGAGGGGTCCGTATACACGTTTTGATCTGAGAATACGGTTGGTTTTCCTTCCGAGGCAGTCTTATTATTTGACGTGTTATTGCAGGATATACACATGCTGATCATTACACTGGTGATGATGAGCTTGAACATAAGTTGGACGGTTGTTCGTTTAAACATTGAGACACACTCCCATACGAATTTTATGACGCCATAGAAGGATGTATCGGTCTATCTTCTGGGGCAGCATACCGTATAATGTGTGCATTTAGATTAATATTATGAATGTTGATGTGATTTATGGAGTTCTTGTTGAATTTTGAATTGACAATTCCCAGTAAGAAAGTATAATTAAATTTAACATTTAAATGATAATGAATATCATTATTGATTGTAATTAAGAAATAACCCCCCCTTTTTTGTGTGGGAAGAGTAAGGAACGATTATGAAAAAGAGATATTTACTAATTATACTAATCATTTTTTCATTCATTTCACTTTTTATTGGTGTAAAGGATATTTCTCCATTGGATCTATTCCACCTCTCAGACAGTCAAATGCAAACCTTAACAGTCAGCCGCTTACCACGTTTAATCAGTATCATTATCGCTGGTATGAGTATGAGTATTGTAGGGTTAATTATGCAACAGTTAACACGTAATAAATTTGTATCTCCAACAACAGCAGGAACGATGGATTCTGCAAGATTTGGTATTCTCGTTGCCATGATGTTATTCACAAACGCGTCTTCTCTTCTAAAAATATCGATAGCCTTTATCTTTGCGCTGATCGGTACTTTCATCTTTATGAAAATACTTGATAAGGTGAAATACAAGGATGCGATTTTCATTCCGCTTGTAGGACTTATGTTCGGGAATGTGGTCGGATCGATTACAACCTTCTTCGCTTATAAGAATGATCTCATTCAGAATATGTCGTCATGGTTACAAGGCGATTTCTCTATGATTCTAAAAGGCCGATATGAGATGCTATATTTAAGTATTCCACTTCTCATCATCGCCTACATATTTGCTAATCGATTCACGATTGCAGGAATGGGGGAGGATTTCGCTAGGAACTTAGGATTGAACTATAAGCAAGTTGTGAATCTTGGACTTATCATAGTAGCAGCGGTGTCTTCTGTTGTCATCCTAACGGTCGGAATGATTCCGTTCCTAGGGCTGATTGTGCCGAATATCGTTGCCATCTATCAAGGGGATCATTTGAAGAAAAGTCTTATGTTCACGGCTTTATTAGGACCAATATTCTTATTGTTCTGTGACATACTAGGAAGATTGATTATATATCCTTATGAAATACCTATTGGAATGACGGTGGGTGTCATCGGGAGTGCAATCTTTATTTACTTACTTATGAGAAGAAAGGCATATGCATCATGAAGGCAAAACTTAGTATTTTATTACTTATTGTTGTGGCACTTATTACCTTATTCCTCTTGTATGAAACAGGTGGTCACTGGGATTACGTCATTCCACGTAGAGCCAAGAAAATTCTAGCTATGATTCTCACGGGAAGTGCTATTGCCTTTGCAACCATTATATTTCAGACCATTACGAACAATCGGATTTTAACACCTAGTATTCTAGGCTTAGATTCACTCTATATGCTATTTCAGACCTTTATTATCTTCGTATTTGGATCAACTACACTGACATCGACAGACCGGAATATTAATTTCATCATTTCAGTAGTACTAATGATTGGCTTCTCAGGTGTTTTCTACAAGTTACTTTTTCGCAAAGAAGGACAGAGCAATATTTACTTTCTCCTGTTGATTGGTATGGTACTAGGAACATTCTTTGGTAGTATATCAACATTTATGGAAGTGCTCATTGATCCGAATGAATTCCTAATGCTACAAGATAAAATGTTTGCTAGCTTCAACAATGTGAATACTGACTTACTGATCATATCGATTGTTGCGATTATAGGAGTGACCTTCTATTTCATGAAATTCACGAAATACCTAGATGTGATTTCTTTAGGAAGAGATCATGCGATTAATTTAGGAGTGAATTATGATTACGTCGTTAAGAGATTATTAGTTGTTGTTGCGATTCTGATGTCTATTGCTACAGCGTTAGTAGGACCCATTACCTTCTTAGGGCTCCTAGTTGTAAATGTAGCTCATCAATTTCTGAAGACATATAAGCATAAGTATTTGATCTTTGGTTCAATTCTTATCAGTATTATTGCGTTAATTGGAGGACAGTTTATTGTCGAGAAGGTATTTACTTTCTCCACCACACTCAGTGTCATTATCAATTTTGTTGGAGGAGTATATTTCATATATCTTCTGTTAAAGGAGAATAAATCGTGATAGAGGTAAAGAATGTTTCTAAACTATATGATGGTAGCCCTGTCGTAGACCAAGTATCCGTTCAGATTCCCAAAGGGTCCATAACCTCCTTTATCGGACCCAACGGAGCAGGAAAAAGTACTCTGCTCTCGATGATCAGTCGCTTGATTACGAAGGATCAAGGGGATGTCCTAATTGATGGACAGGATATCAGCAAGATTAAGAGTAATGATCTAGCTAAGAAAATATCCATTCTGAAGCAATCTAATCATATTAATATTCGGTTGACGATTAAGGAATTGGTGAGCTTCGGTAGGTTTCCTTATTCGCAAGGGAAGCTCACGAAAGAAGATTGGGAATTCGTGAATGAAGCTATTCGCTACATGGAACTCGAAGATATTCAGGATAAGTACCTGGATCAACTCAGCGGTGGCCAGAGTCAAAGGGCATATATAGCAATGGTTATTGCACAGAACACCGATTATATTTTACTCGATGAACCTCTTAATAATCTGGATATGAAGCATTCCGTGCAGATTATGAAAGTGCTAAGAAGAATGGTGAATGAGTTAGGCAAAACAGTCATTATCGTCATCCACGATATCAATTTCGCCTCTGTATATTCAGATTATATCGTAGCTTTGAAGGATGGGAAGATTGTCAGAGAAGGCTCAACACACAACATTATTGATGCTCAAGTACTCTTGGATGTATATGGAATGGATATACATATTGAAGAAATCAATGATAACAAAATTTGTGTATATTTTGCCTAATGTAGGCCCTCAATTCAGAAATTATGATGCGTGAACACCATATGAAAGGCGCCAGTATGGTATTCCCATCAATGATTTTATAGTGAATCATTTTCATAATCGTTTGTATTTATGAAATTGATTCTAGCATAATTATATTATATAGGAGTGATTCAATTGAAGAAGAGTGTGCTAGTAATCATGATGACTGTCATGCTGGCTATAGTGGTAGCCGCATGTGGTTCTAATAATAACAAAGAAGCTAACACTGCAACGAATCAGACGGAAACAGCAACAAATACAACGAATGCAGCAGCACCAGAAGTGGCAGCAGAGAGTAAAGAAATCACTATCAAGCATCAATTGGGCGAAACTGTCGTTACAACAAACCCAGAGAAGGTTGTTGTCTTTGACTTTGGTATTCTAGATTCACTTGATAAGTTAGCTGTTGAAGTTACAGGTGTACCACAAGCGAATATTCCTCCATACCTTTCTAAATATGAAGATACTAAATATACCAACGTGGGAAGTTTGAAAGAGCCAGATTTCGAAGCAATCAATGCACTTAGCCCTGATCTAATCATTATTTCTGGAAGACAGCAGGATGCTTATGAAGAGTTGAATAAAATTGCTCCAACAATTTTCTTAGGCGTAGACAACACAAGATTAGTAGACTCTTTCAAAGAGAATATGAATACATTAGGTCAAGTGTTTAATAAACAAGCAGAAATTGATGAAGAATTAGTAAATGTTGATGCTGCAATCAAAGAGATTCAAGATAAAGCAACAGCAAGTGGCAAGAATTCATTGATTGTGCTTGCCAATGAAGGCAAACTTAGTGCTTATGGGCCTGGTTCAAGATTTGGTATTATTCATGATGTACTAGGATTTACACCAGTGGATGAGAATATCGAGTCATCGACTCACGGACAGACGATAACTTCCGAGTTTATTGCAGAGAAGAATCCGGATTACCTATTCGTAGTAGATAGAGGTAGTGTCGTTGTAGAAGGTGCGGAATCAGCTTCTGCAAAAGATACTGTGGAGAATGAATTGGTACAGAATACCAAGGCATTTAAAGAAGGACATATCGTCTATCTAGATCCGAATTACTGGTATCTATCCGGTGGTGGTCTAGTATCTATGGTTGAAATGATCAATTCGATCGGTGCAGCTATTCAATAAGAATATTAGTTTATTAATCTAGATTGAAGCAGAACCGGCCATGCCGTCCTTATATGAAGGATAGCGTGGCCGGTTTTTTATTAAAATATAAGAAAGTATAAGTTTTACGCTATACATTATATCTTATATTTCTCGCTTAAACACTTACCGTCCTTATAAGGACGCCGAAGGCGTTTATACTTGCAGATTTCTGTATAGAGAAGCTAACTTTGCTGCCGTTCGGCTCCATGTAAAATGTTGTAGGACATCGCTACGACCGTTCGCACCCAACCGTTCTCTGAGGGATTTGTCTGTGGCTAGCTTCAATAAATAACTAGCAAATTGCTGTGGATGGTGGTATTGATCAACCAGGTAGCCATTATGACCGTGTTGTACGATTTCTTGAATACCGCCATTTCTTGAGGCTATGACAGGAATTCCAGAAGCCATGGCTTCAACGTTCACTAGGCCAAAAGCTTCATGCTTCTGTGATGGACAGACGAAACAATCGGCTAACCGGTATATCTTATGAATGGTGCTATGTGGTTTTTTTCCTATAAAAGTAATGGGTACACCCATTCTATAAGCCTGTAGCTTAAGACGTTTCATATAGGCTGAAGTACCACTTCCAGCAATAATGATATGGACGGGGATACTTCTACGTATAAGGGAGGCTGCTTCGATGAGTATGGGAACCCCTTTCCTTGGAATGACTCTTCCGACAAATAGGATGGTAAATGGATGACTCCCTAGATATTTTCTTCTAGTGGTAACCTTCTCCATTTCAGAAGCTACTCGGAAACGGGATATATCCACACCTAGCTCCACCTTCTTAATCTTCTTTGATGAGTCAGGGAAACGCTTCGCTAACTTCTCCTTTAAAGAGCTACTATTGGCGATAATCAGATCGGCCTTTTTTAAGCAGCTTGCAATACCTCTATCTTTAGGTACAAAAGTTAAGGAATGGAGGAAGAGGGTGACAGGGGTGCGAGGGAATGCCTGCTTTATTCGTGCCATATAGTGAGGACGGTTATCGACTTGGATTACGTCGTATTTCCGCCCATTCATATAATGAAGCACGGAAGAGATATATGTCTTCGTGCTCCCAGATGGAACGCGGATGATCACCATATTCCCATTCAGACTCTGGTTCGGTAAAGTGGGCGAACGCTTACTAATAATGGTGACTCGATGGTTTCTAGCGAGTTGTCTAGCAATGGCAAGAATACATATTTCTACAGAACCACTACCGGGAACCGGGATCTGCTCCGGCGCTACGATTAGGATATGCACTGTCTTCCCCCTATCGGTCAAGAATAACCTGTTTGTACTCTTAGAGTATTCATTGTTGTAATAATAGGTAAGGTTTAAATCCCTAATTGAACGAATTATTAAATCAAAACGGTACATATGATCAACCTATACAAATAAGGTTGTAGATGAATAGAATGTATAGACTTTCGGATATAAGCACAGGAAGGGGAAGCGGATGGGTACAATAACTAGCAAGTGGATTAAGACGAATGCGTTATTAGGGAACCAAGCGATTAGTAGGTTCATTCCGTTGACGCTTAGATTAACTAAAAAAAATCTATCAGATATGTTAGCAGCCTACGGTATGGTCTATATTAAGCCGGAACACGGGACTCATGGAAATGGGGTTATTCGTGCTGAGCTGATTAAGGAACGAAACGCTTCATTCCAATACCAGCTTGACGTGAACAAGAAGACATTTCGGAATTACGACTCATTTTATCAATCCTTACGGAAATTGACGAAGAAGAAGAGTTATTTGGTCCAGAGGGGCATTCATTTACTGAAATATAATAAACGTAGATTCGATATACGTGTAATGGTTCAATTAAGTCCGAAGGGAACATGGGAGACAACAGGTATTATAGGAAGAGTAGCACATCCAGAGAAAATAGTTACGAATTATCATAGTGGTGGTAAACTCGTACCCATTGAAAAGTTGTTAGCACCTTATCATTCAGCGCGAACACAGAAGGCCCAAATTGAACAAATGAGTCAACTTGGTGTGATGATCGCGAAGAAGTTACGGCAGAAGCAGAAGAGTATCCATCAGATTGGTGTTGATGTAGGATTAGATCAATCTATGAAGCCATGGATCATTGAGGTGAATACCAGTCCGGACCCTTATATTTTTAAGCAATTGGCAGATCTATCGATCTATCGCAAAATCATGAGATATAGACGTCTGAGAGGATAGTTCGGCTCTAGGATGGATGAAAGAGGGATCCTTAGTTGTATGTATAAGACTGAGGTGCTCTCTTTATTTTTTTTGCTTCTTTAAGGATATACAATTTGTGCTTTCTAAGATATATTAAACGAAAATAAGAAAAGGGAGGTGCTTGAATGGCTAAGGAAGTAGTCCGTAGTATCACCGTTAATCAGATTGGATATTTGACGAACCATAAGAAGATAGCATTATTCAAAGGAAGAGGAGGAACTTTTCGCGTTGTTAATGATCTAACAAAGGAAGTGGTCTTTCAAGGAGAAGCAGCAACCTCTATCAAAGATGAGGCCAGTGGTGTTAACGTCTACTCAGGAGATTTCACACATATAGGAATGCCGGGTCAATATCATATCGAACAAGAGGGTAGAGAACCATCAGGGTCATTCATTATATCGGATACGTCATATCATCAACTTCATAAAGGACTATTGAAAGCGTTCTATTATTTTCGATGTGGTGTGGAGTTAGAAGAATCATTCGCAGGGCCTTGGAAGCATAAGGCTTGTCACGTATCGAAAGGGAAAGTATATGCTCAACCGAATTGCTTATTAGATAGTAGTGGGGGTTGGCATGATGCTGGTGATTACGGTAAATATACAGGACCAGGAGCAAAAGCAGTAGCTGATTTACTATTAGCTTATGAACTGTATCCCGATGCTTTTAGTGAGCCGGTACCCCTACCAGAAAGTGATCGTGTCATGCCAGATGTATTACATGAGTGTCGTGTTGAATTGGAATGGTTATTTAAAATGCAAGATGCTTCAACAGGTGGTGCATTTCATAAATTGACAACACCGCATTTTCCGGCATTAGATGTTATGCCCGAGGAAGATGTAGCAGAGTTATACTTCTCACCGATTTCAAGTGCTGCAACAGGTTGCTTTGCTGGAGTGATGGCCATGGCTGCGCGTATTTATATGCCATTTAACAAAGGTTTTGCCGAGTCTTGTTTACAGGCATCATTAACCGCTTGGAAATGGCTGGAACAGAATCCAGATGTAATTGGATTTAAGAACCCTTCAGAAATTTCAACTGGTGAATATGGTGATGAGCAGGATCTCGACGAACGCTATTGGGCGGCAGCAGAATTATTCCGCACTACGGGTGACGAGTCTTATCAGCGTGTATTTATTACCCTGTCTCAGCAGCCTTTTTCTAAGACGAATCTGGGTTGGGCTGATATGGGTGGCTATGGTACAATTGCATACTTCTTACATGGTGAGCAACAAGGGGTGGAGAGTGTATATAACGCGTTGAAAGGAGAATGGCTACAGGAGGCAGATCGTCTTGTTGAACAGTGTAGTCAGGATGGATATTCCATCTCACTTCGTACGGAGGATTATATATGGGGAAGTAATATGCTAGTTATGAATAATGCGATGCTTCTACTTATTGCATATCATGTACAGAAGGATGCTAAGTACGAGTCATGTGCGTTAGATCATCTTCATTATCTCATGGGGCGAAATGTGTTAGATATTAGCTATGTTACAGGATTCGGAGATCGTTCTGTAATGAATCCACATCATCGTCCATCTGTTGGTGATCATGTGATTCTGCCTGTTCCTGGTATGGTTGTAGGTGGACCGGATCGTGGACTGCATGATGACTATGTTAGAGAACATTTGCAGGGCTTGCCCGCTGCACAATGTTTCGCAGATCATGAGGATAGTTATTCAACGAATGAAGTAACGATATATTGGAATTCTCCAGCAGTATTCGTAGTGTCACATTTTAATGGATAGGATCGGATGGTATATAATGAGTAGTCAAGCCATTTAGGACTAGGTTTGACTATTCATTATAATGTAAACAATATGAATAAAAAGGATATTTATAACATGTATAGAATTAATAGTCTTATAAATCTATAAGAAAAGTGGGTCGATATATAAAGCTATAATAAAGGATATATGAAACTACAAGAGCGATTATAGGTAATACATAAAAGAAGTGAAGCAATATGACCTTCATTTTTAGTTAACTTTATTCAGGTTATTGGGTATGTGGGATCTAGTAGTTTCCTAATTCACCCTTTTGATTAAATGTGAGGGAAGTAGTAAAGTTATATAGATATTAGTTAGGAGGTTCAGGCTATAATGTATTACGAAGACAGCGAGAATTTAACAATTATGACCTATACACTGAATAGCGGTATTAAAGGAACCGTTCCTTTATCCAATAAACAAATTCAAGAATGGATCGAGAGTTATCGATCAAATACTAGATACATTACCACAATCGGTAAAGAGTTCTTCGGTCTTAATCCAGAGCTTGTGGCAGATTTCAAGGTACAGAATCGATTCTCCAACTATGTGGAGGTGATCAGACCTATCTCCATAGGAGATCAAGAGAAGAATGATGAACTTTCGCAAGCTTATGAGGAGAATCTAGTATTCTTTAAAGTAGACTGCAAATGTGGGACAACGTATACAACTTACTCGCAATACTACACAACGAAATGGTTTTGTTCAAAGTGTAAAGAGATTGTATTTATGGACAAGAAGAAGGGTAAGGTTCCCACCGACAAGGGTGAAGCTTGGTATATGACGAATAAATATTTTGTGGAGCGGGAAGCATAGAATTCAAATATATTAAACTATCAAACAGAGGAACAATAGCTTGAGATAATCGGCTATGTTCCTCTTTCTATAGAAGAATGATTATACTTTGAATCGTTCGATAAGAGAATGGAGTTTCTCCGACATTCCTGAAAGAATACTAGCAGAAGAATCAATCTCTTCTAGTGAAGAGAGTTGTTGTTGAGAGGCAGCGGATACAGTTTGTGCACCATCCGACGTTTGATTGGCCACTTCGACGAGGACTTTGGCTGTATCTACAAGGATATTTGCACTTTCTGATAGCTGATGGACTGCAGTAGCAACATATTCATTCTGCGCACTAATGTGAGTAGCCGCAAATTCTATTTGTTCGAAAGAGGATCCTACTTCAGAGATTTGTTTGGTTCTTTCGGTTACTTGTGTGACTGTATTAAGCATACTATCACTAATATTTTCCATGAGGTGCATGGTTGTATTTACAACTGCAGATATTTCTTTCGCAGATTGAGCAGAGTTCTCCGACAATTTCTTTACTGAACTAGCTACAACAGCAAATCCTCGCCCTTCTTCACCTGCACGTGCTGCTTCAATCGCAGCGTTAAGAGCTAGTAGACTAGTTTCTTCGGCCATTCTAGTCATCACATGAAGCATATTTCTTATATCTTGAGAATGATCTTGGAGGCTTTGGATTGTTTGTGATAATTCCTGAATATCTTTATTCATGAGAAGCATCTGAGCCACGGTATCGTTCATTGCTATTCTTCCTATTTGTGCTTTATGCAAATTATCAGAAGCTGAGTGAAGAGCTTGTTCTGTGCTTATAGATATCTCAGCAATAAAATTAGATATTTCAGCTATTTGTTGAGAGCCCACTTCTAGATTTTGTAATTGTTTTTCTGCGCCAGAAGCCATTTGCTCAATAATTATGGTGGTATGTTGTCCTGCTTCTCCAGATTGTTTAGAACTTGCGGATAGTTCTTGCGATGAGGAGGCAACTTGCATGGAGGTATCGTTAACTTCACGGATCAGACTTTGAAGATTAGAAGTCATTATATTAATATCTGTTGCTAGCTTTCCGATCTCGTCTTTACTGTTAATTTTTAATGGTTTCAAGGTTAGATCACCCTTAGCAATTCGGTGAACGTTGGCTGACAGATGAGCTAGTGGATTGATCATTCTCCGAATGATGAGATGAATAATCAGAGCAGCAGCAATGAAAAGAATAGTACCTACAATGAATGGATATTTAAGCGTATCGATTGTACGTTGTTGGATCAACGGGGCGTCAACATTGATCGCTAACAGGCCGACAATCTCCTGATTGGGATCATTATTTTTATATATAGGTCCGTAACCTGTCTTTAGTTGAACATCATCATATGTATATACTTCTGAGTAGGCTGAATGCTTCATACTAAGGATCATTTCTCGAGCATCTTCATCGAAATAGAAGGCATCTCCTGCTTTATAGCCTCTACTTTTTAAATTTGTATCAACAGCCAAAATTTTCCCTTCAAGAGATAGGATGTAAGCTTCCTTAAAAAGATCCTTCTTATGTACGATCCAATCTATGTTTGATTCTACTTCGCTAAGCAAGGTAGCGTCACCTTGGGCAAGTGCTATGATATCTTCGGGATCAACAAGGCCTGAAGTGATGTTGGCACATCCCACGGTTTCTATACCTAATGCCTCATCTACTTGTCTGTATGTAATCTGATAGGCAAAGATGCTAATTGATGCACCTACGATGATGAGTAGGGTAATTAAGGTTAATGTGACCCTTTTAGCCAATCCCATTCTAATGTCCTCCAATATTGTGTAATTTAAAATTAATATTCAATATGAATATAGTGGAAGTAATTATATTAGCTTTTAAATATTTAATCTGTGGTTATTATCACTTATCCCGAGAAAAAAAGAGTTTATTTTTTAATATTGTGTGACAAACTTCACAATCGAGTTCATTTTCGTCTCAAAGTGTGATAAATATCACATGTGCTTTTTGAAGTGTCTGGCACAATGTATGAATGTGATAAATGTCATTAAATAAATTTGCTGATGATGTATTTTGATAACTTAACTATAGGAAGAGGGATTGGAAATCATGGATCCGGTTATGCTTTCACGCATTCAATTTGCGTCGACCACACTGTTTCACTTTATTTTTGTACCATTATCTATTGGATTAGCATTATTGATCGCCATTATGGAAACAATGTATGTTATTAAAGGAAAAGAAGAATACAAGAAGATGGCTAAATTCTGGGCCCATCTGTTTCTCATCAACTTTGCAGTGGGTGTGGTAACAGGTATATTACAAGAGTTTCAGTTCGGGATGAACTGGTCTGACTACTCTAGATTTGTAGGAGATGTATTCGGAGCGCCGCTAGCGGTCGAAGCTTTGCTTGCGTTCTTCTTAGAGTCTACGTTCCTGGGTCTATGGATCTTTGGATGGGATCGCCTATCTAAAAAGCTTCACTTAATGAGCATATGGTTAGTATTTTTTGGTACGCTGATGTCTGCATTTTGGATCATCGTTGCGAATGCCTTTATGCAAGTACCGGTTGGTTATGAGATTAATAATGGTCGAGCCGAGATGAATGATTTCTTTGCTTTGATCACGAACAAGCAACTATTACTGGAGTTCCCACATACGGTACTAGCTGCATTTATGACAGGTGCTTTCTTTGTTGTAGGTGTCAGTGCCTATAAGATGTTAAAACGTAAAGATTATGAATTTTTCAAGAAGTCCTTTATTATAGCGATAATAGTAGGAATGGTTTCTTCAATTGGTGTCGCGCTTGTAGGACATAGTCAAGCTCAGTATCTGGTTGAGACTCAACCGATGAAGATGGCGGCCTCAGAAGCGCTATGGGATACAAGTTCCGATCCAGCGCCTTGGACGGTATTTGCGACTATAGATACGGATAATAAAGAGAACGGTTCAACTTTTCAGATCCCATATTTGCTAAGTTTCTTATCGTATAGCAAGTTCTCGGGTTCATTGGAAGGCATGAACCAGTTACAAGAACAATACGTAGAGGAATATGGCCCTGGGGATTATATTCCACCTGTAAAGACGACTTTCTGGAGCTTTCGGATTATGGTAGGGAGCGGATCTATTCTTATTCTTCTAAGTATGTACGGTGTCTACCTCGTAGCTCGTAAAAAGCTAGATCAAGTCAATAAGTGGTTCTTGCATATCATGGTATGGGCAATTTCATTACCATTTATTGCGAACTGGGCGGGATGGATCATGACAGAGATCGGTCGTCAACCATGGACGGTCTTTGGACTGTTTAAGACAGAGGATAGTGTTTCACCTAATGTATCTGCAGGGCAAATTTTGTTCTCATTAATTTCATTCTCACTTGCATATTTAATATTAGCTATCATCTTAGTTTACCTATTTTTACGTGTGATTAAGAAGGGACCGCATGATTCCGATACTCATAAGGAAGAATCTCACGACCCATTTGATAAGGAGGGTAATTATGTCTCTTAATGAGTTATGGTTCTTGTTGATAGCCGTACTATTCATTGGTTTCTTCTTCTTGGAAGGCTTCGACTTTGGCGTAGGTATGTCAACAAAGCTTCTAGCGAAGAATGATTCTGAGCGTCGCGTATTAATTAATTCGATTGGCCCCTTCTGGGATGCGAATGAAGTATGGTTGATTACTGCAGGGGGTGCGATGTTCGCGGCCTTCCCTCATTGGTATGCTACTTTGTTTAGTGGATTCTACACTGCATTAGTATTTGTTCTATTAGCCTTGATTGGTCGTGGTGTTGCATTTGAATTCAGAGGAAAGGTTCACTCAGAGACTTGGAAGAAAACTTGGGATATTGTTATTTTCTTAGGTAGTTTGCTTCCGCCGCTTCTATTCGGGGTCGTATTCGCTTGTTTAATACAAGGGGTCCCTATTGGCGAAGATATGAATATGAATGCGAGTTTCTCTGATATTGTCAATGGATATACGCTATTGGGAGGTATCACTGTAGTTGTTCTTTGCTTAGTGCATGGACTTATGTTTACTACCTTAAGAGTTATGGGAGATTTGCAGGATCGAGCACGTATGATGGCTAAGAAGCTATTGATTCCTCTAGCTGTTCTATTAGTAGGTTTTGCTGTGATGACGTATTTTGTGACGGATGTATTCGAAGTTCGTGGCACTATTCTTAGTGTAACTGCTGTTGTAGGCGTGATTGTCTACTTCTTAGCCGCATACTTTATTTCACGCAAAAAAGATGGTTGGGCTTTCGGTATGACAGGAGCCGTAATTATCGTATCCTTTGCATCCATATTTATTGGGTTATTCCCACGGGTTATGGTCAGTTCGATCAGTGACACCTTTAGTTTAACGATTACGAACGCTGCATCGGGACAATATTCATTAAAGGTCATGTCCATCGTTGCGCTAACCTTGCTTCCATTTGTTCTAGGGTACCAAATATGGAGCTACTTCGTATTCAATAAAAGAGTTAATGCGAAAGATCATTTGGAATACTGATGGGTCGCGACTTATTAGGTTTCAAAGGAATCAAACCCGTTCTATTGATGGTGGCACTACTGACCTTAGTGCAAAGTATATCCATATTGTGGATGGCCAGAGGGTTGTCGGAAGTTGTCTCCGCACTTTTTGCTGGGGAAGCCCTGCAGAATCAGCATGATGGAATCTTCATGTTTCTGATGGCATTTCTGGTTCGCCATGTCATAAATTTCTTGCAACAAAAAATAACGTACCGCTATGCAGAGCATACCGGTGCGTTATTGCGCAAACAATTAATAGACAAGCTATTTCAACTTGGACCTCGGTTCGCTAAGACAGAGGGAACAGGGAAGCTGGTTACGCTTGTTTTGGATGGAATATCAAAATTTAAGCTCTATTTAGAATTGATCATACCGCGTACGGTAGCAACTGCGATAGTTCCAGTAGTCCTTCTTATATATATATTCACGCAAGATATGACGTCCGGAGTTATTCTCTTAGTTACGATGCCGATTCTAATTGCATTCATGATTCTAATCGGACTTTCTTCGCGTAAGCAAGTAGATGGTCAAATGGAATCTTACCGGAATTTAGCGAATCATTTCGTTGACTCATTACGTGGGCTAGAGACCCTGAAGTATTTAGGTCGAAGCAAGTCACATGAAGGTTCGATAGGCAAAGTTAGTGATAGGTATAGAAAAGCTACAATGAAAACGTTGCGTGTTGCCTTCTTATCTTCGTTCGCATTGGACTTCTTCACGATGTTGTCTGTAGCTTCGGTTGCTGTTAGTCTAGGTCTGCGCTTAATCAACGGTGAAATGATGTTGGTCACAGCTCTAACGATCCTCATTCTAGCACCAGAGTATTTCCTACCCGTACGGATGGTAGGATCAGATTATCATGCTACTTTGAATGGGAAGGAAGCAGGAGAGGCAATCCAAGCTGTAATCGATATGCCAATTGAGAAGGAGGAATTGTCTCTTCCTGAAGGGTTCTCTTATTCTTGGAATACCGATAGCCAACTGTCATTATCACATGTACAGGTACAGCATGAAGCAGAGGGTCCTTATTCCCTGCATGATGCAACCCTACACATTCAAGGAATGAAGAAGATTGGTATTATTGGCGAAAGTGGAGCTGGGAAATCAACGCTAATTGATGTGCTAAGTGGATTTCTACGACCCTCTTCAGGCACCGTAGAGTTGAACGGACAAGCGCTTTCGGCATTAACAGATGTGGCATGGCAGAATCAAATGACATATATCCCCCAGAGTCCCTATTTATTTAGCAGTAGTCTTGCTGATAATGTGCGCTTCTATACGCCTGATGCAAGTCAGGCAGAGGTTGAGGAAGCAGTTAAGAATGCGGGTCTATCTGAGCTTGTGGAGAGTCTACCAGCAGGCGTTGACGAGGTCATTGGTAGTGGTGGTCGTGTCTTGAGTGGTGGCCAAGCTCAGCGGGTAGCGCTCGCACGTGCATTCCTAAGTGATCGACCGGTGATTCTGTTAGATGAACCAACAGCTCATTTGGATATCGAGACGGAATATGAGTTGAAGGAGACGATGCTTTCTCTTTTTAAGGAGAAGTTGGTATTCCTGGCTACACACCGTCTACACTGGATGCCAGACATGGATCAGATTATCGTGATGGATCAAGGTAGAGTAGCAGAAATTGGAACCCATGAGGAGTTAATCGCTTGTAAGGGTGTTTATTATGCGTTAATTACTTCACAGCTGGAGGGTGTGCTATGAAAGGCGAACAATGGCTACGGCCTTATATCACACAATATTTCTGGCGCTTCGTCATTATTGTAGTTTTGGGTGCGCTAACGTTACTAACAGCAAGTAGTTTAATGTTCTCCTCTGGGTATCTGATTTCTAAGTCTGCACTTCGGCCTGAGAATATCTTGATGGTGTACGTGCAGATCGTTATTGTAAGAACTTTTGGTACGAGTAGATCAGTTGTTCACTATGTGGAACGTCTCGTTGGACATGATACGATTCTGAGAATTCTATCAAAAATGCGCGTACAGTTATATCGTATTCTCGAACCGCAAGCGCTATTTATTTCATCAAGATTCCGTACAGGGGATATCCTTGGAGTTCTTGCAGAGGACATCGAGAAATTACAGGATGTGTACCTACGTACGATTTTCCCAAGCTTAGTAGCATTACTGCTATACGCTATATCCATTACGGCATTAGGGCAATTCGATTTGCAATTTGCTCTATATATGGCGTTATATCTCCTTATTCTCATCCTTGTTCTGCCATGGATCTCACTGTGGCTCACGAAGAAGAAGAATCAGCAGTCACAGCATAAGCGTGGTCGATTGTATCAGACTCTAACAGACGCTGTAATAGGCATGAGTGATTGGGTCATTAGTGGTAGACCAGCTCAATTCGTTGAACTCTATGAGAACAATGAAGTAGAAGTAGCGCAAATTGATCGTAAGTTAAGTACATGGGCGAGATGGAGAAATCTGATCGGCCAAACAACGTCGGGGATCGCAGTAGTAGGTGTTTTATATTGGTCAGGTCAACAGTACGCTGATGGATTGATTGCCTCGACGATGATCGCAGCATTTGTACTTGTAATCTTTCCACTGATGGATGCATTTCTTCCGATTTCTGAAGCTATCGAGAAAGTTCCACGTTATCAAGGTTCTTTTGTCCGTTTGGCTGAGATTGAGGATGCGGGAAAAGAGATGAAAGGGACAGATTCCTCGCGGATCGAGAAGATTAGTGAAGAGGTCTTGAATAGGGCTAGAAGTGACGCACATCTTAAGATAGATCATGCTTCATATCGATATGATGACTTAGGAGTATGGTCTTTCCAAGACATTACATTAGATATTCCTCAAGGGAAGAAAATCGCTATTATTGGGCGAAGTGGTGCAGGTAAATCTACGCTATTGAAATTGATTCAAGGCGCTGTTGTTCCTGAAAAGGGTAGTGCAACAATTCATGGGATGGATGCCCATCTATATGATGAACATATCCCTAGCATCATTTCCGTATTAAATCAAAGTCCACATCTATTTGATACAACGGTAACGAATAATATCCGCATGGGTAAATTAGATGCAACGGATGAGGAGATAGCTGAAGTAGCTCGTAAAGTGAAGATGGATCGTCTCATTGAATCACTTCCGGAGGGCTACAAAACGGCTATGCATGAGACAGGGCAACGTTTCTCTGGAGGAGAACGGCAACGGATCGCATTAGCGCGTGTCCTATTGCAAGATACACCTGTTGTCATACTAGATGAACCTACAGTGGGACTTGATCCGCGGACAGAGAATGAGCTGCTCGCTACGATCTTTGAGACGCTTAGAGGGAAATCCCTTGTGTGGGTGACGCATCATCTCGTCGGTGCAGAGCGAATGGATGAGATCATCTTTATGGAGAATGGAAAGATTGAGATGAGAGGTTCACATGTTGAGCTCATGGAGAACTATCCACGCTACCGTAATCTCTATCATTTAGATCGGCCGGAGAGTTTCTTGAAAGCATCAGATTAGCGCTGCGCGGTGGCGTGGCATTACCAATAGAAGAATTATCAGGCAAGCGTAAATGCCGTGGCATCGCCAGTAGTTGTAAATAGTACAATTAAAAGTAGTGCATTCCATACAATACTAATATTAGTTGCATAGAGTACAATTAAATCCGAGGAAATCACCAATTTGCTATCGACCCCTCATTTTAGATGTATGTTATACAACTAATTTTCCACTTACTCTCAAACCCTCCCGAATAGATGTGCTTTATGCAACTAATGGACAGAGGAGGGGGCGGTAGAGGTAGAGTACGTAGAGTATGAGGATCTGAAGATAGATTAGATGGAACTAACGGTAGAATATTTAGATCTGCCGTTAAATGAAAGACCGCCCAGTATATGGTATGCCCTTCCAATTGATAATCATGACTATCAATGGGGGCTTGACCAATGAAACTGGGCGGTCTTTTTTTCAAAAAGAACTTAACCTAATCTGCCTTCGGATGAATCATTTGTTCTGGTCGCACAATCTCATCGAACTGGGCTTCTGTTAATAGATTGCTCCGTAGCGCTGCTTCTTTGAGCGTTAGACCTTCTTTATGGGCTAGCTTAGCTACAGCCGCTGCATTCTCATATCCGATATGCGGATTTAGCGCAGTCACAAGCATCAAGGATTGTTCTAAGTTACGTTGGATAACGGCGTAATTGGGTTCGATCCCAATGGCACAATTATCATTAAATGATCTTATGGCATCTGCCAAAAGTCCTGCCGATTGAAGGAAATTATAGATAATGACAGGCTTGAATACATTCAATTCGAAATTACCTTGGCTTGCTGCAAATCCAATCGCTGCATCATTCCCCATCACTTGGCAGACAACCATTGTTAGGGCTTCACTTTGAGTTGGATTGACTTTACCTGGCATGATGGAACTTCCAGGTTCATTCGCTGGTATAATCAGTTCTCCAATGCCGCATCGTGGACCACTTGCTAACCATCTCACATCGTTGGCAATCTTCATGAGGTCTGTAGCGAGCGCTTTCAATGCACCATGAACATAGACGAGTTCATCATGGCTCGTAAGAGAATGGAACTTATTAGAGGCAGAGGTGAACGTTTTGCCGGTTAGGTTGCTGATTTCCTCTGCGACCATATCCCCGAACTTAGGATGGGCATTAATACCGGTACCTACTGCTGTTCCACCAATAGCTAGTTCACGGACATATTCGACACTACTTCTAATCATACTTTCCGTCTTATCGAGCATGCGATACCAGCCACTTACTTCTTGACCTAAGGTCATAGGTGTGGCGTCCTGCAGATGAGTTCTGCCTATCTTAATAATATCTTGGAATTGTTCACTCTTGAGCAGGAATGTTTCTTTTAATTGAGCAATCGCAGGTAGTAATTGATCTTCTACCGCAATGAGGGCAGCCATATGCATAGCTGTTGGGAATGTATCATTGGAACTTTGTGATTTGTTAACATCATCATTGGGGTGAATGCGAAGTGGACTATCTTTGAGTGCGAGAAGTTGATTGGCACGGTTCGCAATAACTTCGTTGACATTCATGTTAGACTGAGTTCCACTACCTGTTTGCCAGACGGCGAGCGGAAAGTGTTCATCGAGTTGGCCTGCGATAATTTCATCAGCGGCTTCAACGATGGCATTCACTTTAACGGAGTCCATTTTGCCAAGTTTACCATTAGCGATAGCGGCGCTTTTCTTCAAAATAGCAAATACCCGAATCAGATCTAAAGGCATTTTTTCAGTACCAATCTGGAAATTCTCAAAGCTGCGTTGGGTTTGAGCAGCCCATAACTTGTCCGCAGGTACTTTTATTTCCCCAATTGTATCTTTCTCGATTCTGAATTCCATCTGCACGTCGTCCTCCTCTATCATTATCAATCCTACAAGAGCAATATATCATAATTTTAGGGTGAATTGGCAAATCCATTTCATTATGGAATGAAGGAGCTGTAGAATGGACATGATATCCAAAATGATCATTCACATGTGTTATGCTTGTTATGGAGTTGGTGATTGTAGTATTTTAAAATATAAGATATAAAGTATAAGTTTTACGCTATACTTTATATCTTATATTTCTCGCTTAAACACTTACCGTCCTTATAAGGACGCCGAAGGCGTTTATACTTGATAATGATCCATGCTTAAAAAGAGGAGAGAATAGACAAATGAAGACTGCAATTCTCATCATGATGGTTGTCATTGTTATGCTTGCCTTAGTTCTTATCGCCGCCAGCGTATACTTATACAATGTCAGCATATACCGTAGTAAAAAGGATTTCATGAACGTCGATCCTAATTTGCTCAAGACATCTCAGCCATGGGAATCAGCTACGGATTGGTTACAAGAACAACCTATAAGAACAATACAAATTAAATCAGATGATGGTTTGCAATTAGCTGGCCATTATATACCATCCCCTGAGGATAGCAATAAAGTAGTTATTCTAGCCCACGGATATTCAGGTCAGGGTAGAGACATGTCGAACTTCGCTAAATTGTATCAGGAATTAGGTTATCATGTGCTGATGCCAGACGATCGAGGACATGGTCAAAGCGAAGGACATTACATCGGATTCGGTTGGCATGATCGTAAGGACTACCTGAAATGGATTGATTATGTGATCGCAAGCCATGGAGAAGGTTCACAAATTATCCTTCACGGAATCTCAATGGGTGGCGCTACAGTGCTTATGACTAGTGGTGAACCATTACCAGAACAAGTGAAGTGTATTGTATCTGATTGTGCCTATACTTCGGTTAAAGATATCCTAACGTATCAATTAAAAGAGATGTATAAGCTTCCTGCTTTCCCGTTGATTCCATTAACAAGCTTAGTATGCCGATTACGGGCGGGGTATTTCTTCGGTGAAGCTTCCGCATTAGAGCAAGTAAGTCGGACTAAACTTCCAATCCTATTCATTCATGGCAATGAGGACAGGTTCGTACCCTATGATATGGTACACCGCTTATATGAGGCTGCAGGCAGTGAGAAGGAACTATTATCTGTACCCCATGCACAACATGGAAATGCCTTCTTTGCAGATAAAGAGGGTTATGGAAGCAAGTTAACGTCATTTGTGAGTCGATATGTGCTCTGAACAAAAAGAGTGTTTGTACTTTATGGGACTAACCATGAAATACAGACACTCTTTTAAAATATATGAAAGCATAAGGTTCACTCTCTAAATAACTCGTTTGAACTGACCCGAATAAAGTTCATAATAGAACCCTTTGGCAATCAAAAGTTGCTCATGATTACCTCGTTCAATGATTCGACCTCCATGCATGACCAATATCTGATCCGCATCTTGAATGGTGCTTAAGCGATGAGCAATGACGAAGCTGGTTCGACCCTGCATTAGATTCTTCATAGCCTCTTGGATATGCATCTCTGTCCGGGTGTCGACGCTACTGGTTGCTTCATCAAGAATGAGCACCGATGGATTGGCTAGAATTGCTCTAGCAATGGTTAGGAGTTGTCGCTGTCCATGACTGAGATTGCTACCCCCTGCTTGTAATAGCATATCATAGCCATGAGGAAGTCTTGAGATAAAGCCATCTGCATTAGCGAGCTGTGCTGCTGCTTGAACCTCTTCATCGGTAGCATCTAGACGACCGAAGCGGATATTCTCACGAATGCTGCCTGAGAATACATAGGCATCTTGCAGAACCATTCCTAAATTCATGCGAAGGCTATTTTTATCCATTTGACGAATATCTATACCATCGATAGAAATTTGACCTTCATCAATATCATAGAAGCGGGTCAGTAGATTGACGATTGTTGTTTTGCCAGCACCTGTAGGTCCGACAAGCGCGATTTTCTCACCAGGCTTAGCTACAAAAGAAACCTGTTGCAGGATAGGTGAATCCGGTCTGTAATTAAAGGATACGTTATCGAACGTAACATGGCCTTGCAAATCGTTAGAAACGATGACTTCATCATCTTCTGTATATTCCGACTTCAACTCCATAATCTCAAACACGCGTTCAGCTCCAGCAACAGCAGATTGAATAAGATTATATTGATTGGCAAGTTCAGTAATCGGGCGTCCGAATTGCTTAGAATAATTAAGGAAACTAACGATCACGCCAACTGTTGTTAAATCTTTGAAGACCATCCAACCACCAATCGCAGCGATGAGGGCGAAGTTGAGGTTGTTCACAGCATTCATCACAGGACCAACAAGACCAGAGACAATCTGTGCTTTGATACCCATCGTATTTAATTGTTGATTAATGCCTTTGAATCGCTTGATCTCCATCGATTCGCGACGATATAACTTAACGACTTTTTGTCCTTGGATCGTCTCTTCAATGAATCCGTTCAGTTCTCCAAGATGTCTCTGCTGACCTTTGAAATATCGTCGCGTCAAGGTGGCGATCTTACGGGTTGCGAACACGACAAGAGGGATAGTGACTAGACTAACTAAGGTTAGTGGCAGATTCAGGCTTAACATAATGACAAGTGAACCCGAGAGGGTGATCATGCTTGTCAGCAGTTGGATGACACTCTGATTCAATGAATTGGATACATTCTCAATATCATTCGTAGTTCGGCTCATGAGTTCGCCAGTACTATGAGTGTCGAAGAACTTTAAGGGTAACTGTTGGTATTTCTCGAAAAGATCATGTCTAAGATCAAGCACAGTCCGCTGGGATACGCCACTCATGACATAAGATTGTACCCAGGATACGGCGCTTCCAAGAACGTAGATACCTAGCATCAGCAAGCATAGCCATATCAGACCATTATGATCCTTAGGAATGATGTAATCATCGATGGCTTTACCGATTAGGTAAGGGCCAACGAGAGAGATGACTGCACTTAGAAAAGTGGAAATATAGACAAGGATCAATCCTACACGTTGACGTTTCAGATAGGTCCATAGTTTTTTTATCGTGGCGAGCGTATTTTTGGGACGCACCTTTGGAGTTGTTCCTAGTCCTGGGCCTTTTCCAGGCATCCCTATGCCTCCTGCCATTGGTTTAAATGTTGGAGTAGAGTCTCGATTAGTTGACTGGGACATGGGTATCTTCCTCCTTCCATTGTGATCGATAAATATCTTGATATATTGAGCTGTTCTGAAGAAGTTCATCATGTGTACCTTCGCCAGCAATCGTACCGTTATCATCAAGAATAATGATGTGATCAGCATCAATGACGGATGAGATTCGCTGAGCAATGATGATATTCGTTGTATTGTTCATCAATTCTCTGAGCGATTTCTGTATCCGAGATTCCGTTCCTAAATCTACCGCGCTAGTGCTATCGTCTAGAATTAGAATAACAGGCCGAAGGAGTAATGCTCTGGCTATGGATATCCGCTGCTTCTGACCCCCTGATAAGTTGACGCCTTGTTGGCCGAGTATCGTATCATATCCATCTGGCATCTGTTGGATGAAGTCATGCGCTTCAGCTGCTATCGCAGCGGCCTCAATCTCCTCTTGATTAGCATCTGATTTGCCATAGCTAATGTTATCTCTGATCGTACCGGTGAACAGAATGGATTGTTGCATAACCATACCAATATGTGATCTCAAATAATCCAAGGAAATATCTTTAATATTGATTCCATCGATAAGTATACTGCCGCTCGTCGTATCGTATAGTCGAGGGATCAGACTGATCAGTGAAGATTTCCCCGAGCCAGTAGCACCGAGAATAGCTAACGTCTGACCGGATTCAGCATGAAATGATATGTTGTGAAGGACAAGTTCTGCTTGAGCTCTGTCGTAGGCAAAAGATACATTCTTGAACTGAATATATCCATTCGTAATGAGAGCTTCTTTCTTGTTGCTATCCCCTTGAATAGGATCAGTAATCTCAGTTAGGGTATCTAGCACCTCGTTGATACGTGCCGCAGATACCTTTGCACGGGAGACGAAGGGGAGCAGACTGCTAATCATTAGCATAGAGAACAGTAACTGAGTTACATAGTTGATAAAGGCGATTAAATCCCCAGTAGAAAGAGAACCACCTTGGGTTAGTCCTCCGCCATACCACAATACAGCAACCACGCTTACATTTAGAATAAGGGTCATCATAGGCATATTGATAGCCATTAAACGGGCGGCTTTAATAGCAACCCCAGTATATTCTTCATTTGCTGTACCAAAGCGTTTGCCTTCATAATTTGCTCTAACGAAAGCCTTTACGACACGAATACCAGATAGGTTCTCCTGAAGCACACTGTTCACGCCATCGAGCTTAGACTGAACTTTGGTGAACAGAGGGAAGGATTTTCGAATGAGAATAACTAATACGATGAATAGAAGTGGAGTGGCAACAGCAAGAATGAGTGTTAATCTAGGGCTAATCGAAAAAGCCATAATGAAGCTACCAACAAATAGAAGTGGAGAGCGGATGAAGGCTCGCATGATCATTTGTACAAAAGTCTGCATTTGCATGACATCATTGGTTAGTCGAGTAATAAGCGAACCTGTCTCCAGTTGATCAAGGTTGCGGAAGGAGAAGGTCTGCACTTTCTCGAATAAGTTGTTTCGTAGATCTCTTCCGAAGTTCTGAGAAGCAATACTTGAGAATATGGAACAGCCAATACCACCGATGACTCCAATTAAGGCAACACCAATCATGATGAGTCCAGTATGCTGGATATGAGTGAGATCCCGATTGACAATGCCATCATTAATGATGCTTGCCATCAACATCGGTTGTAATAAATCCATCCATACCTCAAGCACCATAAATAGAGGGGCTAGTAGACTAGATACCCAATATGGTTTTAGATATGATTTTAATCTCCACATTACAAATCACCTCGTGGGTGTGTCGGGTCATCGTCACCAGATTCAGCTGCACGCAATTCAAATAAGTGTGTGTATTGTTGAATGATCTCATCGACTGCTTTCAATTCACCACTAATGACTTGTTCAATCGATTTGAATTCTGGCTGTTGCAGCTGTTGCATTAAGGTAGAACGCTTCACCTGTAACTGTTTCAGAAAGACAATAATGCGCCCTCGACGAAAGGTCTTTGCACTGTGGATGTGCTTGTCACCAAGATCTACATGTCGTTTATCTAATGCATATTCTGGAATATTTTGGTGCGAGTTGCGGCTGTTCCTTTTGGAATGACGACCTCCATCATTTTCCGCACGATCGAGATTATTGACTTCTCTTCTTTTACCTTTATGGTGAGAAGGGGTGTCTAAATGCTTCTCGGAACTTGTTCCTTGTGAGGTTGAACGACGACGCATATGTATCCATCCTTTTCGTTGTATTATACGTATACAATTGTATACGAGATCGATATGTATACAAATGTATACATTTAATTAAATGTTGTCAATATGATGTAAATATATAGATGAAGATATATGATCTGGGCAGCTTTATTGTTATAATAAAGTTATGAATTAATGATAACAAACGGGGATTTTTACGAATCTAATAGTTAATAATGATTTGAGGTGGGTTGGAAATATGGCTAAGAAAATCACGATGCAACAGATTGCTGACCATTTAGGTGTGTCTAAATTTGTTGTCTCAAAGGCGTTATCTGGTAAGGGTGGTGTCAATGAAGATACGAAAGAGAGAGTAATTCAGGCGGCATCACAGCTTGGCTACTTCTCTCAGAAGAATGCCTATGTTAAGAAACCAGATCGTAAGATAGCCTACGCGAATGGTAAACAATCTGTTATTGTGCTCATGCCGAATATTCGCTCTCAGACGCGGGAGTCACTTTATTGGGGACGGATTATGGAAGGAATCTCAATGCAATTGGAAGAGGAAGGACTTGGAATGGTCATCATTTCAGAGCAGAGTGTGGACAGCTTTCTAGATATATTAAATCCTAATGGAATTCTAGGTCTGATTGGTGTAGGGCAGATTTCTACGCCTCTATTACTAGAGATCCATCGAATTGGACTTCCTATTGTTCTGGTAGACCATGAGGACCCCTTGATACCGTCAGATACGATATTTGTAAACAATGTAGATGCTATGGCTCGTCTAGCGAACCACTTAATGGAAACAGGGCATCAACAGCTACAGTTCATTGGTAATAACCGATTCTCGAGAAGCTTTAGAGATCGCTTTATTGGTTTCCGCTCCGCGATAGAGGAGAGAGGACTGGAGCTACAAGCAATTGGAGAAGCCATGGAGAATCTGGTGGGGGTTGAGAATAATGAATTTGCAGGTGAGATACGGTCCTGGTTGATTAACTTGAAGAAGAGTAGAACGATGCCAACGGTTCTTGTCTGTGCAAATGATTTCATAGCTCGAACCACCATGAAGTCCTTGATTGAACTCGGTATTGATGTTCCAGGGGAGGTCTCGGTTACTGGATTCGATAATATTGATGTCGGCTACAGTGATATACCACTTCCCACGCTAACTACCGTGCATGTTCCTAAAGAAGCTATGGGGCGTCGTGCCGTAGAGAAGTTGCTTGAACGATTAGCCAAGGTCAACGAGCCTATGGAGAAGATTCTATTATCAGGGGATATCGTATTCCGTGACTCCACAACTGCTGCTAGAGTACAATAGGGATTATCATCTCCATCTATAAAGAAACAGCTCCGTCTCCAAGGAATTGGAACAGAGCTGTTTGGCGATCCATTGAATGCTTCCTATATCGTACTCCATAGTTGTCACTCCTCTTGATTAGAATGTAATTCCCTTAATACGTTCTCGAAATAGTATACTTGCAATGAGTATTCCAAGTATTAACCCTGATATCGAAGAGACGATGATGATCCCTAATATATTTGGGCTTGTAGTTAAGGCTAGCTTTGCAATCATGACGCTTATTGTGATAATACATACACTGGACCAATATAAGATTTTTCTTTTCGAAGGTACTCTTCTAAATGAACTTATGGAGTAGGGAGTATTGATGACAAGCAATAAGATCAATAACAATTGCACCAGCATACCGATGATGGAGAGTGAATATTGCAGTATTTTGTACATTGGAAGATTGAAATAGCTATTCTGAAAAAAGGGGTATCTCATGACAAAATATCCTGAGAGATGAGTAAATGCATCTACGAATAGATGACTGTAGAATCCGATCACAACAGAGATAAGAAATTTTAGCCAATTGAGGGGATCTCGATAGTCAAAAAATTTAAGAAATGTGTATAATCTTATATCGATATTAAAGGTAGAGGGCAAATGGGATACTAGAGTCTTCATAACTCCACTTATTAGCAATATAAAGATTACACTTAATGGAAGGGCTTGTAGTAGTAATCCCAGATGTGTATGGCCAATAGTCTGGTAGGGTTCCAATGCAATGAAATACTCAAAGTCGGGTGACATACTTCCGAGAATAAGTCCGGCTAAATTAATATATCGTGGTTTAATCAATTTGAGTGGAACGATATACAGTGGATGTGCAAATGTAAATGGCAATAGATCACTCCTCGAACTTCTGAATATTGCGCATGCTGATGAACCGCATGGATAGACGAATAGTATACATTCGCTTTTAATATCCATATTCCTTCCAAATATTGATTTCAATAGATGATATATGTCAAAAAGACAGACTGCTCATCAGAGCAATCTGCCTTCGGATAGTATTTCTAATCTATCTATAGATTTAGATTGCGATCCACTAACTCAATCCGTTGCTGTACACAAGCGTAAGAACGGAAAGGATCTTCTGGTGTGTTCATCGCGTAATCAAGTAATTGGTCTACTGTAGTTGTAGCCACATGAAGTCTCGTATCCGAGGAAGCGTAGTAAATGTATACTTCGCCATTATCGAGTGCGATTACACCGTTCGAGAACACCACGTTGGATACATCACCAACACGTTCTTCCCCATCAGGAGCAATGAAATGTCCTCCGGGACGATGCGTAACGACTTGAGGATTCTTAAGATCAGATAAGAAAACATAAAGTACATAACGCAGACCAGCCGCGGTATTTCTAACACCATGAGCAATATGCAACCAGCCCTTATCTGTCTTGATTGGTGCAGGTCCTTGACCATTCTTCACTTCTTTGATGGTATGATAATATCTTTCGTCGATAATGATTTCTTCGTCAATCACAGCATTTTCGATGGAATCAGACACTCCGAAGCCAATACCGCCACCTGATCCTGTATCGATGAACCCGTCTTGTGGACGTGTATAGAAAGCGTATTTACCATCAACAAATTCTGGGTGTAATACGACATTCCGTTGTTGGGCAGAAGCTGTCTTGAGATCTGCTAGACGTTCCCAAGTGATAAGATCCTTCGTACGGGCAATACCACATTGAGCAACGGCGCTGGATAGATCACCTCTAGGTGCATCTGGATCTTTACGTTCTGTGCAGAACAACCCATAAATCCAGCCATCTTCATGCTGTACAAGACGCATATCATAGACATTCACATCGGGAACTTCGGTCTCGGGCAATACAACGGGATGATCCCAGAAACGGAAGCCATCTACGCCATTGTCACTCTCAGCTACAGCGAAGAATGATTTGCGGTCTAGACCCTCCACACGTGCGATTAGATAGAATTTACCATTCAGATGAATAGCACCGGCATTAAATACCCCATTAATTCCGAGGCGCTCCATGAAATATGGATTAGTCGCTGGGTTGAAATCATATTTCCAGATTAGTGGTGAATGATCAGCCGTAAGAACAGGATATTGATATCGATCATAAATGCCATTACCATAAGGAACCTTTTCATTCTTGCGACTAATTAACACCTCATAGCGTTCTGTAAGCTGTTGTTTACGAGCATTAAATAATGAATTCATAAATTATAATCCTCCTGAGATTATCCAAATTGATACTACGGTTGCAAATTACGGTCATATAATTCGAGAAAATAAGAAATTAACATGAGTAGCCAATATATGCATACTACAATAACAAACCAAAACACCATACTATTACTATTTACTCCGTGGTGGCATCGTGGCGCGTACGGTATAACCTAATAGTTGTAAAAAATACATCTATTCCAGAAGAAATGTAAGCATAGGAAAAGTAGTTGTAAATAGTACAGTTAGTTTTGATGAAATCATGCAAAATGCTAAAAATGCTATATTTAGATGTAGTTTGTGCAATTAAAAAAGGCAAAAGATTAATATAGCTAGAATTAGTTGTACTTTTTGCAATTATTGCTGTGTTGACGATGAACAAATCAAAATCGACAGCTAGGCTGGCATACAATCATGCGAATATTTCTATTAGTGAGCGAATTGATATGCTTATGGGCGTTGTGTATTGGCCTACAACCGCTCCAGCATTTCCATACAAGCTCTTCCATTATGATAAGGGCATTTCCAAGGGCTGACTTTGGAATGTTCTAAGTTAGGAACACCTTCACGCGTGACACTCCAAATCCATTCACCATGCTCGTGGTCAACGATATATTTCTGAATGAAAGACCATGAATCTAATGCTGCTTGTTTGTACTTAACGTCATCTGTCATTTGAAAAGCGTTATAGAATCCAACCATCGCCTCTGCTTGTGGCCACCAGTCTTTATCTGTATCTATAAGCCCTTCAGCATTAGCTTCATTCAGAATCCCTCCATCAGGATCGATACCTTCAACATAGGTAGCCTCTGCCATTGCAATGGCAACTATCTTCGTTCGTTCTAGAAGATCGGCATTTCCTAGAACCTCTGCTGCTTCTAACAGAAGCCAGCTACCCTCAATATCATGCCCGTATGAGATATGATCTGATTTCACTTGCCATTCTTCGTTGAAGAATAACTTGAAGTGACTTGTAATGGGATCGACGATATGGTCTAAAGTGACTTCTATAAGTTCTGCTAATTGAACTTTAAGCTCATCTGATGGCCATACACGCAATAGGTTAGTATAAGCCTCCATGACATGGAGATGGGTATTCATCGATTTTTTTTCATTTAAATCCTTATCACTGAGGCTAAGATTATCGGTCACCTTCCAGTCACGCGTATGAGCTTCTAGATATCCTTTATATTGGGGATCGTAGCTGTATTTCTCCAGAAGATGGAACAATTTAATAGCTAATGATAAAGATTCCTCATGCCCAGTAGCTCGATGATATTCTGTCAGGGCATAGATGGCAAATGCCTGGCCATAGACTTGTTTCTTGTCATCCGTAGGTGTCCCCTCGGCAGAGAGCATCCAGAACAACCCACCATATTCAGAATCTAAGAAATGTTCTGTTACATATTCATACGCACGTTCTGCCATTTGCAAGTATTCTGGGTTACGATAGATTCGGTATGCAGCAGAGAAAGTCCAAAGTATCCGGGTATTCAGGACTAAACTTTTCTCAGCACCTTCAATTACATGTAGGTCTGGAGTGATCTCACCAAGGAAACCTCCGTGTTGTTTATCGAGGGTATACTTCATCCAGAATCCCAGAATATTGTCTTTTAATTCGCGCTCAAGGTCAGCTTTCCATGTTGTAACTAAGTTTTCCATATTCATTAGAGCACCACCTATAATTAATTTTTAAGCAATTCATATTGACGGTTGATAATTCCTTCTGCCTTCTTGCCATATGGACAGTAATCATCGTCGCTTGATGCATCCTGTGGATCATAGAGATTTGCTTTCCAATCCCATAACATGAATCCCTGCACCCAATCACGCTTACTGCATTGATCGAACATGACTCGGTAGAATTGAGCTTGTTCCTCCTCGTTCGGATCTCCTTGTAGCGACCAGTCATTAGGTAAATGCTGAGATCCTGTACGACTAGGGCAACCGACCTCCATGAAGAAAAAGGGCTTGTCGTATTGCTGGACGACTTGTTCGATGCGATCTAGCTGCTCTTCCCAAGTGTTGATGGGGTAGTATCCACTAGATGAGATCATATCAACAGCATCCCACCATTTGACCTGATCCTCCTGATATTTATCACAGTTATAAGTGACTATACCGGAATACACTTGTCTAACATCGTGAATGAGTTGACGCCACTGTGTTTCCCGTCGATCAGTTTGTACCATTTCACACCCTACACAGAACATTTCACATCCTAGTTCCTCAGCGATGGCAGCATAATGGAGGATGAATCGAGTGTAGGAGGAGAACCATTCAGACCATTTCGGTTCACAAGGCACATCGATATCAAAAAAGTTAATATGTGCTCTCCACGTACCATCAGCGCAGTTAACGATTGGCTTCAAGCAGACCTGAAGACCTAAGGATTGTGCCTTTTGAATAGCCCAACGTACTTCGGTATCCGTAACAGTAGGTTCATCTTCGAATAGGATTTCAGTAGAATGAGCAGTCTCCTGCAAGGCAGAGAATGCAATCGTAGTCCAATTCACACTTAGAGTACGAACCATTTCCTCCATGGAGTGTTCAGCACTTGGATTATTCCAAGTACCTCGGACACCCGTGAATCCCCATGTCATTCCCCCGATAAATGGATTGAGTGATTTCATATCTATACCTCTTTCTTTAAGTGATATAAAGGGTCGCTCGTAGCATCAACTTAATCAGCCATATCAATGGCGCTACGGATCTGCAGTGCCGATTGAAGAGTCTCTAGAGTAACAGATGGTGCTAATGACGTTTTGTTCAGAGTTATCTTTTTCACATAATCAGGGCATAGGTCGAAGTAATTATCGCTCCATTTAGCATCGAGATCTGTAAATTCTAATTCCACGTATTTCGCAAGTTCATCTGATGTTAACTTCAGTTCGAAAGTAGATTCATCTTCAGACCATTCGGTAGTGATGGTTACCGGATTTAGTATGAAATGTTTAGCAACTGAGAAGAGAAGAACACCTTCACTTACTCGATCGCAAGCTACATTATCGAGACTGTATTCTAAATAAGCGGAACGCATATCATCATCTGTTAGAAGTGAAGTGAAATCGAGTTCAACTACAGATGTAGAACTAAGCGAATTGATTTCAACAGACTGAACTCCTTGAAGATACAGATCCGATGTCGTGCTACGGAGCTTCCAGGATACGTTTCCTGTGAATGAGTTCATCGTTTCGTTGGACACATGTAGTGCGACCTTCTTACCTTCTTCGCAAGCAGAGAGAAGAATTGGAGAGAAGAATCGTTTGGCGAAATAATGAAGAGCTTTCCAACGGCCGTAGTAATCAATACTTGACCAGGAAGCAACCGGCCAACAGTCATTTAGCTGCCAGTAGATCGCACCCATACAACGACCACGATGGCGTCTCCAATGTTCTACCCCGTATTTCATGGCTTCTGCTTGCAATAGCTGAGAGGCATAGACAAGTGAAGAGAAATCTTTAGGATATTTGAAATTCTGAGAAAGATAGTACATGATCTTTCCATTTGCTCCATCATTCTTCTGATGTCTCTCCATGACATAAGAGAAGATGTTACGATCCTCAGGCTCAGTGAAAGTTTCAATCGTCTTTAGGCTTGGGAAAGACTGAAAGCCAAATTCAGAGCAGAATCGGAAGTGGAATGAGCGATATTCAGTGAAAGGCTTCAGACCATGCCACACATCCCAGTAATGGTTATCTCCTCGGTTTGGATCGCTGGGGTTATCAAAACTACCACCAGATGATGGGGAGGAGGACCAATAGAATGTGTTGGGATCATATTGAGCGGCTACGTCTGCGAGAAGGACTTCAAATTGTTTGATGTAATCTTCCTTCATCTTCTCGGTCTTAGGGAATCCCCAGTCAACGATGGCTGATTCAATCTCGTTATTACCACACCAAATACCGAGCGAAGCGTGATGACGCAAGCGACGAATATTATCAATCGCTTCTTGTTTAATGTTTGCTGCGAATTCATCAGTCATATCGTACACAGCACAGGCGAACATGAAATCTTGCCAGACAATAAGTCCGTAACGGTCACAGAGATCATAGAAATTGTGATCTGGGTAAATTCCTCCACCCCAAATACGAATGCAGTTAAAGTTCGCATCGATGCAATCGCGAATAAGAATTTCTGTTTTTTCCTTAGAGGTTCTAGGTAATAGATTATCTTCAGGAATGTAATTTGCACCCATAGCAAATATAGATACACCATTGATCTCGAATTCGAACGTTTCGCCCCAAGTATCAGGTTCTTGTTTAATCCGAATATTCCGTAGCCCAATCGTGTACTTCTGTTCATCGACTTTCATAGCACCATCAAAAAGCTCAATAGCTACTGTATAAAGGGGTTGATTGCCGTACCCATTAGGCCACCAAAGTTGTGGCTGATCGATTGCCATCGTAAAGGACTGAATTCCAGATTCAGCTTGATATCGACTCTGTATCAATTGTCCATCTGGAGTTGTGATGATGACTTCGACGTTTAATTGTTCCGAACTCCATGATTCTAACTCTAGGCGAAGGTCTAATTCGACTTGTTCTTCTGTGTGATGCTGAGTCATATAGACATCTTGAATACGTGCAGTGTTGTGTGCTTTTAGATAAATATCTCTCCAGATACCTGCATCGGGTAATTGTGGACCCCAATCCCAACCATAACTGGAATGAGCTTTACGAATGTGAGGGAAGCCGTCAACAGTTGTCTCAACACCCCATAAATAAGAAGCTTCTTGTTTATGTGCAATATAATCCAACGTATTATGGAAATGAATCTCGATGTCATTCGTTCCTAGTTGGATATAAGGTTTAATGTCAAGAACATAAGTGCGGTGCATGTTATTGGTATTAGCGATAAGGTGACCATTGACATGAATGGAAGTAAGCGTATCCAGTCCTTCGCATATTAACTCTAGGCGATCACTCTGATAAATATCATTTCCTACATCGAAACTGCGGGAATAGCGGTACTCTCGTTGCATAATGTCTTTGCTATTCTTCTCGTTATCACGATAGAAAGGATCAGCAATAATTTCAGCCTCTAGTAAATCGTTATATACGGAACCTGGTACTTGCACTTCAGTTGAAATATGTCCTTCTTCATCTTGTAGTTGCCATAATCCGGTTAGTGTTAGGATTTCCATCATGAAGTCTCCTTTTCTCAACAAATATTATTATTTGTTTTTAATTTGTTATTTAAATTAGCTACTTTATTTATAAGCTTATTTCGCAATAATTTCAAGACTTAATATGGATTACTAACAATATCTATGAATAAATAAGTTAAATTGATGATCTAATAAAAAATATGTTATTAAAATGTTATTTTTTTCAGAGAATGTTTAAGTACAGGAAAAAGATGCCTCTCAGCCATTTATATAGCTGTGGAGACACCTTTATAGACTTAGATATATTGGAACAATAATTTATTCTTGAACGCGATCGGGAAGCTGGCTCACATAGCTGTCGGATAGGTGAAGAAGCTTCAATGCCCGTTCATATTCTGCTTCTGTTGCGCTTATAGAATCTTCACCTTCACCAGCGAATGGGTAATGAGTACCGTCTTCGTATCCATTACCAGGCAGGAATAGGGCACTATCGCTCATAAAAGAACCCGTGGGCAGATAATATCTCTCTGGTAGCAAATTATAGCTTTGATTAAGAAGATCCTGTCCGAAATGAATTTGTTGGTTAAGCGATGCGCCTACTAGGTTGGCTATCGTTGGCATAACGTCAACTTGCCCACCAATCTGCTCTAGAACACGTGATGAAGTGATACCATTGCCACTAATAATAAGGGGAATATTCATCATGTCCGCATAGCTATATTCATGTCCATAGATTTCTTGCAACAGCTCCTCATCATCATTATCAAGAGAATATAAAGGTAAACCTAAATGATCTCCGTAAGTAATAACAAGGCTGTTGTCCCATACGCCATTCTCCTTAAGTTCCTCGATGAATTGGCCTAAAGCATAATCAGCATAATTCTGTGAACGAATATAATCACCAACGAATGTGTCCTCGTAACGTTCTGGTAAAGTCATCTGATATTTATCTTCTGGAATAGTATATGGATGATGAGCTGTCATCGAGATAACTTGAGCATAAAAGGGTTTTTCTTGATCATCCATCTCTTTAAGTTTATCTGCAGTTTTCTCATAGAGTACTTCATCAGAAGATCCGAAGAAAATAACATCTTTATCTTCGAAGAACTCTTGTGCATAATATTTGTCGAACCCAAGCGCAGCATATAGTTCTCTACGATTCCAAAACTCAACATCATTCGTATGAAAGGTTGCAGTCTGATATCCGAATTCTTTCAGCAGTTTGGGGAGGCTCGGTAAATGCTTGTTAGCATAGACTTGAGTTGCTGCCCCGTTAGGTGGAATATAAAAAGAAGTATTAACAACAAATTCTGCATCTGAAGTATTACCTTGACCGACTTGCTGATAAAAATTAGGGAAGTACAAGCTTCCTGCAGCAAGCTTATTCATATTAGGAGTAATTTCATGTCCGTCGATCTTAAGATCGATGAGAAAGTTCTGAAAGGACTCCATTTGAAGGATAATGACGTTTTTCCCTTCAGCCTTCTGCCAGTAAGCAGAGGGTGATGGTAAGGTCACTCCTTTTAACTCATTAATCGATTCTTGTGTAATGTTGCTGCTAGGAATCCAATCTGTATTCTCTTTGGCGAGAATCGTGTAGGTCTCATAACTGAGAATTCCCATCTCTTGAGCTTGAGTGATTTCACTCATACTAGCACGATTAGGAAGGATGTTGAACAAACACACGACCAAGGAGAGGATGAATAAAGCAAATGTACCTTTACTTCTTCCTTTTTTCGCTGTGTGTAACCGCCAAGTTTTAAACTTTTCATTGCGGAGTGCTAGGATGAAGAAGATAATAATGTCCGTAAAAATGAATAAATAATAGGGATCAAGCAATGAAAAAACACTGTTACGAACTGCGGTTACCTGATTCACTTGTTCTAATGCGTGGTAAGTTACGATAACTCCGTAATATTTATAATACATAATGACTGCGAAATATATTGCTGTTATAAGTAGATCGATCAATATATACAGGCTGACTTTTCGTTTGCTCGCGAAGAACTCAACAAGCGTAAACAGCATCCAGATATAGGGTAGTTCGGTAAGAATCAATTTCCACGGAAATGGATCTCCGAAAGTTACTGCCCAAGTTAAATATCCTTTTAGCATTAGTATGATGGTGAATAGAACAAAAGGCGTCTTCAGAATACTTTTCGTTGACGTTGACCAAGACATATGAATAACGTCCTTTCATGGATAATCAATAGATATAGAACTAATAAATGGCCACAGACAATAAATATTATTATGCGCTCGTGGAAGGTGAATGTCAAAAAATAGGTTTGGATATCGCTGTAATTATTTTTTTTAGAATATCGTAATTTAAACATTGTAATATTAGAAAATATTAGGTACAATGACCCAATAAAGAATAATGTTAAATTAGTTAACATTGCCGCGTCATATTGGGGGGATATTTATGTTCGAGTGGTTAGGTTTCAAAACAGGACTACCACTATGGTGGTCGTATCGGTTAAATCAGCATATGAAGAACGATATAGAAGAAATATTCGAAGGCATAGCCTTCACGCGGATGGATATTTTGAAGGACTGGGTTGATGAATATTGGTCACATTTAGAACGGTTACTTGGACAGATGGTGTCTAATGGACTATACGCTGATCATTATAAGGATTCTGGATACCTACTTGATAGTTTATTTGCAGCTTCTAGAAAACGAGGGATAGCCTTTTCAGAAATTTTTCTGCTAGATCAGAATCGAAACGTTACTTTTTCCACGTATTCAAATCATATCGGAATGCAATATAGTGATGATGCTGAGATTACTAAAGCTATCCAACACTCATCGTATGATAAGAAGTGTCTATTAGGTCCCTACGCTGATCCTTTAACATTAGAAATAGGTCCAAGTACCTCAAGGTTTCATGATGAGATGACTCTGCTCTACATAGTGCCTATCGTTGAAAAGGGGGTCTGGAAAGGCGCTCTTTGTGGTCGAGTTCCGAATGATGTCCTTGGTGATCTGATCCAAAGGGAGTCTGGTCATGTGTACCCCGATTCAGGAGACAATTATATATTTATGGCGAAGCCTAACTTGAATAAAGGTATTACTCCTGGGACAGCTTTATCGCGTAGTCGATTTGAAGATGTTACCTTTACACATGGAGATAATCTTAAAGAAGGGATTCATACAGATTTTGGCATGGTTCAAGTACAGCAACATACCGAATTAGAGTTAATTTTTAAAGATCCGGCAACTGGTGAACTACATCCTGGTGTTGCTAATACGATTCGCAATGGAAGCAATCTGTTTGTGGAATTCCCGGGGTATTCGGATTATCGTCATATTCCTGTCATAGGTAAAGGAGTGACTTTTCAGCTTCCTCACTGTCCAGATGTATGGGGTATGATGTGTGAAGGTGATTTGGAAGAAGTTTATCGAATTCGAAGCATAGGCTGGAAGATAAAGAAGATGAATATGATGTCTGCACTATGCTTCGTTGCTCTTAATATTCTCATGTATGTGATTATGTCCAATATGGATTCCGTGGTCTTAGGTGCGACTGTCGTAGGCATTGTAAACATCCTATTGGGCTATACTATCCAATCGATATCAGAAGGAAAGGCGAACAAGCCCATCGTACGTAATATGAGTCGTTTGAACCAATTCGTTCGACTTAACGCAGAGGGAAAAGGGGATTTGACGAAACGTCTACCTATTCAGGAATTCTCTAATGATGAGACCCGAGAGTTGGCAAAATGGATTAACAACATGATTGACTCATTGGAAGGGATCATGCTTAAAGTGAAATATGCTGCTGAGGACGTAATACATAGTCAGGAGCTTCTCAAAGAGTCAACGGCATCTACTGAGAGCTCTACAAATCGAGTAAGTGGGAAAATTTTACTGATGATTCGTGGTATTCGTAGTCAACTAAAGGATATCGATGTAGCTAAGGATGTCTCTCTTCATATGAGTGATACACTTCGCGAGCTTGAACAATCAGCAACAAATCAAATTGCGATAGCTCAAGAAGAAGTAGAGCATATTGGTGACAAGATGCATCAAATTAAATTTAAGGTTGAAGAGAGCAATCGTACCATTCGTGATTTCCTAGATACCACTCAGAATATTAGTAAGGTTCTCCAATCGATTGAAGAAATATCAGCACAGACCCACTTGCTATCGTTGAATGCATCTATTGAAGCGGCTCATGCGGGAGAGCACGGTAGAGGATTCGCTATCGTTGCGGATGAGATCCGAAAGCTAGCGGAATTAACGAATGGATCTACAACACAGATTAAAGACATCATTTCTACGATTAATAGACAAGTCGAAATTGCATTCCAATATATGGGCGAGGGGTCGGAAACAGTCATAGAAGGAAATAATATGGTTGCTAGTGCGAAAGAGATACTAAGTAATGCAAATAGCCATGATACTCAGAAGACGAAAGTCGTGGATGAAGTGGTAGCGTTGATGGAAAAGATTGCTACTGTAAGTATCGATAATCGGAAAATTTCCGCTGATGTGGAACAGACTGTTCAAGATTTACAGACCGACGTGGTTCATGCTCGAAGCACATCAGAGAATGTAGATTCCATTACACAATCGCTTCTTCAAATGGTGAACCAGTTCCAGTTAACAGATCGTACGCAACGATAAATGCATACAAAAAGAGCATCGCGTAATCAGTATAATGGCTGATTACGCGATGCTCTTCACAACATAAGTACATAAAAAGGGTAATTAGATCACACCTTGAGCTAACATGGCATCGGCAACTTTAGTGAATCCAGCAATATTCGCACCCACTACAAGGTTACCAGGATATCCATTGGATTCTGCTGCTTCAGCACAGCTTCTATGAATATCAATCATGATGTCATGCAATTTTTTATCAACTTCTTCAAAGGTCCAAGACAATCTCATACTGTTTTGGGCCATTTCTAGTGCAGAAACGGCTACGCCACCGGCATTAGCTGCTTTTGCAGGTCCGAAGAGAATACCATTCTCAAGGAATACATCGATCGCAGCCAAGGTAGAAGGCATGTTTGCACCTTCCGCCACAGCTTTGACGCCGTTCTTCACGAGCAATCTAGCCGCATCCTCATCAATCTCATTCTGAGTAGCACATGGTAGTGCAATATCACAAGGGATAGACCAGATTCCTTCACAACCTAGGTGATAAGTCGCATTAGGACGTTCTTTAACATATTCACTGATACGTTTTCTTTCTACTTCCTTCAGTCTTTTCACGATTTCATAATCAATTCCATCAGGATCATGAACATATCCATTGGAGTCACTACATGCAACGACTTTTGCACCGAATTGATTTGCTTTTTGAATCGCGTAGATAGCTACATTTCCCGAACCGGATACGACAATCGTACTACCTTCTAATGATTGACCTTGTGCTTGAAGCATTTCGTTTACAAAATATACAGTGCCATAGCCAGTTGCCTCTGGACGTGCTAGACTACCACCATAATGGATCCCTTTACCCGTAAGAACACCGGCTTGATTACCGCCCACGATTCTCTTGTATTGTCCGAACATAAACCCAATCTCTCTGCCTCCAACTCCGATATCTCCAGCAGGCACATCGGTATCTGGACCAATATACTT
This sequence comes from Paenibacillus crassostreae, assembly GCF_001857945.1. Taxonomy (NCBI): domain Bacteria; kingdom Bacillati; phylum Bacillota; class Bacilli; order Caryophanales; family Paenibacillaceae; genus Paenibacillus; species Paenibacillus crassostreae. The sequence goes on from NZ_CP017770.1 coordinate 2,949,671, forward strand.
GTGAAGTTCTGTCATGAAGCTTTGTGTAAATCTCATAACTTCGCCATCGGATTTCTCTTTAGGATCAAAGTCGGATCCACCCTTACCTCCACCGATAGGTTGACCTGTAAGAGAATTCTTAAATATCTGTTCAAAACCTAGAAATTTAATGATGCTTGAGTTAACGGAAGGATGAAAGCGAAGCCCACCTTTGTAAGGGCCAATGGCACTGTTGAACTGTACGCGATAACCACGATTTACTTGAACTTTACCTTGATCGTCTACCCATGGCACACGGAATGTAATTTGTCTTTCTGGTTCCACAAGTCGTTCTAGGATACCTGCATTCATGTACTTAGGTTGTTTAGCTAATGCTGGAACGAGAGAATCCAGTATTTCCTTTACAGCCTGATGAAATTCAAGTTCATGTGGATTACGTTTTTGTACGGTTTCGAAAATTTTATTTACGTATTGTTTTGCAACTGCTTCTGTTGGTTCATTTGTTCGTAAAAAAGTCATGATAAGATCTCTCCTCTAGTAACTCATTTTTCTCTGTATAATAGAGAAATTATACACTTTTTATGAGGCACTTCAACACTTTAACCGGTTAATTGATCATCATAATTTTTTATTGCTGTATGATGGTTTTTTTTATACAGTGAAATGAAACCCATTATTTGTAATTCATTATCAAGAGATCCTCCTGCAAAACTTGTATTCGTATGTTCAGATAGGATACTGTAAGTATTATATAATTATTCATTAATTTCTAATGCTATTTAACGTTGGAGGGAAGAACTATGATGCAACAATTACGAATTGGGATGATTGGAACAGGGTGGTTCTCACAAGTTCATGCAGATAATTTGATTGTGATGGAAGGGCTCAAGCTTCAAGCTATTTGTGGTAGTAGTATAGACAAAGGAAAACAAATGGCTAAACATTATGGAGCAAATGGTTACGGAAATGTGACAGAGATGCTGGAAGCTGAACAGCTTGATGCTGTATATATCTGTGTACCACCAATGGTACATGGGGAAATCGAAGAGCAGTTAATTGAAAGAGGTATTCCATTTCTTGTAGAGAAACCTATTGCAATTAACTCAGAAGTACCTCGCCAATTGCTGCAAAAAATTAAAGATAAATCATTACTGACTTCCGTTGGATATCACTTACGATATAAAGAAACAGTCCATCAAATGAAACAATTACTTAGTGAGCAAATGGTTGGTATGGCTGTGGGACAATGGATGGGTAGTATGCCTGGCGTGTCATGGTGGAGACAACAAGAAGGATCAGGTGGACAATTTATTGAGCAGACAACGCACATTGTTGATATTCTAAGATATTGCCTGGGAGAAGTTGAAGAGGTCTACGCCGTATATGGGAATCGTGTTGCACATGAGCAACATGAAAATGTAAGCGTTGCCGATGTGGGTACAGTAACGTTGAAGCTGATGAATGGTGTGATTGCGAACATCTCTAATACCTGTATTCTTCCAGGTAATGTAGACCAGTCAGGAATCACGTTCTATACAAATGAAGGATTGCTGGACTGGAATAATAACAGATTGAATGTGGTGACATCCAATATTCGTACAGAGTATAGCGATCCAACCAATCCCTATGTGGCAGAAAGTGAAGCATTCATCCATGCCATACGTACGGGTGATTCCTCACGGATCCGTTCGGATTATGAGGATGCTTTCAAGACCCAACTAGTGACTTCTGCCGCATTAGAATCTGCCAACACAGGACTACCAACCAAGATTCAATATTAATATTGTAATAATATTGACATCATGTAAGGTGCCATACCTAAGGTGAACAGAGCTGCCAGAATCATCGAGATGCTGGAGATGGTACCACTTAATTTACTTAGTTCAAATGCTTTGGATGTGCCCATTCCATGTGCGCTTGTTCCGAGTAAGATCCCTCTCGCAACTTCATTATCAATATGAAAAATTTTTAATACAGAAGGACCGATGATCGTTCCAAGAAGTCCTGTGATAATAACAAATACAGCCGTGATATTAGGAACCCCACCTATGACTTCAGATACATTGATGGCAATGGGTGTTGTAATCGAGCGTGGCATAAGGCTAGTTACAAGTGAACTGTTTAGATGCATCCATTTACCAAGAACAACAGATGTGATCATGGCGACGATTGAACCAAACAGTACGCTGGCGATAATCTCGACGGCGTGCTTTTTTAATACTTTGAAATGTTTATACAAAGGAACTGCAAATGCTACGGTTGCGGGTTGGAGTAAATCACTGAGCCATTGACCACCCATGTTGTAGGTTTCGTACGGCACTCCTCCCCATAGTAACAAGAGAACAAGAGCTAATGGTGTAATTAATAATGGGGATAAGAATACTTTTGTCCACTTCTTATAGATGAATTTAGCCGTATAATAAATGGTGAGAGTGAGTATTAGGTATAGTATTCCGGTCATCATGATACGTGTGGCTCCTTTCTCTTAGAAATTCTTTTGGCCATAAGTCCTGTACTGAGCATAACAACAAAAGTACTTATGATGACAACAATCAGAATACGTAAACCGTCACTTTGTAGCATAGGGATATATTTCATGATCCCGACAGCAGCGGGGACGAAGAATAATAGAAGTTCAGCAAGTAACCAATTCGCTCCGATTTCGATCCATTCTAGACGAATAATATGGGTTTCTAAGAGAATGAAGATCACCAAGATACCTAGGATGCTGCCAGGCACTTTCCATTGGAGCCACTCTGTTAATTGATTCATTAGTATGGAGAAGCCCATTAAGGCTGCGACTTGTAGGATCCCTTTGATCATATTTCTCATGTATCTTCACCTCTTTCATTTGATATGAAAATCTTACATCACTTCCTTTCATAGGTAAAATGAATATAATGAATGATTATCATTCCGTTTTGGAATGGTAGTGGTTAGAAAGGAGAGCCACCTACATGGACATAAGACATTTACAATATTTCATGGAAGTAGCCCATCATAAGAGTTTCACCAAGGCCGCAGAATCGCTGTTCATCACTCAGCCTACGATTAGTAAGACAATCAAGAATATTGAAGAGGAGCTTCAGATTGTATTATTTGATCGTTCCAGTAAAAAGATTGAGCTAACGGATGCAGGGAGGATCATGTATGAACAAGGAAGACATATTGTGAAATCCTTTCACAACCTTTCATCCGAACTACAGGATCTTCAGAATTTAAAGAAAGGTCATATTCGAATCGGCTTACCACCTATGGTGGGTTCAAGCTTCTTTCCTGAGGTCATAGGGCAATTCCATAAAGAGTACCCTGACGTAACGATTCAAATCTTCGAAGATGGTGCCAAGAAAGTCGAACTTGATGTTGAAAGTGGGCTACTCGATATTGGGGTAACTGTGTTACCAACGGATGATGAATTGTTTCATTCATTTTCTTTTGTACAAGAGAAGTTAATGTTAATAGTGCACCATACACATGCATTAGCTAATAAACAGGATGTCTCATTGTCAGAGCTAGAAGATGAGTCATTCGTATTATTTAGAGAAGATTTCGCCATGCATGATCGGATTATTAAAGAGTGTGTTCGCTTGGGATTCCAGCCGCATGTTGTTTATGAAAGTTCACAGTGGGATTTAATCAGTGGAATGGTGGCTGCCAATTTAGGGATTGCTCTCTTACCTGAGACGATCTGTCGTGAAGTCGATCATGCCAAAATACAAATTATACCGCTCGTCAATCCAACGATTCCATGGCAACTTGGGATGATTTGGCGTAAAGAACGGTATCAGTCCTTTGCAGCGCAGGAATGGATTCAATTTACACAGCGTATTTTCAGCGGAGATCGGAAAACGATTTACTAAATTTGACTTCATATTTTAGAAGGAATTATAATAGATAGGCTACCTAATTAATTGGTAACCTATCTATTTTTGTGATAAGGGGGATAATAACTTTTTATAATGGATATTTCAATTGCACAAAAGCTATTTGAAGCGATGAAGAGATTCAATAAGGCAGAGTTTAATCACCGCTCAATCAAGGGTGTGCGTCATAGTGAAATGATGCTTATGTTTTATGTGAAAAAGCGAACGGAAGCTAATACAGCAGGATTGAAAGTTTCTGAGATAAGTGAAATGTTGGGAGTGACCTCTCCTACAGTGACTCAGTTGCTGAATTCATTGGAAGTGAAAGACTGGATTGAGCGAACGGTGGATCAGAAAGATCGCAGGGCTGTTCGGGTTAAGCTGAGTATTGAGGGAGAAAGGGTGATCCAGCAGGCTATTGCTGTGACTGAAGCATCTTTTAATGAATTAATTCAATACTTAGGGGAAGAAGAGAGCAATCATTTGGCTGACCTTCTAACCAAGGCTTATCAGTATTTTGAACAGAAAGAAATGGACTTGACGCAGAGTGGGGATGAATCATTATGTTGAAATTATTTAAATATCTAAGCCCCTATAGGCTTCCTATTATACTTGTACTTTTTCTGGTCTTTATTCAATCCTTATCCGACCTGTACTTACCTACAATGATGGCGGATATTGTTGATAAAGGAATCGTAGGTGAAGACATCTCGTATATTTGGACAATCGGTGGCGTTATGCTGTTGATCTCAGGAGTTGGAGCGATTTGTTCCATTGCAGCTAGTTATTATTCTTCAAAAGTAGCGGTGGGCTTCGGTCAGAGATTACGGAGTAAGGTTTTCCGTCATGTGCAGAATTTCTCATTGCAGGAATTCGATAAGATTGGAACAGCATCATTAATTACACGTACGACCAATGATATAAACCAAGTTCAGCAAGTGCTGATCATGTTGCTTCGCATGATGGTTAGTGCTCCCCTGATGTGTATCGGTGGGATTATCATGGCGGTGAATCAAGATGCCAAGCTATCGCTTGTTATTGTGGTTGTTATTCCTATTTTAGTAGGAGCTATTGCCATTATTGCGCTGAAGGGATTACCACTATTTAAAGTGATGCAGGTTAAATTAGATACGTTGAACCGTGTCTTACGTGAGAATCTGACTGGGATGCGAGTGATTCGTTCTTTCAATCGCACAGAGCATGAGACGAAACGATTTAACGACGCTAACGTTGATCTGACTGAAACAGCGATAAAAGTAAATAAAATTATGGCAGCGATGATGCCGGTTATGATGCTGGTCATGAATTTCGCAACGATTGCCATCGTTTGGTTCGGTGGGATTCGTATTAGCGATGGTGAAATGCAAGTGGGTTCATTAATGGCATTCATTCAATATGCGACACAAATTATGTTCTCGCTTATTATGTTGTCGATTATCTTTGTTATGGTTCCACGTGCTTCTGCTTCAGCAGTTCGTATTAATGAAGTATTGGACATGGTTCCGGAGATTAATGATCCTAAGCAGCCGAAGAAAGGTGATCTTGAACAGGGCTTCCTTAAATTCGAAGATGTTACCTACCATTATCCGGGTGCGGAACAACCAGCGATTTCTAATATTTCCTTTGAAGCTCGGCCAGGTGAGACAACCGCGATTATAGGGGGTACTGGTTCAGGTAAGTCAACATTACTTAGTCTGATCCCCCGTTTCTATGATGTAGGAAGTGGAAGGGTATTGATCGATGGCGTGGATGTTCGTGAGCTTACACAAGAACAGTTACGTGCAAAAATTGGTTTCGTACCGCAGAAATCAGTGCTATTCACGGGGACGATTGCGGATAATATACGTTATGGTAAAGAAGATGCTAGTGATGAAGAAATACAACGTGCAGCGGACATAGCACAAGCAACCGATTTTATATCCGAAATGAAAGATGGATTTCAATCTGAGATCGCTCAAGGGGGCGGAAATGTCTCTGGTGGACAGAAACAAAGACTTTCCATTGCACGGGCATTAGTGCGTAAACCAGAGGTCTATGTTTTTGATGATAGTTTCTCAGCACTTGATTTCAAGACGGATTCTAAACTACGTGCAGCTCTAAAAGAAACAACAACGGATGCTACTGTACTATTGGTCGCACAACGAGTGAGTACAGTCATGGATGCGGATCGTATTATTGTATTAGATGATGGTTCGATTGTTGGAATAGGGACACATCGTGAGTTGATGATTACTTGTGATGTCTATCGTGAGATTGTATCCTCACAGCTGTCAGAGGAGGAAAGCGCATGAGTGAGAATCAGAGAGAGCATAAAAAAGCTGGAGGAGGTGGACCTAGACCTGGAGGTGGACATCCTGGGGGTCCACCAGGAGTAGTTATACCTGGCGAGAAGGCCAAAGATTTCAAAGGATCTTTAAAGAGATTAGTTGGTTATCTGAAACCTCGTAGAGTGGTCTTGTTGTTTATTCTATTGATGGCCATTTTGAGTACCTTATTCAGTATCGTAAGTCCGAAGATTCTAGGTAAAGCAACAACTAAATTATTCGAAGGGATCATGGCTGGGACAGCCATCGATTTCGACTATATTACTCAAATTTTACTAACGTTAGCCGGATTATATATCATCAGTGCAGCATTTAGTTATGTACAGCAATATCTAATGGCGGGTGTAGCACAGAAGGTTGTACTCGATATGCGTACTCAGATTAATGGTAAACTGACTCGCTTACCTCTTAAATATTTCGATTCGAAGACACATGGTGAAATTCTGAGTCGGGCTACGAATGATGTTGATAACATTAGTACAACGTTGCAGCAAAGTTTAACTCAACTGATTACCTCAGTTGTGACGATTGTAGGGGTTATCATCATGATGCTGACGATTAGCCCATGGCTGACCCTAATTACAATCGTTACTTTACCGCTTAGTGTATTAGTCGTCAAAGGTGTTGCATCTCGTTCACAGAAATACTTCATGGGCCAACAGAAATCACTAGGTGATCTCAATGGACATGTCGAGGAAATGTATACGGGACACAAGATTGTTAAGGCCTTCGGCCGTGAAGAGCAATCGATGAAGGATTTCGATGAGATCAATGAGGAATTGTACCACTCTGGTTGGAAAGCGCAGTTCCTGTCTGGGATGATTATGCCGTTAATGGGTTTTGTAAGTAATATAGGATATGTGTTGGTGTGTGTAGTTGGAGGGATATTCGTTGCCAATAAATCAATCACAATTGGTGATGTTCAAGCCTTCATTCAATACACAAGACAATTCTCAATGCCTATTGCTCAAACAGCGAATATTGCCAATGTAATTCAGTCCACAATCGCTTCTGCTGAACGTGTATTTGAATTGTTGGATGAAGAAGAGGAAGTACCTGAACTTCAGAATGCAAAGACGATTCCATATCCACAAGGATCTGTCCAATTCGAACATGTGAAGTTTGGATATAAGCAAGATGAACTGCTCATTGAAGATATGAATATCGATGTGAAGCCAGGCGAGACCATTGCAATTGTGGGTCCTACCGGTGCAGGGAAGACGACGCTTATTAATCTGCTTATGCGCTTCTATGAGTTGACTGATGGAGCCATAAAGATTGATGGTGTGAACATTGCGGAGATGAAACGGGGCGATCTTCGTAGTAAGTTCGGTATGGTGCTACAAGATACTTGGCTCTTTAATGGAACAATCAAGGATAATATTGCTTATGGTCGAGAAGATGCAACGGATGAGGAGATCATTAATGCCTCTAAGGCAGCTCATGCAGATCATTTCATTCGTACGCTCCCAGATGGATATCAGACCATTCTGAATGAAGAAGCATCGAATATTTCTCAGGGACAGAAGCAACTATTGACTATAGCTAGAGCTATTCTTGCCAATCCGTCTATTCTAATTCTAGATGAGGCAACTAGTAGCGTTGATACGCGCACGGAGATTCATATACAGAAAGCTATGAATGAATTAATGAAGGGTAGAACCAGCTTCGTCATTGCACATCGTTTATCTACGATACGCGATGCTGATCTAATCCTCGTAATGAATCATGGTAGTGTGATTGAGCAGGGCAACCATATAGAGTTACTCAATCAAGGAGGCTTCTATGCCGACCTATATAACAGCCAATTTTCGCAATCTACGCAGAATGCCGTCTAAATATTAGTATTGTCAAAAAGGAGTACGCACTGGATACCAGTGTCGTACTCCTTTTTGACAATATAAGAAAGTATAAGTTTCACTTAATTTACAACAATATATGACTTTTTTCGCGATTTAATCGATTGAAATGCGTTTATATAGCGTAATTACAACTATAATGTCTAAAAATGTTGACGGTATTGTGAATTTAGGATATATTCCACAAAGATGACTAACCTTTTTTTGGATAATGATCATTGGAATTTAATAAAGGAAGGTAGAGAATAATGAAGAGAAAAATTTGGGGACTACGTTCTAAACTAGTCCTTTTAATGGTTATTTTTATGATTGCTGGAACGACAGTTCTTGGTTACTACAGTATCTTCCATGCAGAGGTTAAGATCCTCGAGACTGCACAATCTAAGCTTTTATCTGATGCTGCTACCGGTATGATGTTACTGGATTATGAGATTCCTGGATATTGGCATGTGAAAGAGGGGGAATTGTACAAAGGAACTGTTCTTATGAATGGTAATCAAGCTTTAATTGATGAGTTAGGAAGAAAGACTGGCGATACGGTGACTCTATTTATGGGAGATACTCGAGTGGCTACGAATGTGACTAAACCAGATGGGAGCCGTGCTACGGGAACTCAAGTATCTGAACAAGTCGCTCAAATCGTACTTACGCAAGGAGAGCAATACATAGGTGAGGCTAATGTTCTAGGTCAAATGAACCAAGCGGTGTACCAACCGATTAAAGATAAGACAGGAGCGGTTATTGGGATCTGGTATGTAGGTGTCCCAGTGGCTCCTTTTGATGAAATTGTAAGTTCTTTCGAGAAGCAAGTTGTGAAGATCGTTTGTATTGAGTTATTGATTGTTACACTCGTGATCTGGTTTATGGTTAGCGCAAGTGTCAAGCCGCTTGAGGAACTGACAGTTATTGCCGATAAGATCGCTAACGGAGACCTTGATGCACCTATCCCTAAGAATAAAAGTAAGGATGAAATTGGACGGTTAACAGTAGCTGTGGGTAGTATGGTGAATCATTTATCAACATTGATTTATGATATACGTGAGAATGTTCACTCTTCTGCGGGTCAGGTTTCGGCATCGACGGAAGAAGTATCGCGTTCTTTGGAACAAATTACACATGACTATGATGGGGTTGTATCAAATACGAAGAGTATGAATGAAAGAGCACAAAAGGGTAGCCGTTTCGTTCACCAATCTACAATGGCAATATCCCAACTAACTGAAATGATTGATAATTCGTATCAACAAGCGAATCATGCGGTGGAGGAATCTCAAGAGACATTAGAAACGGCTACGATGGGTAAAGAGACGGTGCTTACAAGTGTGGTGGCTATGGATGCGATTAGAAGTAGTGCTATTCAGACTCAGGAACAGATTATAGCGCTCAGTGAATATTCAATTGAGATTGAGAACATGGCAAGAAATATATCTGCAATTTCTGAATCAACTAATTTACTAGCACTTAACGCATCAATTGAGGCTGCACGAGCAGGTGAGGCTGGAAGAGGATTTAGCGTTGTTGCGCAAGAGGTTAGACGGTTGGCAGATCAATCAAATAAGGAGACTATGGCTGTATCCCGCATTGTATCTAAGATTACGGAGGCTATTAACCATTCTGCGTTGATGATCGAGCACAGCGTTGAGCAATGCGAACGAGGCACTACGGCAGCAATTACTAGTGGAGAGGCATTGGAACAAATCGTGAAGGCAATGGAAGGTACGGTACACCGCATTAATAGTATTGCTACAGTAACTAATCAACAAGTGGATCAATCGAGGGTTATTTCAGAAGCAGTGAATCAACTTGCTACTGCAGTGGATAACACGTTGCATTCATCACAAGAAGTGTTGGATGCATCTGAGAATATATCGGGTGAAATACAATCGTTGGCTGCCAGCTCTGAGGAAATTAGCGCGATGGCAGCACAATTAGAAACTGCAGTTAGTCAAATCAATATGAAAAAATCATAGTAAAGTAAACCACCACGGTTGGGAAGAACTCTTTTAATAGCGAGAGGTGATCCTAGCACGTGGTGTTTTTTACATTTCTCGTAATGATCGATTCCTTCTTTGTAAATGACGAACTCGGTTCTACATATAAAGCGACGTTTTAACTCTTTTTCGATTCAGTGTCACTATACGCAACTGGCTTAGCTACCCATTCATCTGCTTGCGGTTCAATGTCTACGCCATTTTCCATTTTCTTGATTTCGGCAAGAGAATCTCCATCTTTATTGATTTTATTTCGAACTTGATCCTCATTTTGATGCTCCATTGGTTTCCCTCCTTCTAAATACTTTTCTGCTGGCACTTAGTAAGGTAACCCAATAGGAGATTTATCATGCATGGAATTACTTATTAATGGTGAGTCAGCGTCGGAGGCGGGTGAAACAAAACACAAACAGACCACTCCATCGTTGAATGAGAGTGGTCTGTTTAAATTTCTATAACCTAGATATATTTCATCAAATACTAGCTTAACTTAGTTAAAGGTTTTTGCGCTGGACCCTCGATGACATCCCCATCATATCCGAATCTAGAACCATGACAAGGACAATCCCAAGTGCGTTCGCCTTCGTTCCATTCTACCTCGCAACCCATGTGGGTGCATGTCGTATCCACGAGATGCAGATTTCCGTCGGGGTCGCGGTAGGCTCCTGCTCTTTTTCCATGATGTTTAACGACGGAGCCTGAATCTTTCTCAAGCTCGTCCGCTTGGGTATAGACGATACCAACCTTACCCGTTATTAATTCCTTAGCCACATTGGCATTCTGTACAACGAAATTCTTCACATCTGGATTAGCGTTAAATCGTGAAGGAGAAAAAAGATCGGAATATGGGTTGTCTCTCCCTTGAATTTGATCTGTGATAAGTTTGGCGGCTACAGCGCTTGTTGTCATTCCCCATTTGGCAAAGCCTGTCGCGACATACATCCCCTCCGCTTTCGATGTAATCTGACCGATAAAGGGAACTTTATCGAGCGTAACTAAATCTTGCGTAGACCAACGAAAGGGAATACCTTTATTCCCCAGTACCTTCTCTCCAAATTGCTCCAGATTCTCATAATGCTGATAGGTGCAAATTCCTTGTCCGGTTTTATGGCTCTCTCCACCTACAAGAACGACTTGTTCTCCATTCCATGAAGCAGATCTAAGAGACCGCGTGGGTTCATCGACGCTGATATACATCCCACCTGCAAAAGGAGTCTCTGGTTTCATCGCAACAACATAGGATCGCTCCGCGTACAGCCGTGAGAAGAAGAAACCTCCACCATCGCTAAATGGAAAGTGGGAAGCGGAGACGAGATGTTGACATGTCATATGATGCTCGCCATCAAGGGTAGTGACGGTGAAGGGACGATCTCCCTCTAGTTTGTTACTAACGGTTGTATGTTCATAAATCTTACCACCAGCTTTGATGATGGCTTCTACCAGCGTTTTTAAATATTCTAACGGATGGAATTGTGCTTGTCCCGGGAGTTGAATAGCAGCTTTCATCTGCAGTGGAATCGGCAAGTGCTCTTTCCATAATCCAGGAATAGCTAGTTTCTCATAGGCTTTAAATTCCTTCTGAAGCTTGCCCGCAGATTGTTCACTTTCGGCATATACATAGGCATCTTCTGGTTGCCATTCACATGATATTTGAAGTTCCTTAACCGTTTGGGTAATCCATTGCAGAGCTTCGTTGTTGGCGTGATAGTATTTCGAAGCTTGTGCCTCCCCGAGAGTCTGGATTAATTGGTCATATATTAGGCCATGTTGGGTCGTAATTTTAGCTGTCGTATGCCCTGTGGTTCCTTGTAGAATAGATCCGGCATCTAGCAAAGCAACTTTGTAACCTTCTTTAGACAAAATGTAGGCTGTTGTGATTCCTGTAATTCCAGCGCCAACAATACCTACATCCACGGTGATATCTTCTGTTAGTTGGGGAAAGGTAGGCAATTTGGTTGAGGCTCTCCATAAGGATTCGGGATATTGAGGTAAGGCTTGTGAGGATGGTGAAGGTGTATTCAAATAAGGTACCCCCTAGTTAAGTATTTATTTAGGATTAGTTTGCCTCATTATTTGTAAATTACTACTATCCTTCTAAAATAGACCAGCTATTCTCATAATAAATTCCGATTAGTCACATAAACTCCTTGAACAAGGACGGTATAGCCGGTTCTGCTTGTTTAAATAGAACTTATAAGATTACAATAGTCATGTACGAATGCTAGACCATGTATACAATAATGTAATTCTGGAGGAGGATACACGATCATGGAATATCGGAGACTTGGAGCAAGCGGACTGAAGGTTAGTGAAATAAGCTTGGGAAGTTGGTTGACTTACGGTGGGTATGTGGAACAAGAGAATGCGGTTAAGGCGATTCAGACGGCATATGATGCGGGAGTCAATTTCTTTGACACAGCGAATGTTTATGAACGTGGAGCGGCAGAACAGTTATTAGGTCCTACACTGAAGGCATATCCTCGCGAGTCTTATGTATTGGCTACGAAAGTATATGGCAACATGGGAGATGGACCTAATGATTCAGGATTGTCTCGTAAACATATTATGGAGCAATGTCACGCTAGTCTGAAACGTTTAGACACGGACTATGTAGATATTTACTATTGTCATCGTTTCTCCCCCGACACCCCAATTGAGGAAACCTTACGTGCGTTGGATGACTTAGTGCGCCAAGGCAAAGTACTCTATGTCGGAGTTAGTCAATGGACAGCAGCACAGATGGAAGCGGCGCTAGCCGTAGCAGATCGTTACTTGCTAGACCGAATCGTTGTTAATCAACCCCTATATAATATGTTCGAGCGTGAGATCGAGAAAGAGATTATTCCACTCGGTGAGCAGAAAGGTATCGGTCAAGTCGTATACTCACCATTAGCTCAAGGATTATTGACTGGCAAGTATAGCTCAGCAGGAGCAATTCCAGAGAATAGTCGCGCGGCTAAGCTTGGATGGAATGAAGATAAGATTAGTGATGTTCGCATTGCTAAAGTTCAACAGCTGGAGAAAGTAGCGAACGAGTTAGGCATTAAGGTTGGGCAGTTAGCACTAGCCTGGATATTGCGTCAGGACAATGTATCTAGCGCGCTTGTTGGAGCGAGTCGCCCTGAGCAAGTGGTTCAGAATGTTGAAGCTTCGGGGATTACCTTGTCCGCAGACGTACTTACGCAAATCGAGGGAATACTAGCTTAATGAAAATCATCAACATTAACTAAAAATAAGGCAGTTAAATTGCATGGAAGGTGCATTTTGCCTGCCTATTTTTATGTTTATTTTTAGATCAAGAGATGGAAGCCTCGATACACTTATCTATAATTAGACAATCCAAATGTAGATGAAAAAGGAAAATTCATAAAAATGTCGAATATAGTACTTTTGTATCATACGAGATCAATTTATTCAGGAGTGTACACCATGAGCATAGGTAAGTATTTATTCGCATTATTGCTTGTAGCAACATGTCTTATGCTGTTCATTTCCTATCTTTCATTTAGAAAACGTAAGCTACTCGTAGCCAAATTCAATGCACTAATGATGTTGGCTGCCTCTTTCTATTCCTTCGGTTACGCGTTTGAGATCATAAGCGAAGATATCGAGATTATCAAATTCTGGTTAAGTTTTGAATATATTGGAATCCCCTTTATAACTACGTTTTGGTTGATTCTTGTCATTTATTTTACAGGATATCAAAAGGTACTGAAACGATGGGTATGGCTACTACTTTTTCTCATACCAGTCCTTACGTTTCTATTACAATTAACCAACGATCTGCACTACCTTTTTTATCGAAATATTATGATGGATTATAGTTCTATTATACCGACAGTCGATTCTCTCAAAGGACCTTGGTACTGGGTACATATTTGCTATATATATATTCAAGTCATAGTGGGTATGACTCTATTCGTGATGATGTATCTGAAAGCAGTACCTCTTGTTCGTAAGCAGATCACGGTAATTATCCTTGGAGCTGTAGCCCCATGGATATCCAACTTGGTCTACGTTTTTGGAATTTTTGGGTTACATGTGGATTTGACGCCGTTCGGATTCACCTTGTCCGGTATTTTATATATTTGGGGGATCTATCAGTTTAACCTCCTTAGATTAGCACCTATTGCATTGCAAAAAGTGTATGAAACGATGCAGGATGGGGTTGTCTTCCTTGATTATGACAACAACATTATTAATTATAATGAAGCTGCCCAAGAGGTGTTTGAAGAGTTACATGATATGAAAGGGAATAAGGGTTCAGCTTATCATGTATTCTCTAACTATCCGGAGCTATTGCAGAAAATCATAGTTTTGGAAAATAGTGATATCCAAATTACGATCACGAGAAAAGAAGAAACTAGGTACTACCATTTAAAAGTATCGCTCATTTACGATAAAGGTCAAATTACCCTGGGGAAAATGCTTATTTTTAGTGATATTACGCAATTAATAGATTACCAGGAGAAGCTACAATCCAATGTCAATCAATTGGCGGAGTTGAATGCTTTTAAGGATAAGTTATTTACTGTTGTTGCACATGACATCCGTGATCCGCTTGCTGTACTCGTTAATTTAACAGAAATACTAGATGAGGAGATGAAGACGGTTGGAAGCGAGAATATTGAGATTTTCCAAGAGGTAAGCGGTCAGGTAAGAAATACGTATACGTTAGTTGAAAATCTACTGGATTGGTTCAGGAGCCAAAGTGGGAAGATCATGTTCAATCCATTGGTATGGGATTTATCATCGATTGTACAGCAGTTTATTCATTCCATAACCATACGAAGTGAAATCAAAGAAATTAAGATTACCTTCAAGATCGATGATGAAATCCAGGTATTTGCTGATAAAGAAATACTGAATTTAATATTACGAAATCTGCTTTCCAATGCCATCAAATTTACTGACATAGGCGGGAATATTCATATAGGGGCAATAAAGAAGGGGGATCAGGTCATTATCTCTGTCAGGGATTCAGGTGTGGGAATAGACTCGGTTATCGTGAAATCTCTTTTTCATAAAGCGCTAGATGCTCCATCTCAAGGCACGAAAGGGGAGAAAGGAACAGGATTAGGTCTCTTCCTATCTAGTGAATTTATTCAAATGCATGGTGGTGAAATTTGGGTTGAAAGCATTCAGGGAGAAGGCAGTACATTTTTCTTCTCACTACCGGTGAATGAAGCGGGAAGAAATACGAAATCACGATTGGAACGGGAGTTCGATCTAACATGGAAGTCATAATCATTGATGATGAAAAAGCCATGCATTTGATTATGAGAAAATTCCTTGAGAAAATTCCTCATATCGAAATCATTGGTTCGTTTCAGGATACGGAATCTGCCACCTTGTTTTTACAGGATCATACTGCACAATTGGCATTTGTTGATATAAGTATGCCTAATGAGAGTGGTATGCAATTTGCCAAGAGAATGGCAGAGACGTGCAAGGATCTCCATATTGTGTTTGTAACCTCCCATAAAGAATATGCAATTGATGCATTTGATATCTTCGCATTGGATTATATCGTTAAGCCTATTTCATTTGAACGACTTGAGAAGACGGTGAGAAGGGCGATAGCCATTCATCAATTATCCGAAGCCGCAAAGGATGATCAGAATGCAAATCGTATCTTTATTTATTGTATGGGTGGGTTAGAGCTTCGCAGCGAGCAAGGAGGCGGGATGAAATGGATATCTAGAAAAAGCGCGGAGCTATTCGGATATTTACTTTTTCATCGTGGTAGGATGGTATCGAGAGCAAAAATAACGGAAGATATTTTTGGTGGAATGCCTACAAAAAATGCAGAGACATACCTCAATACGACCATTTATCAATTAAGGAAATCTCTTGAGTCGCACGGATTGAAATCTCTGGTGAAATCTAATATGGATAGTTATGGCATAGATATCACAGATGAGCATATCGATTTTGTTGAATTCGAGGACAAGCTTAAAGATTTTGACGTCATTGACGCTTCAAATCTTGACCAGGCCATCGCAGTGGAGGAGCTTTTTACGGGTGATTTATTCGGGGAGAAGGCTTTTTTGTGGGCCTTGAATGATATAGAGCGATTCTCGAGGATGTATGCCGTATTTGTTAAGAAATTAGCAATGGCTTTGATGAATTATCGTGATCGAGATTCTGTTACAGTAAGACTCCTTCTTAAACTGCTAGCTCGCAATGAATTGGATGAAGAAGTATTTCGATTGCTAATGAAAGCTTATACTTTGCAAAAAGACAAGGGTTCCTTAATCAGACAGTATGGGCAATATGTAAAAATGCTGCGTAAAGAGCTTGGAATTAGCCCATCGCAGGAACTGGTTGTTCTGCATTCTCAATTACTATCAACCCTCAAATCTTGATTAAATAGCACGTGATAAAAATCATATCGTTTTTTGTAAACCCGTGAGGCTAGATGCTGAGCGGGTTTTGACGTTTTTTATCGAAATTCTTTCATTATTCTTTCATTGAGGGAAAGTAGAGTTTAAATACAGGCAAGCATCTGGATAGAAAACATAGGAGGTGAATCTATCTGAATGCTCAAGTTGATGGTTGTTGATGATAATATCTCGGATCTGGAAGCTATTCAACAAATCGTGAACTCCATTTCATTTTTTGAATGGGTAGGAGGATTTGCAAATCCCCATGAAGCCTTATCCGAAATGATGCGGAAGCCGCCAGATATCGTAATCACCACCGTAGAGTTGCCGGAGATGAATGGATTGTCTTTGACCCGTAAGATGCAGGAAGTTCTGCCTTGGGTTCATGTCATTATTGCAGCACGAAACAGTAATTTTGCCACAGAAGCCTACGAGGTCGGAGCAAGGGGTTATCTTATCAAGCCCTTCCGGCAGGAAAGTCTATTGAAGTTGATTGGCAATGTATTTAGCTTCTGAAGTTACTGGAACTTATAAGTTATAAGATAGCGGCCGGACAAGGGAATCAAGTAGCCATTAGCGTAACAGAAATGAAAGTAGATACAGTAGCAACACCAAGCACTACCTTAGCTAAATTCAGTGACAAAGTAGATATAAGTAGCTGGGCACAAGAGGCTGTAACACAATCAGTGGAAGCCAAGATTATTTATGGTATGACTGATAACACGTTCGTCCCAACAGAGTATGCGACCCGTGCTCAAGCAGTAGTTATGCTTAAACGTTTGTTGCAATATACAAGCTTTATCAATTAAACGACTATAAAAATAATAGATTAAAATGCTGAGATTGGTATGATCCCCTTTAAGTAGTCACTCGAATAAAACCTCACTTACTATGAGGAATTGGGTGAACTTGGAGGGGATATTTTTATGGAAATAAAATATGAAGGAAGCGGTTGGTGAATTTCAAGTTTAAAGAACGGAACATGATTTTTTAATCCATACTTTACAGGTGTGATTAATTGGTTATATGATAGTGACAACAATTCAATACTGATTAAATGAACAGTGAAAGTTTATTTCGAGCTGATTGGACCACCAAAGGCTCCCGCACACTTCCCTTAATAGGAATCTGTGCCGGGGGTCTTTTTGTGTTATATGCCGTTAGATTATGGAGGATTCTTATGGAGGACAGTACCTGGGGACGATTGCAAGAAGCCGATTGGCTGTTCCGTAAAATGATTAGAAGATATGTGAAAGAAAGAGACCGCGTTACGGTAGCGGGGATTACATTACCCGGGATGCTGATTCTTCACAAGATCATCAACGAGGGTGAACAGCGACTCGGTGATCTAGCAGAGGAGTTCGATTTCACCTCTGGGGCCATCACCGCACTGAGCGATAAGCTGGAGAAAGCGGGTTATACCGTGCGCAAACGTAAAGAGGATGATAGGCGAACAGTTCTGCTGGATGTCACGGATAAAGGTCGTGAATTATACGACCGTAACGATAACATCGGGGCTCGATGTATAACGCTTCTGTTCGAGGGATTTACAGAGGAAGAGATTGCATTGCAGAGCCGCTTCTATGAGCGGATGGTTAGCAATCTTGAGAAATTCTCAGAGACGCTACTGACACTTGGGAAGCAGAATGCCGAAGTTACTGAGCCTCCTACCCCCGAACAGAAGCGAAGCAGCACACCGAAGAAGAGTAATTACTTAAGCTATTAAAGTGAAGCTTCATTATTTGATATTCCAAAGGAGATATGTAAATTATGGGACATTCAACAGTTTATCCAACAGGCGCTACCGTATATAACCCTGAGAAGGCGTGGAGCGGTTATACCGTATACCAAGCAGGAGATGAAGGCGTAGTATTAATCGATATGAATGGGAAAGAAGTACATCTATGGAAAGGGTTACTTGGGTTTCCGGCTAAAGTATTCCCAGGTGGGTATGTTCTTGGAAGCACAGGAAGGAGAGATCCTAAATTCGGAATTCAAGATAATGTAGATCTTGTACAGGTGGATTGGAATGGGAATATTGTATGGAAATTCAATAGTTATGAGCATATAGAGGACCCCGGTTATGAGCCACTATGGTATGCCCGCCAACATCATGACTACCAGAGAGAGGGTAATCCTGTTGGTTACTATGCACCGGGACTTGAACCCAAAGTTACAAGTGGTAACACACTTATTCTTGCACACAAGAATCTGTTCAACAGTGAAATCTCCGACAAAGAGTTATTGGATGACGCGATCTTAGAAGTAGATTGGGAAGGGAATATCATCTGGGAATGGCTTCCGAGCGAACATTTTGATGAATTGGGCTTCGATGAAGCTGCCAAGAATGTTTTGTTCCGAGATCCAAATACACGCTCCTTCGGCAAACTTGGAGGTGGTGTAGGGGACTGGTTGCATATCAACTCTGCTTCGTATGTGGGCCCTAATAAATTTTATGATGCAGGGGATGAACGGTTCCATCCAGATAATATTATATGGGATGCGCGAGAAGCGAATATTATCGCAATTACGGATAAGAAGACTGGAAAGATTGTTTGGAGAATCGGACCTGATTATTCTCTGCCAGAATTGAAGCATATTGATTGGATTATCGGTCAGCATCATGCTCATATCATTCCAAAAGGCTTGCCTGGAGAAGGTAATTTACTTGTATTTGATAACGGCGGCTGGGGTGGTTATGGACTGCCGAACCCATCATCACCATTTGGGCAAAAGAATGCCCTGCGAGATCATTCACGCATATTGGAGATTAATCCTGTTACGCTGGAGATTGAATGGCAGTACACCGCAGCAGAGGCAGGTTTCTCTGTTCCAACGGATTCCTATAAATTCTATAGTCCCTATATTAGCGCGGCACAGCGGTTGGCAAATGGAAACACCTTAATTACTGAAGGATCTAATGGGAGACTTTTCGAAGTTACGCCAGAGCATGAACTAGTCTGGGAATATATCTCGCCGTATACAGATACAAGAAATACGAACATGGTCTACCGTTCCTATCGTTTGCCCTATGAATGGGTACCACAGTTAGAAGAGCCTGTGGAAATTGCCATTGAGGCAATTGATGTATCCAGTTTCAGATTGCCTGGAGCTGCAACGAAGGGTTCAGATTCTGTTGTGAGCGTGGAAACGACACTGCCATTTGCGGAAGGTGCCGCTTGTGTGGCTACTTCGGGAGAAGGCAGACATCATAAGAGTCAAAGTAAATAGAATAATAAATTTCACAGGTCATAACGAATATAAATCGATGATGAAGAGGTGTATGCTCGTGAGAAAGACATTCCTTAGCTCAGCTATTCTGCTCTTATCCTTATCGTTAGTTATTGTATTATCAGGCTGCAGCTCACAAGGAGATGCAGCGGCATCTGAGACAAAGCTGAAAATAAAAATTGCTGATATAAATACGAATCCAACATTCCGTGTAGCTTTAGAACAAGGCTACTTCGCTAAACATGGCATTGATGCAGAGTTGGTTGATTTCGGAACTCCTGCAGAAGGTGTGAATTCCCTATTCATAAAACAGGTAGATGTAGCCTTCGGTGCGGACTTTCCGTTATTGAATGCAGTCGCAAAGGGCGAATACTCTATCATTGCATCAGCAGGACTGGCAACGGATGAATCAGCTTCAGAATGGAAGCTGTTTGTAAGGGACGATATTCAGAATCCTGAAGATTTGAAAGGAAAGAAACTGAGCTTTATGCGAGGAACCTTTCTTCCGTATTTGTGGGATGAATATCTGAAGGAACATCATGTATCTTTAGATGATGTTGAATTGATCGGTCAGGGCGCATTTGATGAGGCTTATATAGCTTTGAAACAAGGTGATTTGGATGCAGCCTGGTTCGTTGGTTCGGCGCTGATCGATAAGTTCGTTGGCCTCGAAGGTGTGCACGAACTCACGGACATGTCCCAAACAACAGTACGGCTTGGTTCAGGAATTGTAACGTCAGATGAATTTCTTAAGAACAATCCAGAAGGCATAGAGAATTTTCTTGCTGCAGTTGATGAAGCGGCTGTTTATGCTGCTTCTCATGCTGAAGAGGTTGCTGATCTCATGTATAAAGAAGTGAAACAGCCTAAAGAAGCAACACTAAAAGATTTGCCGAAGAATATATGGGAGGTTGGGTTTACACAAGCAGCCTATGACAGCCTTGCAAATCAGAAGAAATACATGGTCGATACTGGATTGATTGAAAATGATTTTGATCTAAATAGTAAGCTAAATCTTGAACCTTTAAAGATAGCCTTGCCGGAGAAAGTTACCTATCAGAAGTAGGAGGTGATTAGCATGAATCTACTTGTTAAGCAGAATACCATTCATATCGAGCAGTTACGTAAAAGCTATACTGAGCCTAATGTAGGTGACGTGCATTACATTCTCAAAGACGTGAATTTGGTCATTAAGGGTGGCGAATTTTTTATTCTACTCGGACCAAGCGGATGCGGAAAGTCGACACTACTCAACATGATTGCAGGATTTATCTCCAAGTCCAGTGGGAATCTACGAGTGAATAATGAAGAAGTGAATAAACCAGGTAGAGATCGTGCGGTTGTTTTCCAGCAAGCAGATTCTTCTTTATTTCCTTGGTTAACGGTACGTCAGAATGTAGAATTCGGCTTACGAATGAAGAAGACACCGAAACAAGAACGACGTGTCATCTCTGATCGGTATATCAAGCTTGTTGGTCTAGTTGGACATGAAGATAAGTATCCGAAGGAACTATCAGGAGGTATGAAACAGCGTGTGCAGTTGGCACGTGTGCTTGCCAACGATCCAGCGATTCTACTCATGGATGAGCCGTTTGGTGCTCTGGATGCAATGACTCGTCGGACGATGCAGAAGGAACTCGTGAGTATTTGGCGTGAAACACATAAGACCGTGATTTTTGTTACCCATGATATACAAGAGGCACTTCTATTGGGAGAACGAATCGGAATTATGTCGGTGGGGCCATCATCGAACATTACGAGTATCTATGATAATCGCTTGTCATATCCAAGAGATGTAGCTTCACAAGAGTTCAACAGCTTGTACAATACCATTCAGGGTCATTTCGAAGAACAGGATTAGGTGAGGTATATGATGAAATGGATAGAGAAGAAATGGGTTTCTGTATCGTTGTTGTGGATTGCTGTACTGTGCATTTGGCAATTAGGGGCCATCGTTTATGGATCTGATGTGATTCCCGGTCCGTGGAATACACTGAAGGGTGGGCAAGAGTTACTTGCGGATGGCACCTTGATGCAATATATCGGTATTAGTTTTTACCGTGTACTGATCGGTTGGGTATTAGGTAGCTTAATTGCAATTCCGATAGGGCTCATTATTGGGAAAGTGTATGTCATTCGTATTTTTGCCGAACCGTTTCTGAACTTTATCCGCTTTATCCCGCCGATTGCTTTTATCACTCTATTTCTAGTGTGGTTCGGCATTGGAGAACAATCCAAGATCGCACTTATTATGTACGCTACCTTTTTCATCGTCATATTGAATGTTTTAACAGGTGTGATGTCGGTGGAGGAGGATAAAATCCGTTCAGCCCGCAGTATGGGAGCGAACGAGTGGCAGATTCTGATACATGTCATCGTTCCAGCAACGGTGCCTTATATTTTTACCGGCGTTCGCCTAGCGATGGGAACCTCTTATATGGCTATTATTGGTGCAGAGATGATCGCATCTAATGAAGGAGTAGGTTACTTGATTTGGAACTCACGATTGTTCTTCCGTACAGATTGGATCTTTGTTGGTCTATTTTGCCTAGGGTGTATGGGTTTTTTCACCGATCGCCTATTCGGTTGGTTCGGGAAGAAGGTGCTCTATAAATATGGTGTGGTTAGTGTAGCAGCGAAAAGGTAACAAAGTCCAATACAAATAATCCCTCATATGGGTATAAGGAATCATTTATTCCATTTACGTTCACTTTTGTAATGGTTTCTCCGATAGTTATTTATTGTAAGTGGCGAAATGTCAACTCATCTGAATGAAGACGCGACATTTCGTCTAGTAAATAACAATTAGGGGAGAAATATTATGGTGACTCATAGGTCTAGAAGAGTTAGAAAAGAACAAAAGGGCTTTAACTTGATGGTGGCTTTCATTCTGGTATTATGTGCAATGATGAGCTTTACAGAGGTTGTAAGTGCAACAAGTGCAGAAAGTACAGAGATTACAGAGAGTACAGAGCTGAATTGGGTTGAGGGTTCAGGTCAGGAAGTGGGTCTCGGATCCATAGCAACGCTTAAGTTACAGACAGGTCTAGTATTCCTTGATAAGGACAATACGTTAGCCCATGAGTTGTCCTACGGTGGGGTGCCAAGCTATAAAGAGATTGGCTCTGTGTATCCAATGGATGAGAATGAAACATGGGCCGTGTTCTTTGATTATGATGAAGTCGGTCATATTGATGATGCTGAGAAGAATGATATCGATGCAGATGCATTACTAAAAAGCTATAAAGAAGGAACAGAAGCAGCTAACAAGGAAACGACAGAGGACAATCACCTGTTCGTGGATGGATGGGATGTTCCTCCAACTTACGATGACAACCTACATAATTTGAAATGGTCATTGCTTGCTCATGATATTAATAACCAACCGCTCATCAATTATAATGTTCGTATATTGACGAGAGAGGGATATATCTCGGCTATACTAGTAACGGACCCTGAGCATATGGATGAAGATCGGAAGTCATTTGAGAATCTCGTATTATCAAATTTTTCAGTAAATACAGGTGAAGGGTATACGGACTTCGATGAATCGACGGATAAGTTAGCTGAAATGGGCCTTACAGGACTTATTGTTGGTGGTGCTGGTGTGGTCGTGGCGAAGAAGGTTGGATTAATTGCCATGCTGGTCGTATTGCTCAAAAAATTTGGAATTATTATAGTTGTAGCTATTGGTGGATTATTCAGATATTTGTTCAAAAAACGTAAGAACAAAGAAACTATGTTGACTCCTGATCGTGATATTGATGCCCCGATAGATTCTGACAATAGACTATAAAGATGTGCAGATGAACCGTTACCGTTGACATCATGTCAGCTGTAGCGGTTTTTTCTACTTGTCTGATCCTCAATTAATCATGAGTGGAAACAACCCCAATTGGCAGGTTAATCGCACTTTGTCCATGAATACTTCCACGAAACAATAAACACACAAGGGTAAAGATGGTATAATCAAACAAAAAATGATGTGTCGGCAATGGTATAGCTTGCTATACTTTCAGTAAAGTAGACGAGGAGAGATGATATTATGGCTCAGAATATGAAGGGGAAAACCGTTGCTATCGCTGCTTCACGTAAAGTTGATGAAATGTCCAAGTTAGTAGAGAATATGGGAGGAACTCCGGTTCATCGCCCTGCACAGGGAACGGTATTTCTAGACGATGAGAAGCTTCGTGAAGGGTTACTCTCATGGATTCAGAACCCTCCGCAATGGGTAATTCTTACTACAGGTATGGGCCTAGAAGCTATATTCAATGTCGCTGAGGATATGGGTGTAGCAGAGAAGTTATTAGATATCCTATCGAAGTCCTCTATAGCGGCGCGAGGGTATAAGACGGTGAATGCTTTGAAGAAGCGTCAATTGTCGCCGATCGTTAGAGATGATGATGGAAGTAGTGCCGGACTGATTCGTTCTTTTCAAACCCATCATCTAAGTGGAGCTAACATCATTCTGCAACTGCATGGTGAATCAGCACCTAAACTTACAAAGTGGCTCCAAGAACAAGGAGCGATAGTAACCCCATTATTACCCTATCGTCATGTACAACCAGAAGAGCAGCATTTAGAACAACTCCTGAATGATATTATACAAGCTAATGTAGATGCTGTTACTTTCACAAGTGCACCTCAATTTCATTTCTTAGTCGAGTATGCTCATAAACAAGATAAGATGAAGGAATTACTCAAGGCATTTGCAGGGCCAGTTGTTGCTGTAGCTGTAGGGAAAGTGACCGCTCAGGTGTTGTTGGAAGAAGGAGTAGAACGTGTTATCGCTCCTGAAGAAGAACGTATGGGGAGTATGATGGTAACGTTAGGTCGTTATTTCGTATCACAAGTCAACAATGAAATTGCCGCATCAGGTGAACCTAACAAACTCTAATAGAGCATAATGTTTTAAAATGGTGCGACTAACATAGTTGTGCCATTTTGTGTTTTTAAAAGGATGAATTCGTTGAGCAAGGGCGCATATCCGGTTCTGCTTGTGGCGTCTGATGTTTTAAAATATTGTAGATTATTTGTTCTATAGATACATAATTTAGTATATCGTGATATGAAAAGGGTTTTTTATACTGTATGTGGAATGCTATAAACAATAGACAGAATGAACAGGAGGAGCGTGCATGTTAAGAACGGCATGTATGACTGGCGCAGACCGAGGTATAGGTCTAAGTCTTGTTCGGGAATTATTACAATATGGAGTTACGGTGTATGATGGCAAATTTCTCAGAGATTTGGATGCTCTGGATCGGTTGAAGGAACAATATCCGTAGACGCTGCATGTGATTGAGTTAGATATCGGATATGAGGATAGTCAAGTGGTCGGAGTAGCTGGTTCGCATACTGCATGTCCAAATCAGCATTGAATATGGAGTCCCAACTGATTCATAATGGTATTAAAGAATTTAGTGGTCAAGTTCTTGTTATTCATCCAGGATGGGTACAGACATATATGCGCAGTAAACGAGATGAAGATGCCTTGTTAACTGTTGAGTAATCAGCCATGCATATTATACAGCTTATTTTAAGAAGCGAGGAATTTAAGGGTGAGCAAGCTGCCTTTGTGGATTATAAGGGTCAGTTCCTTTCCTGGTAACATGAGGAGGAATAAATAAATGAACACAAATATTCAAAAGAAATGTCTGTTACTTGGAGATTACACACATCCTAAATTTCATCCGTTACAAGGGGTGGATGCGCAGATTAGTCATATATTAAACGATGTGATGACAGTTCAATGTAGCGAGAATAAGAATATGCTCCTAACTAGCAATATTAAGCAGTTCGATCTCTGTATTTCCTATCTTGATTTATGGGATGAGAAGGTCTCTCCTAGGCAAACAGCGGATTTGTTGTCTTATGTTAGTCAGGGTGGAGGGCTATTCGTTATCCATAATGGGATATCTCTCGAGGATCGATTCGAACTTGCACAGTTAATAGGTGGGAAATTTAACGGTCATCCACCCTATCAATCTCTATCCTTCCGGGCGACAGGGAATGACCATGTTATAACAGAAGGCATACAACCTTTTGAATTAGAAGAAGAGCCATATCAATTTGAATTTGATCCCTTCACAGAGAAACAAGTTCTATTGGAGTATCAAATGGACGATGAATGGTATCCAGCCGCTTGGAGTCTTACGTATGGACTAGGCCGAGTTACATTCTTGATGCCAGGACATCATGTGCCTACATTTAATCAACCAGAAATACGTCAACTTATTCTTCAAGCAGCACAATGGACAGCCCGTTAGAGCCCATTACGTTCTTAACTTATAATGATATTTTATTCATAGTATAATGAAGATGTAAATAGCCGTAGGGAATGCTTCCGTAGTAGTTTTTTCGAAGTTATTCAAGATGTCTATGCTCAAAAACTTTTAGTGTATGCTTCCGTAGTAGCTTTTTCGAAGTTAGCCAAGATGACTATGCTCAAAAACTTTTAGGAGGTAAACACATGAGTGATCTGTTTAAGAAAGCTATTTCTTTAGGATGGGGTCTCACAGTGGTTAGTAAGGAAAAGGTTGAGAAGGTCGTAGATGATCTTGTAAGCCGAGGTGAGCTTGCTCCTAACGAATCGAAGGCGTTGGTAAATCGCCTTATTGAACGAGGAGAGGAAGAACAAACTCAGTTCAAAACTGTCGTTCATGAGCAAGTAAATCGTATTCTGAAAGAACTTCATGTACCTACAGGTAGTGATGTGACTAGCTTGGAGCAACGGATCGCTGCTTTGGAGAGCAAAATCGCGGAGCTGGAATCACCGAAGGCTGAATAATGGCTATACGAATTAGACATACTGGACGTTATCGAGAAATTGCCATGGCGCTTATACGCCATGGTTTTGGTTATATGGTGGAAGAAATTGAACTGTTTCAGGTCCTTACGCTACCGAGACGGTGGATCACACATGAATCATTGGAGAGTAAATCGTTAGGTGAGAGGATTCGGCATGTGCTTGAAGATTTGGGTCCGACCTTTATTAAATTGGGTCAGCTTGCGAGTACAAGAGCTGATTTGCTTCCAGATTCCCTGATCCAAGAACTTGTCAAACTTCAAGCACAAGTCCCATCTTTCTCATCAGAGACAGCTAAGGGAATTCTAGCTCAAGAATTAGGTACAACGGTAGAAGATGCTTTTTCATGGTTTGAGGATAATCCAGTTGCTGCTGCATCCATTGGACAAGTTCATCTCGGTAAGTTAACAACTGGTGAGGCTGTAGCTGTCAAGATCCAACGACCAGGTGTAATGAAGATGGTTAGCCGCGACCTTGATATTATTAGCGATCTTGCGGTTGTGATTGAGAAACGTTGGGAATGGGCGAGGCAATACCAATTGAAGCGAATTGTGCAAGAGTTATCCAAGTCGATTATGGCAGAGCTGGACTATGCACAGGAAGCCCGAAATGCAGAGAGAATTGCACTGCAATTCCAGAACAACCGTCATATTCACATTCCCCAAATTTATTGGCAATTCACATCATCTCGTGTACTTACTATGGAATATGTGGAAGGGATCATGGTTCGGAACAAGCATGAATTGATTGAAGAAGGATATGATCTGAAGGAAATTGCTGAACGTATCACCAACGGGATGCTACATCAAATATTTATAGAGGGATTCTTTCACGGTGACCCACATCCAGGTAATATTCTAGTCCGCAAGGACGGTAGTATTGCCTTCATCGACTTTGGGATGGTAGGTCGAATTAGTACAGAGATGAAAGAACAGTTATCGTCACTCATTATTGCGCTCATGCGTAAAAATAGTGAAGGTATGGTTCGCGCTATTCTAAAGCTTGGTTTATTCCCGGATGATGGAGAAATATCTGCGTTACGAGCTGATCTATCACGCTTGCAGGAGGAGTATTATGATATCCCTTTCGCGGATATGAGTATGGGAAAAGCTTTGAATGATCTATTCGGAGTTGCTAGACAACATCAGATCATCATCCCTCCAGACTTAACGCTTCTTGGAAAAGCTTTATTGACCATAGAAGGTGTGATTGAGAATATAGATCCCACGCTTAGTATTATTGATATGGCAGAGCCCTTCGGAAAGAAACTTGTGAAGGAACGTTATAGTGCAGAAAAGTTGACCAAGAAGTTGTTCGTGGGATTAGGCAGTCTGTTCGAAGGTGTATTGGATCTTCCTGGACAAGCTCGGCAGTTATCATCGCTAATCAGTAAGGGGAAATTAAAAGTTGAGATAAGTGTACCTGAACTGAGTGCCATGATGCGTCATCTAGATCAGATTAGCAACAGATTATCGATAAGTATTGTTCTGCTGGCATTCAGTATTATTATGGCGGGGCTTATTATTGGCTCAGCTATGAATAACGAAGCTTCGATCTTATGGCAACTGCCTGTGATCGGTATTGCATTCATCATCGCATTGCTCATGGTATTGTGGTTGTTGTATGGTATATTTAAATCAGGGAGGTTCTAGCGTGAAATATATTAGGATATATTTCAGCTGAACCTTTGAATTTCAAGTAGAAATGGCTTTGCTGTCTAATATGACGGTAAAGCCGTTTCTACTTACGTGTTGGCATGTTACAATGGGGTTTAGGTTCAATATAAGACGTGGTTATCAATGTTAAAGAGATAATGTTGTTTATGCGATTTACGTATATACAGCCATACATAACTATCAGAGCAATGGCTGGCATGGAAGTTAATTTTGCTTGAGATAATAGGTAGGTTAAATGATGATCAGATCCTGTATCCACATATTCCTTGCAGAGACGGATATCGTCCGTTAAAGGACGACAAGGTCGGGTTTTCGTATAAAATGATCTGTGTATGTTGTAACTTATAAAGAACGATAACAGCACTGCCAATTAAAAATAAATAGAACGAGGTGAAGGATTTGCCCAATTTTCATGACTTAGGTGTTACAGAAGAGTTAGACAAGCTTATTCGTAATCAAGGTATCACAGAACCAACTCCGGTACAACATGAAGCAATTCCATTATTGTTAGCAGGTCGAGATGTGATTGCTCGTGCGCGCACGGGAACAGGAAAGACATTAGCATTCTTATTACCAATATTAATGAAGATTGATCCCAATCGTCAATTTCCACAAGCGCTAGTCGTAGCTCCAACACGTGAGTTGGCTCTACAGATTACAGAAGAAGCACGGAAGTTAACAAGACACACAGATGTGAAGATTCTTGCGGTCTATGGAGGACAAGATGTTGAGAAACAACTACGTAAGTTAGAAGGTGGAAGACATCTCATCATAGGTACACCTGGCCGGTTATTGGATCATTTAGGGCGCGGAACATTGGATCTTGGTGGCGTAAAAATGCTGGTATTGGATGAAGCAGATCAAATGCTCCATATGGGATTCTTGAACGATGTTGAGACATTGATTCAAGCACTTCCATACCGTCGCCAGACGATGTTATTCTCTGCGACGATGCCAGCTGAGATCAAAAGAATCGCTGGTGCGTACACAACCGATGCCGAAGATATTATCATTAAGGGTGAGAATTCACTTGTTCCACTTGAGAATATTCGTCAGGTCGTTATTGAGTGTTCTGATCGAAACAAGCAGGATGCATTGTTCAATATGATTAATGAATACAACCCTTATCTAGCTCTAGTGTTCTGCCGAACTAAACGTCGTGCGAAGGTTCTTAATATGGCATTACAAGATAAAGGATATAACTCAGATGAGCTCCACGGTGATCTTTCACAAGGAAAAAGAGAAGCCGTAATGCGTAAATTCCGTGAGGCTAAATTACACATTCTTGTTGCAACTGATGTAGCAGCGCGCGGATTGGATGTTGAAGGAATCTCACATGTATTTAACTACGATATTCCGCAAGATGTCGAGAGCTATATTCATCGAATTGGTCGTACAGGTCGCGCAGGTGATAAAGGTCTTGCGATTACATTAGCTGATCCTAAGGATAAGCCGGAAGTACAGCGGATCGAGTTGGAAATCCGTCATAATATTGAAAAGCTACGTTATGAGAATCATGATGGCAAGATTGAATTTAAGAAAGTGAGTACATTCAATTCCTCTAGTAAAAAAACTAAAGGGAGCCGCGATGGTGAGCTGTCTTCCCGCAGTAAGTCTGGTGGTCGCGGAGGTGAAGCACGCGGTGGAAGTAGCCGCGGAGGCGAAGCACGCGGTGGAAGTAGTCGCGGAGGCGAAGCACGCGGAGGAAGTGGCCGCGTAGGTGAAGCACGCGGAGGAAGTAGCCGCGGAAGCGAAGCGCGCGTAGGAAGTAGCCGCGTAGGTGAAGCACGCGGAGGAAGTGGCCGCGGAGGCGAAGCACGCGGTGGAAGTGGCCGCGGAGGCGAAGCACGCGGAGGAAGTAGCCACGGAGGCGAAGCACGCGGAGGAAGTAGCCGCGTAGGTGAAGCACGCGGAGGAAGTAGCCGCGGAAGCGAAGCGCGCGGAGGAAGTAGCCGCGTAGGCGAAGCACGCGTAGGAAGTGGCCGCGTAGGTGAAGCACGCGTAGGAAGTAGCCGCGGAAGCGAAGCACGCGGAGGAAGTAGCCGCGGAGGTGAAGCACGCGGTGGAAGTGCTTATGGTTCTTCGGCAGGACGTTCGTCCAGTAGAGGCCCAAGTGGTGGTGGAAATAAAGGATATTCACGTAAGAAATAAGATAGGTTTCATTAAAGGAGAGGGGGGAGTGATTCCTCCTCTTTTTTGTTTGAACAAATCTTCTAGAGTAGAAAGAAATACAGTCAAACGAGGGAATGAGAACTATTTATGGGATGGGAAATAGTAGTGGTTAACGGTCTTAGTAGGTAGAAATATTGGCGATGGTGTTGTTGGAAGGTATAAATGTTGGTTAGATAGAGGATGTAGAAGAGGTAAAGGTGTTAGTGGAGTTGAGATAGCAGCGGTAGCATTAGTAAGTAAAATTAGTATAAAGGCAATTGCGGTATATTTCTCCAAGAGATGGATCCGGAATGAAGGGCTGTATCCTTCTCCTCTTGGAGGCTAAATCGACTAAGGGTGATGCTACTAATTGTTATTGATCGGTTATGATCTTGTGGATGGCCTCTTTCACTCGGCTTTCCTGAATAGGTTTGACAACAAAATCTTTTGCTCCTGCTCGTATAGCTTCAGTAATCATCGATTGTTGACCCAAGGCAGAACAAATGACGATTTTTGCGGATGGATCGATCTTTATAATTTCTTTAAGTGCAGATACTCCACTCATTCTAGGCATATTGATATCCATAGTGACTAGATCAGGGTGTAGCTCTGAATATTTCAAGATAGCCTCATAGCCATCTTCCGCTTCGGCAATAACCGTATGTCCCATACCTGTAATGATTTCTTTGAGTATCAGTCGCATAAATTGAGAATCGTCAACTACGATAATATTTGCCACACTAGTTCCTCCGTATTATTACATATTGAAGTATTAGATCATTAGATATATATACATATTCTTTATATCGGC
The DNA here is from genome assembly GCF_001857945.1 of Paenibacillus crassostreae. Classification (NCBI taxonomy): domain Bacteria; kingdom Bacillati; phylum Bacillota; class Bacilli; order Caryophanales; family Paenibacillaceae; genus Paenibacillus; species Paenibacillus crassostreae. The sequence continues at coordinate 2,980,750 of NZ_CP017770.1, forward strand.
ACTTTTTACTATTTTATAAAGTTAATGAATGCTCTACTTTAAGATATTGATTCCTTTGTGTTGCAAACTTGTCACAAATCATAGTGTATTACATATGGAATAAGATCTAACAAGATGCAAATGATAATACTAAATGATTCATCTGCTAATGGCTTTGATAACAACTGAATGAGCTAGGAACTCAAAGGAGGCGTACCATGTCAGAACATAATCACGCAGTGAATAAAGAGGGTGTATTGGATGTGGATAAAGTGGATGATGTAATAGATAGGATTAGCGATAGTCGTAAGGATAACATCCTCTCCGATTTTGAATTTTTTCGGAATTACTTAAATACCAGAATTAACCTCGGTAAATCTATTGGACTTAATGATGAGCAATTAGCACTTACAGCTGAGAAAGTTGCTGGTTACTTATCAGAAAATGAAGAACCACGTAACCGGGAGGAGAAGCTTTTACAGGAGCTTTGGAAAGTTGGAACGAAGGCAGAACAGCATAGTTTGTCGCATTTATTAGTGAAGTTGGCTCAATCAACTTCTTAATAGTAAGTGGTGAAGATAAGGCGTGGGCCGTCAGGCCCTACTCTTACATAACAAAGTGGATTTTATAAACTCTGGTACAGACCTCCATCATGGCTCAAAAAGTGAAGGAGGGGATTCTATCGATTTTGGGTGTCTAATCGCCACAGCTTTTGAATTATCGTAGAAATCCATAATCCGTTATCTTTATATGCATATGACATTCGATGTTTACTAGGGGATATTGATCATGCCAATTTAATTTACTCCAATTGCTGTAAGGCATACTATTTCTGACATATGTACCTATGCCGAGACTATCTGCTTTCTTTTCTTGCAGGTATTTTATCACTTGTTGGGCCCTTTGAGTTGTTATTTCAGAGATCTCTTGCTCAAGTTTACGTCTGTCGGCATTATCACTTAGTTTTAATTCGCCGATGTACTCTGTTGCGGAAGCTAGCACATTTACATGGATCATTACTTTCATTTGATTATCATCATAAGTAACGTGAACCTTTTTTTTGCTGCTTATGGCAGTTAACGTAAGGGATTGACTTTCTTGAGTATCATTCGATAAATCAAAGTCGAGTTCACCTTGTTGTAGGTTGCCTCGAAGAAAAGCAAATATCATTAAGTCCTGTGGTTTAATCTTACCCACAACCTTGTCATCTTTAAAAAGGGCAACGCCATCCACACGGATACTTTCCCCGGCATCTTTAATCATGGGAGCAATAGGGTCAATCCCATCATCATAATAATCTCTTGTAAATGTGTATAAAGTGGTATTAGGTATGCTTTGACCCGCTGATTCTTTATGGATAAGGCGATCTATATATTTTCCTGTTGGTGGGAATTGTTTAAAGTTTTTTTCGAGCAAATTTCCAGCATCACCATTGACAATAATTATATTAATTCGATCTCCGATCGAGGGATCTCTCATTAGGGTATCTAGGTTATTCCGCAGACCCTCCTTACTTGCTATTGATTGACCAAATAGAGCGAGCCGTAATTGTCCGCTAACTAATGTAAGACTAGTTTGTTTATTTAAATTAATTCTTCCTCCTTTACTACTTTTAGATTCTGTCTTTAGAAAAATTCTGTTTGTTTTGATATCAGGATTTGAGACAGGAACACTAATTGCACTTTTTAATTGTCCCTCTGAACCTAAATCGTAAGCTACAGAGTGAGTGAATCCTACTTTCTCTAAAATTCGTTGGTCACTGCAACCTGTAAGAAGAATGATTAAGATAAGAATTGAAATGATATTACGGTTATTAATCATGTGTATTACCTCTCATTCTTTGTACAAGTAGAAGAAGAATTAAGATTATCGGGAGCCCGAAGGAGATGACCACTTCCGAATAACCTAAGTAGGTTAACCAGCGATCTATTTCATTTAGAGAATCAGGAATAAAGGAGATAAAGTAGGATATAGACAGGAGAATTAACGCGAGAAACTTATGATTGATTGGAAACATCCTGTAAGTCACTTCCTTGGCAGCCCACCAATACATTCCTGATGTGATAATGATGGAGAACAACATAAAGCCGAATAGTAAATTTTCTGTGCCCTGAAGAAAAGGGAGTTGAATGTAACCTAGAATATTTAAGAGAGGAAACTGAAGGTTCTTCAAATGTGCATGACCATAGAATCCGAAAGCCATAAAAGCGGTATATAAATATGTGATAGTAACCATGATATTGCTGACTTGGGCTGCTTTCATGAGTTTTGTTTGTTTATTGGTGTATGGGAAGAGAAACAGGCATAATTCAAAACCCAAAAAGCTTATTAAAATTGTAAAAAAACCATTTGTTGTAAAAGTTGCCTCGCGGAAAATAAAAGGGGTTAGCCTTGAAAATTCAAAGTCGCTATAAAGATAAAACAGTAATATTATCATCCAAATGATAAGCCAAAAAAAGACGGTCGCTGCCTTGGCTATATTGTATATACTCTTGATGATTAGAAAATAGGCAACCACATCAATCACTAATTTAAATACCATTGGATGTGTCGTTGGGAAAGCATGCATTTTAAATATAAGTACGTATTGCTTGCTAACTAAGCAACCGAGAATAGCAAATATAAAGATTAATGCGAGATAAAGTGGATATATTATGAACTTTGGAATGGACTTCTCTAGGATATCAAGAATGGATTTCCCCTTTCCTAACCGATAGACAGCAGAGATTAAGAAAAGATTTAGTGATACGATAATAGAAACTAGGATTAATGACAGCCACCCATTGGTACCAAAGTGTTGAGCTAAAAGGCGGGGAAGCGTGATAATGATTGCACCTGTTTGTGTCATATAAAGAAGTATAGTTACGTGAAATTGAGATAATTTTTCTTTCATTCAACCCATCCTTACTTTCTTATCTTATTTTTAACCTTATTAAGTGGCTTGCCCTGAGTAGGTCTTTTCTTGAGGAACCTAAAAGGCGCAATAATAAATAAATCCTTCCAGTCACCGGGTTTAAAGGGAGCAATGGGCGTGAGATAAGAAGAATTAAGACTGGTAAGACCACTTAAATGAATCACGATGGCGGAAAGACCGATAGCGATTCCGAAATTCCCCCAAATCCCTGCTAGAAGAATTAGACCAAAGCGGAGAAGACGAATGGAAGCACTCATGACATAGGCAGGAGTAACAAAAGATGCAATAGCAGACGAAGCTACTGCAATGATGAGTATGTTGCTTGTCAGACCTGCTTGCACGGATGCTTGTCCGATCACGATACCACCAACGATACCAATGGTTTGACCGATCTTGGAAGGCAATCGGGCACCGGCCTCACGCAGAAGTTCAATCGTTACTTCCATGAACAATGCTTCAAAGATTGGAGGGAAGGGAACCTTACTCCGTGATTCGACCAGTGTCATAAGTAGATTCTCTGGAATCATTTCGTAATGATATGTTGTCACTGAAACGTATAATGCAGTAAATAACAGCGTAATAATGAGTGCGACGAACCTTAATAAGCGACTTGCGCTGCCAAGTAACCAACGTTGATTATAATCATCAGAAGATGCGAAATACTCAACGAAAGAGGTAGGCGCACTAAATGCCGAAGGGCTACCGTCCACAATTCCAACAATTCTTCCACCAACCAATTTCGATGCCATCGCCTCTGGACGTTCCGAAGTGAGAAATTGTGGGAAAACGGAGTACGGGTCATCATCTATGAATTGAAGTAACATATTCGTATCGAAGACGGAATCGACTTCAATATTGCTTATCCTAGTAATAGCTTCATTAACAAAATCCATATTAGCGATATCTTTGATGTACAGAAGATAGATATTTGTTTTGGTTACCTCCCCTACGGAGAGTTGAATTACTTTCAAATGAGAACTTTTTATTCGTTGACGAATAAGAGATAAATTAATGCCCGCTTGTTCGGTGAAAGCATCATGTGGGCCTGTAATGACCGTTTCCGTTTCGGATGGTTGTACAGTACGAGATTTAAGACCAAAGACATCCACAAGATAAGCATCTTGCCGAAAGAAGGTAGCTACTCGTCCAGATAAAATCCCGATAATCAATTCCTTAGCATCTGTAACTAAGGAATACTGAGATTGCTCTAATAATGTTGGGATATCCTCAAAACTTTGTACGGTTAAAAGGGGATGCATGACTTCTCGATATAGCTTATCTTGATCCACTTGATGACTGAAATATATTAGATCAATCCCAATATCCGGATAATTCCTGTGGGTCAGATCGATACAATCTTGAAACTCAGACAGTATATGCGAAAGAGAAGGTTTTGCGGATGAATCGTCAAGTTTCGGAGTGGAAGGGGCTGAAGTATCTTGTTTCTTGTTCTGCAATATTCGTTTGAAGAAATTCACAAAAGCACACGCTCCTGACTGACTAAAGATAGATATATTTCACTATGCCCGTATAATCGAAACGTTAAACCTTGTGAACATCCTATGAAGGTAGAGGATGAATCCTTTCTGGTGATCTCTGTAGTGGATTAAAAATAATGCTTGACAATGATAATGATTCTCAATATCATGATAATAATAAGAGTAATATATCCTTGGCTGAAGAGGGTGATGAGTTGTTTCGATTAAATACTGTTCAATTGGATATCGCATATGAGCATCGTACGATAGTAGAAGATTTAAATATACAAATACCGGATGGACAAATAACAGCACTAGTTGGAGCGAATGGCTCTGGCAAATCAACTATACTTAAAGCTATGGCTCGGATTATGCAACCTAAGGGTGGTAGTGTTCTGCTAGATGGTAAATCTATTCACAAGCAGTCTACAAGAGAAGTTGCTAAGCAAATGGCTATATTGCCACAAAACCCAACTGCTCCTGAAGGACTCACCGTAACGGAATTAGTATCTTTTGGTCGCTTTCCTTATCAGAAGGGATTCGGTTCTCTTAAGGCAGAAGATAAAGAGATGGTAGAATGGGCTATAGAAGTAACTGGAATGGTTGATTTCCATGATCGTCCTATCGATCAATTATCAGGTGGTCAACGTCAGCGTGCATGGATTGCGATGGCTTTGGCTCAGGATACAGATATTCTATTTCTGGATGAACCAACAACATTTCTAGATATGGCTCACCAATTGGAAGTACTACATCTTCTAGAACATTTGAACCGTACAGCTAAACGTACGATTGTCATGGTTGTACATGATTTGAACCATGCTTCTCGATATGCACAACATATGATTGCTATTAAGCATGGTAAGGCGATAGCAGCGGGCTCACCTGTGGAAGTCATGACAGCAGAAGTGTTGCGTGAAGTATTTGGAATTGAAGCTGATATCGTTGAGGATCCGCGTTCAGGACTTCCACTTTGTCTACCATTTGCATTGGTTGGGCAAGCGATGGCGCTAGACCAAATGAATCGTTCTAAATCTTTAAAGGTGGATTTGCATATAGATGAACAACACAAAGATGAAATTCGTAGAGCGTCAGGTAATTAATCAGAAGCACAGCATAATAGGATATATATTGAGGTTGAGTATCTGAGTTAGTTCAATCATTGCGATGAAGGCTAATTTGGAGACTAGACCTTTTTCCTATATGATGAATAAATAGATTGAAATTGATACTTTAAATTTGGTCTGTTATTATCACGAAAGCGAGGGATCTACCTATGTCAGTGTTTGAATTTACAGCAATGACTCCTGCGAACAAGGAGGAATCTTTAGAGCAATATAAAGGTAAGGTGCTTATTATTGCCAATACAGCTAGCAAGTGTGGATTAACGCCACAGTATGGAGATCTGGAAAAGATTTATAAAGAATACAAAGAACAAGGCTTAGTAATTTTAGGGTTTCCGTGTAATCAATTTGGTGCGCAAGAGCCAGGTACTAGTGAAGAGGCGGAAGATTTCTGCCAAGTAAACTATGGTGTAACTTTCCCGATTTTCGCAAAAGTTGAGGTGAATGGCGAAGGAACACATTCATTATTTCAGTATTTGAAGGAGCAACAATCCGGTGAGGGAGAAGATAGCGCTATCCAATGGAATTTCACTAAATTCTTGGTGAACCGTGAAGGTGAAGTGGTGGGGCGCTTCGAACCGAAGACTTCACCTGAAGTCATGGTTGCGGATATTAAGAAGTTACTCTCATAAGTTCTCCTATATCAATTGTACGTACAAAGAAGAGACCTAACAGGTTTGATTGTTAGGCCTCTTCTTTGTGCATATCCGATTCTGCTTGATAGATTAGGATGAATTGAGATGTTTGATATATTTTTCACAAGGTTTATTCGGGTATAATACTTTGTATATAAAGATGATTATTGGAGGGTTCGACACCTGCTGGTGAAGGAAAAACATTAACTACGATAGGCCTTACACAGGCATTGAATGCGATAGGTGAGACAACGATTGCGGCACTTCGTGAGCCTTCACTGGGTCCGTGTTTGGAATGAAGGGCGGAGCCACAGGAAGTGGTAAAGCGCAGCTTGTTCCGGCAGATGATATCAATCTACATTTCACTGGAGATATTCATGCTGTGACATCAGCACATAATTTACTATCGGCGATGGTTGATAACCATATGTTTCATGGGAATGTATTGCGATTGAATCCAGGACGAATTGTCTGGAAAAGAGTCATGGATATGAATGATCGGAGCCTGCGTCATATTGTGACAGGGTTAGGCAGTGGTAATGGCCATGCAAGAGAAGCGATAATAGCAGCTCAAATAGGTGCGGTGGACGCGATGATTGTCCTGCTTAAGGAAGCGATAAAACCGAATCTCGTACAGACCATAGAGGGTACTCCAGTGATGATTCATGGGGGACCTTTTGCCAATATCGCTCATGGTTGTAGTAGTCTAATTGGAACGCGTTTGGCTTTGAAACTAGCCAAGCTTGTTGTGACAGAAGCTGGTTTCGGGGCGGATCTTGGGGCTGAGAAGTTCTTTGATATCAAATGCCGCCAATCGGGGCTTAGTCCTGTAGCAGCAGTGCTTGTTATTACGGTGAAGGCACTTAAATATAATGGCGGAGTTCCGAACCATGAGTTGAATCTTTCGAATACAGATGCACTTATGTTAGGGCTATCTAATATGGACAGACATATCGAGAACCTTCGCAAATTCGGGGTTCCTGTTATGGTTGCTATTAATCATTACGCAGATGATATCTCTGGTGAAGTAGATCTTGTTAAGGAACGTTGTTGCCAACTTGGGGTTCCTGTAGAAGTCTCAAATGTATGGGCAGAGGGTAGTGAAGGCGGGAAGAAACTTGCAGAGAAGTTGGTTGAGCTTTTGAATCATCAGAAAGCCCATTTTGTACCATTATATGAAGATGAATTGGATATTCGTTCGAAGATTGAAAGGGCGGTTAAGGAGATTTATCGACTTGGGTATGGAAATCTGTCTGTATGTATGGCGAAGACACCGTATTCGTTCTCGGATCAACCTCGACTGTTGGGTGCGCCTAAAGGTTTTAACATCCATGTAACGGATATTTCCTTATCAGCAGGAGCGGGCTTTGTTGTTGTTCAAACAGACAATATTATGACAATGCCGGGACTACCTAAGACACCTGCGGCTGAGCATATTGCTCTAGATGAACAGGGTATCATACATGGATTGTTCTGATGCTGATGAACACAGCTAGATCAAGGAAAGACCATTTCCAATATACCTAAACGGTATATTGGAGTACGAGTCCACCGTAAACAAACGCGGCAAGTATCACTAAAGCGGGATGAATCTTTAAACGCTGTATAGCAAAGAATGCAATTGCGGCTATGATTAGCGTCTGCCAGATTCCGATGGATTCGGCAGGGCTTTTTGCCATTTGCCATGTGAGAACAGCCATCATAACAGCTATAACCGGCTGTACAAGCAAGGTCATTCCTTTTACTACGGTAGAGTGCCGATATTTCTGCATAATCTGAAGCAGTATGATCAATGCGGTGGCGGAAGGGACGATTGTAGCTAGAAGAGTAACGAATATTCCAAGCCATCCGTATACATCATAACCGACATATGCAGCAATCTTGGTAGCGATTGGACCGGGTAGCGCATTGGCAAGTGCTAACATATTAGAGAATTCTTCATCAGTAAGCCAACCATAATGTGGAACAATTTCCTCATACATAAGCGGGATCGAGGCAGGCCCACCACCGTATCCAAGTGCATTGGCCATGAAGAATCCATAAATTAATTGAAGTAAATCTATCATGATGTCTCACCCTCTTTATCTTGTTTACGCTTAACCTTTGCAATAGCCCGATAATGTATCGTTCCATAAGCTAGAAAGAGCACAATAACAATAGCTGGGTGCAGTTGAACAACTTCAAGTAATATCAACGCTAACAGGAAGAAAGATAGACCTAACCACTTACCTAATCCTTTATAGGCTTTTTGAGCAAATTCGTAAGCCATCAGTCCCAGCATCACGGCAATAACAGGCGATACTCCTGCAATCATGCCTGCAACAACTTTAGAGCCACTTAGATAATTTATCGCGGACAAGAGAGCAATCATAGCAATACAACTTGGTAATATATGAGCGAGTACGGAAACGATAGCTCCTCGTACGCCTTTTAATTTATAGCCGAGATAAGCAGCCATTTTGGTTGCAATCGGACCTGGTAAGGCATTTGCAATCGCTAATGTTTCCCCGAATTCATCATCATTCAACCAGTCATATCGCATGACAGCATCATGACGTATGAGTGGAATAACAGAAGGCCCCCCTCCGTAACCAAGAATCCCTGTTTTGAACATAGAAGTTGCTAATTGTATATAGTCATTTTGTGTTGATTTCACATGATACCCTCCTTGGACAAACCTCATCCATTATTACTTATACCATACAATTCGTTTGTAATCATCTATATCATATTCCTTTATATTATATTTCTTTATACCTAACAGGTGGGTAAAGTTTGTGCATCAATCACAAATAACGCTTGGAGAATTTACGTGCTCTGATAATTCATTGACTTGAATTTTATCGTAATGTTAAATGACATTAATTATAACTGTTAACGGGAGTGGATGGTTAATAGTATTCTCATATGGATTATGTCTGAGGGGGAAGGGAAATATGTTAGGGAAACCAGTTATCGGTACAAAAACTATGGTTGTCAGTCCCCATTATCTAGCCTCAGCAGCGGGTGCAAGGATCCTTGAACAGGGTGGCAACGCCTATGATGCTGCTGTCGCTGTGAGTGCTTGTCTAGCAGTAGTATATCCTCATATGACGGGACTAGGTGGTGATGCCTTTTGGTTGACCTACTGTACAGATGAAGGTCAGGTTCGTGCTTATAACGGTAGTGGGAGATCCGCCTATGGTGTCAGTCGTGATAGCTACGAGGGTGAATCCTCAATTCCAAAGCGTGGTATTCGCAGTGCGATTACAGTTCCGGGCATGGTCGATAGTTGGGATGCTATCCTCCAGCAATATGGGCGACTGACTCTATCTGAGGTATTAGTGCCAGCGCTAGAATATGCTTTAGAGGGATTTCCACTATCACCAGATCAATGGAGCAATTGTCATCAGGCTGAAGCATCCTTGATTGCCGAACCATTGGCATCCGCTATATATATTCCTGGTGGAAGAATACCGCATGCCGGTGAAAGATTTGTGCAACTCCAATTGGCCACTACATTACGGAAGATCAGGGAGGGAGGCCGAGATGCCTTTTATAAAGGGGAGATCGCTGCAACGATCTCAGATTATATGTTCAAATCGGGAGGTTTCCTTACCCGAGAGGACTTCGCAGATCACAAAGGAAACTGGGTAGAGCCCATTTCAACAGATTACCAAGGATATACCGTTTATCAGGTACCACCCAATTCACAAGGATTCACGGCACTTATGAGTCTCAATATATTAGAGAATTTTAATTTCAAAGGAATAGAGCATGGTTCTTACGAGTATTTCCACTTACTTGTGGAAGCGCTGAAGCTTAGTTTTCGAGATCGCGATCAAGTACTCACAGACCCTGCATTCAGTCATATTCCCTTGGGTATACTTCTGAACAAAAGTTATTCTGCGAAACTGGCATCAACCATTTCATTTCAGGAAGCATCAAAGATGACAAGTGAGCCCGTTGGACGGGATACTGCATACGCGGCGGTAGTGGATGAAGAAGGGAATGCCGTTTCTTTCATACAAAGTTTGTATTTCGAATTTGGTTCGGGAGTCGTTGCAGGAGATACAGGGATATTACTTCAGAATAGAGGATCCTTCTTCTCATTAGATCCACTAGCGATTAATACGCTGGAGCCGCATAAGCGGACTTTTCACACATTGATGCCTGCTATGGCATGTAAAAACGGGAAGCCTGCGATTTTGTATGGAACACAGGGGGGAGAAGGGCAACCGCAGACCCAGACAATGTTGCTCACACGTATGCTACATTACGGTATGAACCCGCAACAAGCTGTGGAGGAACCGAGATTTGTATGGGGGAGAACTTGGGGAGAACCTACAAATGAACTGAAATTGGAAAGTCGAGTACCTGAATTCATTCGAAGAGAGCTAGCAGCTGCAGGTCATATCGTTCGTACAGTTGGGGCATACGATGGTATTGTTGGGCATGCTCACATGATAGGAATAGATGCGAATGGATTCCGTCAGGGTGGCAGTGATCCTCGGTGTGACGGAGCTGCAATCGGATGGTGAAGAAACAGGGAAATACAAGTTATGAAATGGTATGTGCATGACATTGATAGAGGGGGGGGGATGAAGGTCGTGGATAATCGCTATGGAGCGTTTATAACTCCAGAGTTAAACGTTATGCCAATGAGACGAGGATATTTGGATGGCTTGGTATTTGCAGTAAAAGATGTATTTGCAATTACAGATCACAGATCTTCTGCGGGCAATCCGGATTGGCTACGGTCACATGAAGCATCTTCCTATCACGCGGATGTCGTTACAAAGTTACTACTAGCGGGTGCATCGCTGAGAGGTGTTACTCATACGGATGAACTTATGTATAGTCTTGGGGGAGAGAACTATCATTATGGTACACCCACGAATCCAAGGGCACCTGGGCGAATTCCGGGTGGTTCTTCTAGCGGTTCTGCCGTTGCGGTTGCCTCAGGCGGTGTAGATTTTGCACTGGGGACGGATACGGGAGGATCTATTCGTGTTCCATCTTCTTATTGTGGAGTTTTCGGCTTTCGTCCGACGTATGGAGCTATAGGGATGGATGGAGTCATACCTCTATCACCAAGCTTCGATACCGTAGGCTGGATGGCGGATAAAGCGGAACTGCTTTATAAGGTTGGGAAGGTGCTACTTGAAAGCGGAAATAGTGAGAATGAGAACAGTGTGGTCGTGAGTAGAAGCCAATCGTTCAGGAAGTCAATGGAGCGTATTGTCATACCTACAGATGCTTGGGCTCTTGCAGGGAAGGGAAGTTCAGAAAGTCTATACAACGCTCTTGCAATTCTTCAACAAGATGTAACCAGTACAACGGAGATTGTTGAACTTGCGCCAGAGGGGTTGAAGAAGTGGATGGATGCCTTCCGTGAGTTGCAGGGTGATGAAATATGGACAACGCATGGCGAGTGGATTCAACGAGAACACCCTCAGTTTGGATCTGATATTGCAGAACGTTTCACCTGGGCATCACAACAGCAGGGGAAGGATCATACATCGGCGAGGGCCCTCCGAGCAGAAGTGACATCTCAATTGAGGCGTATGTTGGGGCAGAGTAGTTGTATTGTTATACCAACAGTACCAGAGGCTGCACCATTGTGTGGAGGAGATGATCGACAATTAGAGATGAATCGAAGTGGTGCGATGAAGTTATGCTGCATCGCTGGTCTTGCTGGCTTACCGCAGGTAACTGTCCCTATAACTGGAGAACATGGTCTGCCTTTAGGTCTCTCCATTATCGGGGGACACGGCCAGGACTTACGACTATTGTCATGGATCAAAGAAATTTGGAAATAAGATATGTTTGTAATAAGGACTTTCAGTTCCGCTAGGAGGGGAACTGAAAGTCCTTATTTTTTCAACATTATAGTATGTTATATTTTATTACGTCAATTAAAATATATTATTTATTTCATATATCAAAAGTGATAATTTTTGTATATAATGTCACATAAGATAACATGTAATAAATATAGTTGTAAAAAGGAGGGGTGGTATGCATCTTACAGTTGAAGAAGCGTTATCCATTTATCCTCTATCTGAAGCGAAACTTATAGCTGGATCCAAGGGGAAACATCGAATGATCAAATCGATCAATGTGATGGATGCCCCTGATATTTCAGATTGGATCAAAGAAGGCGAAATGCTACTTACGACAGCATATTTAATAAAGGATAGTTTGAAGGATGCATCAGCATTACTACAGACATTGAACCGGCGAGGGGCCTCAGGATTGGGCATCAAGTTAGGACGATTCTGGGATTCAATTCCGGAAGAGTTGATTATAGAGGCAGAGAAATTAAACTTCCCATTAATCGAATTGCCTTTTCAGTTTACATTCTCCGATCAGATGAACGGTTTGTTCCGAGCAGAACTAATTCGTAAAACAAGTACCATGCAGACAGAGATAGAAAAACAACGGAAGTTGATGCAATTTGCACTTCGTACGAATCGCGTTCAACCGCTCTTTGACTCTATGTCTGAAGTGATGGCTCATCCCATTGCAGTGATTAACGCTCGCGGAGGTATCATCTTCAACAATTCTCAGTTTAATGAAGCGCCACTCCTCATCGGATGGCCTTGGTTAGGTAAGAGCCAACGTGTTCGTATAGGTGAAGGGGTAGGGCTTCGCTTACCACTCATGCAAGGGGAGGAGTGTATAGGATATTTAATCTACTTCGAGATAGATCCACTGATGCTCCCAGTCGAAGAGAATTTATTCATTCAAGGAGCTGAATTGATTTCTTTTCATATCCAATCGGGGTACGAAGATTGTCTGGAACCTGATCTGCAAAGGGAATTCGGAAGCATGGTGAAACGTTGCCTGAATGGGGGGATATCCTGCACAGAACTTGCTCAGGTCGCGGCAAAGTTAGAAATTGAACTGCTTCAATCACCATTTCAGCTACTTCTGACGGAAACATCGACATCGGAGAAATCACAACAGGGAGAATTATTGCGTTTGAAAGATGAGTATATGAAACACTCGTTGCAACAGGAGATGAAAGGGATTCATATCGTTGTAAATGAAGGTTTGCTATCGATATACCCCGTGGATAGACAGAACCCTGAGAACCTTATGATGGTGGTCAAGGAATGCTTTCAGAAGATGGGATTGATAGATGGGGGTAGTCCACGGGCGGCTATCAGTAACCGTAAAACGGAACCGGAAGGTATAAAGGAAGCTTTTGAAGAGGTAAAGAAGTGTTTAAATCGTCCACAGCATTGGGGAATGAATGAGCAAGTGGTACATTATCGCCAACTTGAGATCACATTGATGTTACAGAACGTCCCAACGGATATGATGCGTAAGTTCTGCGATGGTAATCTTGGTGATCTGTTGAGTCGGGAACCAGAGTATGTGCGGGAAATGCTACATACGTTGGAAGTCTATCTTGACAATGATGGCCACATTAATGAGACGGCAAAAAAGTTATTTATCCATCGCAATACAGCAACCTATCGAATTGAGAAGCTTAGTGAGCTTCTGGATGTTGATTTAAAAAAGATAAATGATTTATTACGGTTACGGCTTGTATTTATGTTTCGCAGAATGCTGGATCGAGAATGAAGGAGGGTGAGCGTAGATATGTATGATATCATTTTGCATCTGAAGAACAATGATTCTCCTGCTGTGCTTGCTACTCTAATTGGTGTTGAGGGACACTCCTATCGCAAGGTGGGTGCGGTTATGTTGTTTTTTGAAGAAGGTATGCTGGGAAGTCTTAGTCCTGGATGTCTGGAGAGTGACTTGCAGCTTCGAACTGAAGAAATATGGAAGTCAGGGATGCCGGAAATGGTGGAGTACGACATGCTTTCTTCGGACGATTTATCTTGGGGGGAAGTTATGGGTTGTGGAGGTAGGATTAAAGTGTTGCTTGAACCCGTCCGGGGAGAGTTGAGACAATTACTGGTTAAAGCTTATGCACGAATAGCAAGGGGAGAAATCTTAATTCTACAACGAGAGTCAAACGATCATGGATATTCTTACCGTCTGGTATCAGCGACGACTACATCATCACAAGGTGATCACACTAATTTTAGTACGCTGTTGGAGCCTAAGCCACGGCTTGTTATCTTTGGGGGCAGTCATGATGCGGGTCCAATAGCAGAGCTTGCCGAAAGAGTAGGCTTCAGAATAACTGTTGCTGATTGGCGTGAAGGCAGCTTACACAATAAGTTTCCTGGTGCAGAGAAATTCATCTGTCATCCTATGGAAATGGTTGGTCAGATGGGGATTGGGTGTGAGGATTATGTGCTAATTTGCAGTCATCATTTCCAGAGAGATCGTCAGTTTTTAGAAAGTTTAATACCCGTGAATCCCCACTACATCGGAATTGTTGGTTCTACGACGCGAATTAGTCGGCTTCTGGAAGGAATAGATGCTCCTGCATCGTTGCACGCTCCGGTTGGAATTTCTATTGGTGGGCAAGGCCCGGAAGAAATTGCAGTCAGTATCGTTGCTGAAATGATTCGAGTAAGAAGGTTAGGTTTGGCGAATCTGTCCAAAGGAGTGGAGTTCATTGAATATAGCAGGCATCTATCTGGCAGCGGGACAAAGCAAAAGAATGGGTATTCCCAAAGTCTCTCTGAAGTTGTCGCATGGGATTCACCTTGGGAGTGTCGCGCTTAGAAAGTTTGAATCCTGCAGGCTGGTGTCATTGGTAGTGGTTGTGCGCGTTGGTGATCAGTTGGACTGGTTGCCCCCGAGCTCTCAGCGGCCGTGTGTAAGATGGATAGAGACATGTGTGAATGCTCATTTAGGGATGTCTTATTCCTTGCGTTGTGGGCTTAATTCAGTACGATCAACACAACCAGACGCAGTTATTATTGTGCTTGCCGATCAACCCTTTATTACTGCGAAGCTTGTCAATCACTTAATTGATACATTTGAGAATTCGCCAGAGCTAGATTATGTAGCCAATGCATATGGGGGTGTGATTATGCCACCTGTATTGATCTCGCGAAGACTATTTAATGCTATTCAAAGTTTAGAAGGCGATCAAGGAGCATCTGTTCTCCTACGTTCACCGGAATGTCGAGGAGTAGTTATTGAAGCAGATTCTTCACTTTATTTCATGGACGCGGATACGCGTAAGGATTTCGAGACGATTGTCACTCAATGGACTCTGAATACAGATAGATAAGGCTGAAATAGTTAAAATTAGATTGTATGTTATGTAATGTTACATAAAATAGGTAATAAGGAACCTGAATAAGGCATGATGCACAATAGAACTCTCTTTTTTTATTAAAAAACACAAACGTATGTTATATAAATTTACGTCATCGCCGTACCTCAGTATAGTAGAGATATACTATTGGTAATAGCAGATGAATCCACGGTATGCCTCGTGGAGATGATCAGAGGATTATGTTGACTAAGGGAGTTCAAATTTGTATTGCATTGGAGGAGGAGAACTATGATAAAAAGGGGTCGAAGATTCTCTATCAACATGTTGCTAATGGTTGTTCTAGCGGTTGTAATAACGGGTTGTGGCAGTAACAATGCTATATCAAACAGTACTACAGAGGTAGAAGCTACAAATTCGGGTACATCAACGGGAGAGAATGCGAGTACTACAGAACCGGTTGTAGAAAAACCTAAGGTGGCTTTCGTGTATATAGGTCCTCCGGGTGACGGTGGGTATACCTATCAGCATGACCAAGGTCGTCTCTATATGGAGAAGGAACTTGGAATTACAGCAGACTACGTTGAGAATGTTCCGGAAAGTGCGGATGCTGAACGGATCATAACAGAATTAGCACAATCTCATGATATCGTGTTTACGACAAGTTTTGGATATATGGATTTCACGCTTAATGTAGCTAGTAAGTTTCCGAATGTGAAATTCTTACATGCATCAGGATACAAGACCGCTGAGAACATGGGGACTTATTTCGGTAAGAATTATCAAGCAAGTTATCTTTCCGGTATAGCAGCTGGCACAATGACGAAGAACAATCATCTGGGTTATGTCGGTGCATTTCCGATCAGTGAAGTTATTTATAACCTCAATGCCTTTACGCTTGGTGCGCAAAGTGTGAACTCTGATATTTTTGTCGATGTGGTGTGGACCAATACATGGTATGACCCGACAACAGAACGTCAAGCGGCGATTAGCCTTTTGGATAAGGGTGCAGATGTATTGTTAGCTTATCAAGATTCACCTGCAACCTTACAAGCGGCCGCTGAACGGGATGCCTTTGCTGGAGGTAACGATTCAGATATGAGTCAATATGCACCAGATCATTATTTAACAAATCCAGTGTGGAACTGGGGTCCGTATTATGTAAAAGCTGTGCAATCGGTCATGGATGGAACATGGAGTAATGAACAGTACTCAGGAGATATGGCTGATGGTATGGTTGAACTTGCACCGTTTGGTAATAAGGTTCCAGAAGATGTGAAGGCATTAGTGGAAGAGGCGAAAGCCAAGATCATTAGTGGTGAACTAGAAGTATTCACAGGCCCGTTAACGGATAATCAAGGCACTGTGCAAGTATCAGAGGGTCAGGCGATGACACTTGAAGAAGTGTTGGGAATGAACTGGTTGATTAAAGGTGTAGAAGGCACAATTCCTCAATAAAAAACAAAGATCATAGTATTCGGTACATCTACCATAGGTGGAGTGGGTTCTTACACAGAACCTTCTCCACCTGTACTATAACTAGCGAAGGAAGGAGATGTTCAATATGCTGAACCATACAGTAGAAATGCGGGGAATTGTGAAGAAGTTTGGTTCGGTGATTGCGAGCGATCAAGTCGATTTTTCGGCAAATGCGGGTGAAATTCATGCACTGCTTGGTGAGAATGGAGCAGGAAAGAGTACGGTCATGAGTATGCTGTCTGGTGTGTACAGAGCAGATGAAGGAGAAATTCTCATTCGTGGCACGACTGCGAAAATTCGTTCCCCGAAAGACGCAGCATCACTTGGGGTTGGTATGGTGTTTCAGAACTTCAGACTGGTGCAGAGTCTTACGGCAGTGGAGAATATCGTGCTTGGCGAAAAGTCGTCTTTCTGGCGGGGCAGTCAGTGGATGAAGAAAAAGGTTGAGGAAATTGAGAAGTTGGCGGAGCACTTTGGTCTCGGATTTAAAGTGGATCTACCGATATGGCAGCTGTCTGTTGGAGAGCAACAACGTGTGGAAATTGTGAAGACACTCTATCGAGGCGCGGATATTATTATTTTGGATGAACCAACTTCGGTGCTAACTCCAGGTGAGGCGGATCAGTTATTCAATACGCTTCGTGTCATGAAGAATGAAGGTAAAACGGTTATCATGACAACGCATAAAATGAAAGAAGTTATGGCATCATCGGATTGCATTTCTGTGATGCGTAAAGGAAAAATGATCGCCACATTGGTAACAGCGGATACGGATGAACGGGAGTTAGCTCGATTGATGGTCGGTAGAGAGGTAACGATTAGTCGACAAGAACGAGAAGTCTCAGAGGGGAGTCCATTGCTGGTTGTGAAGAATATTGATGTTGATGCCGATCATGGTCGTAAGGCTTTGGATAACTTATCTCTTACGGTGTGTGAGGGGGAGATAGTTGGAGTCGCAGGTGTAGCTGGCAATGGACAGAAGGAACTTGCAGAAGTATTAACGGGATTGAGGATGTGGAAGAACGGTGAGATTTCTTTTGATGGCAGTACAGTGAAATCGGCATCTGTAAGAGGGGCTATCGATTCAGGTATCTCTCATGTTCCTGAGAATCGGATGAAGAGTGGACTTGCAGGCCGACTTGGTTCCGTCGACAATCTATTATTCAAATCCTATCGTAGCGAGGAACATTCTAAATTTGGTCTGTTGAAGGCAGGAAAGAATCGTTTATGGTCGCAGGGACTTGTGAGTAGATTCAATGTGAAGATACACGGGCTAGATACTCCGGTACAGCATTTGTCTGGTGGGAATCAACAGAAGTTACTATTTGCCAGAGAGATTAGTCATCAGCCCAAGTTGATGGTGGCTGTTCACCCTACTCAAGGGCTCGATGTTGGTGCCACAGCAGGAGTTCATGATCTGTTGATGGGGTTACGAGGCTCAGGTAGTGGTATTCTCCTCATATCGGAGGATCTGGATGAGCTTCTACAGCTATCCGATCGTATCCTTGTTATATATAATGGTTCCATTATTGGAGAAGAAACATATGAAAAGTCAGATCGGGAGACGATCGGATTGTTGATGGCGGGTATTCAAGACAGAGAGGGGAACTTCGTATGAGTCAATCCAACGGAAGCGATGCTGTGGTACTTGATTCGTCACAGCCCAACATCAAGGGCCATACTGGTAAACGGTGGCCATTTCAGCTTGAATATGACTCAAGTCGTACTCGTTCACCTTGGTGGACACCCTTTCTCTCTGTATTCCTAGCCTTGGTGTTATGTTCTATCTTCATTGCTGCTAACGGAATGAATCCCATAACGGTATATGAAAAAATGTTCCGTGGTGCTTTTGGTACCTCTTATGGGTTCACAGAAACGATAGTGAAGGCAATACCTCTACTGCTATGTGGTCTGGGTATTGCTATTGCCTACCGGATATCCATATGGAATATCGGAGCAGAAGGGCAGTTTACCGTTGGAGCCATGGGAGCGACTGCCGTCACGATTTATTTCCCTGGTCTACCCACTTTCTGGTCACTGTTGCTAATGATCCTATTCGGTTTCGCAGCGGGAGCGATCTGGGGATTGATGACGGCTGTGCCAAGGACACATTTCGGAGTGAATGAGCTTATTACTTCATTAATGTTGAATTATGTGGCACTGTTGGCGCTAGATTATGTCGTGTTCGGGCCTTGGAAAGATCCAGAAGGGTTTAACTTCCCAGGCTCATCGATGTTCACTGCTGCACAGTCATTACCTGTCTTGGGGAGCACACGGTTGCATCTTGGTATAGTATT
Organism: Paenibacillus crassostreae; assembly: GCF_001857945.1. Taxonomy (NCBI): domain Bacteria; kingdom Bacillati; phylum Bacillota; class Bacilli; order Caryophanales; family Paenibacillaceae; genus Paenibacillus; species Paenibacillus crassostreae. Next base: position 2,999,792 of record NZ_CP017770.1, read on the forward strand.
TGGACTCGTCGCTGTATTGATCTATTACTTAATGATTCGCTTCACCCGTTGGGGATACGAACTTCGTTTAATCGGAGCTAATTCGATTGCTGCTCACTACGCAGGTATTCATATCAAGCGACATATTATTATTGTCATGCTGATCAGTGGCGGCTTAGCTGGTATAGCGGGAATGGCAGAGGTATCGGGGGTTACCCATAAATTGATGCAAGGCATATCCCCGGGTTATGGATATACAGCTATTATTGTAGCTTGGCTGGCGAAGTTGAATCCGATCGGGTTAATCGTTACTTCGGTGTTGTTCGGAGGTTTAATCGTTGGTGGATATAGTGTACAGACCATTGGGTTGCCTTCCTCGATCTCGGAAATGTTGCAAGGTTCCATCCTTTTCTTTGTCATTGCTGGAGATATGATTCACCGGTTCCGCGTTCGTCGGAACACATAAATAGAGATGACTACTTTAAGTGGATAGATAAGAGGAGTGTGGTACACATGGATTTCACGACTCAGTTATTAATAGCAGCGATTTCAGCAGGGACACCGCTTCTGTTGGCTACGCTGGGTGGCATATTGAATGAACGTGCCGGAATTATCCAACTTGGTGCTGAGGGACTGATGCTGATGGGTGCGGTCACAATTTGTATGGTATACATCCGGACGGGTAATTTGGCAGTAGCATTACTTGCAACCGTAGCGGTAACGGCGGTTCTAGGTTTACTGCATTCCTTCCTGTGTGTAACGTTACGGGCGAATCAGACGATGTCAGGGTTAGCTATGACTTTGTTTGGAAGTGGGCTCAGTGCTTATATTGGGAAGCCGATCAGCGGTATACCTTTGCCAGGTTCTTCACCTAAATTGCATCTAGGTTGGTTAGAACAGGTCCCTATCTTGGGGAAGGTATTTGGCAATATGGATTATTTAACGTGGTTTAGCTTACTAATGGTTCTGGTTCTGCATCTGCTAATTCACCGTACATCATGGGGTCTTCATTTACGGGCAGTTGGTGATAGCCCTGCTACGGCTGATGTTATGGGAATACGCGTACAGTTGATTCGCTACAGCTATGTGATAGCTGGCGCAATGCTCATTGGTCTTGCGGGTGCAAATATGGTATTGGCCTATGCCCCAACTTGGAATGAAGGGCTCACGGCAGGCCGGGGTTGGATAGCGGTTGGATTGGTTATATTCGCAAGATGGAATCCATTACGTGCATTGTTCTGTGCTTATTTCTTTGGGGCTCTTGATTCCCTTGGGTTCCGGATTCAACTGCTTGGAAGTGGCATACCACCTTATTTTCTCAAAATGATTCCATACATCGTCACGATCCTGGTGCTCATGTATCTGGGATACCGTAATCGCAACAAACCCTCCGGTACGCCAGAGGCGCTGGGTGTTCCATATGTACGAGAACAGCGGTTTTGATATCTGGTAATGGCTGATAGGAAAGGGGATGGGGGATATGGAGGAATTTCGTAATGGGCTGTTGTCACCACCTACTGTATACCAACCACGGGATTTGCGAGAGGCTTGGAATCTGAAGGAACAGTTGGGTGAAGACGTGGTATATATCTCTGGGGGAACCTTGCTTCGAACGCAATGGGAAGCTAGAACGGTCTCTATGCCAAAGTATTTGATTGATCTTCGTAATGTCTCAGGGCTGAAAGAGATCATGAGGAATAATAATTCTCTTTCTATTGGGTCTCAAGTCACATTATCTGAATGTCGGAAGAATGACAGACTGGGTTCAACAGCTCCTGCGGTTCAAGAGGCATTACGTAATATAGCCGCACCATCTATTCGTAATATAGCCACCATTGGGGGTAACATTTCTTCTGGGTATGGTGATATTCTTCCAGCACTACTCGTATACGATACGGAATTGACCTCTTTCGATGGAATGGTGATGTCCCGTGAGCCATTAGCGGATTGGTTGGATAGTCGGTGGAATAACCCTTTTCACAGACATCGAATTCTAACTACGATTGAGATTGTTCCTGTCCCAGAGCGGGAATTGGATATAAGTAGGATTGATATTTTTCAAAAGATAGGTCGTAGAGATGCCTTTACTGCATCGCTCGTCACGATCGCATTGACTGCTAATATGGATGCTGAACAAAAGATCCTTGAGGTACGAATTGCGGCAGGAGGTGGCTCTGGGCAACCGCAAAGATTAAGGGAAGCTGAGAATATACTGTTAGGTCAAGTATTCGAGCAGAGCATGCTGTCATCCGTTTATAAGGCGGTAGTGGATGGATTTGAGACATATAGTGACCCTTTTGCCACAGATAGCTATAAGAAAAAAGCTGCAGGCAATCTTATCGCATCTGAATTGTGGAAAGGATTACCGTTATAGTCAAGCAAGAGGGGGAAGAGGGATATGATCCTCAATAAGGAATCTAGCGGAAGTCGCTGGCGTACGCGACCTGATGGGTTGGATAAGGTATCGGGTAAGTTGCAATATTTAACCGACATGACGGTTGATGGGATGTTAGTGGGTCGTGTGCTCCGTAGCCATCATACCCATGCCCGCATATTGTCGATACGTACTTGGAAGGCTTTAGAAATTCCGGGTGTGCATGCTGTTCTCACTCATGAGGATGTTCCAGGATTGAATGGATTTGGGATTGCACATCCACATCAGCCTGTATTTTGTAGTGATCGTGTGCGCTACACAGGTGATGCGATTGCGGCGATTGCAGCGGATAACGATGAAATTGCTGAATATGCACTGTCCCTTATTGAAGTTGATTATGAGTTATTACCATTACTTGATGATCCAGAAGAAGCGATGAAGATGGATGCTATATTGTTACATGCAGAGGGAAATGTACTTCATCATACGAAATATCGTAAGGGAGAACCTGAAGTCGTATTTAAAGATTGTTGTCATATTGCGGAAGAGACGTACTGGACACCACGACAGATGCACACCTATATGGAAACTGAAGGTGGATTGTTTATACCTGAAGATAACGGTCGACTTACCGTATATTCGGCCACGCAGCATGGACTGATGGATCGTATACAGTTGTCGCGAATTCTGGACATACCACAAGAAGATATACGCGTCATTTCCAGTCCTATTGGAGGTTCCTTTGGGGGCAAAGATGAGCTGAACGTTCAGCCTTATGGAGCTTTATTAGCGTTACGAACACGCCGCCCGGTAAGACTGCATAACTCTCGTGCCGAATCCGTTCGAGCTGGATTGAAGCGTCACCCGATGAAGATCACGATGAGAACAGGTTGTGATGATGAAGGCAAGATTATTGCCCATCAGGTAAGAATTATCTCTGATACGGGTGCATATGCCACATTAGGGGCTGAGGTGTTGAATTTCGCAACCGAGCATGTCATGGGTCCTTATAGAATCGATCATGTAGAAGTAGAGGGTTTTGCTGTTTACACCAATAATGGTGTATCTGGTGAATTCCGCGGATTTGGTGGTAATCAAGCCATTTTTGCATTGGAGGGTCAGATCGATCGACTGGCTGAACAATTACAGATAGACCCATGGGAATTACGACGTCGTAATTTACGAGAATACGGTGACCTCGGCCCATTAGGTCAGGAGATCGCTCAGACCGATGGGGCCTTCCAAGTCTGGGAAGCATTAAGCAACTCGAAACTTATGGATGCCGATGATTCTAGATTGATTTCTAAGGATCAGCATATGAGAAATAATGAGCCATGGATTGTAACGGGAACGGGTGCCGCAATCGCTATGCATGGCGCAGGTCTTGGTTACGGTATTCCCGATCCTGCAGGAGGAAGACTGAAGCTAGCGATCGATGGCAAAATTGAAGCGATCTTCGGGTACGAGGAATTCGGTCAAGGGTTGATTGCTACGATGGAGCAAATGTTAATGGAACAATATGGTTTCGGCGCTGACGATATAAGAATCATCATTGGTGATACAGATGTCGTACCCGATAGTGGGTCATCCACAGCTTCACGGGCAACAAGTATGATGTGGATGGCTTTGAAGCGACTCCATCCGGAATTTACAGCTACATTATTAGAAGCTGCTGCGAGTCTTTCCAATATAGGGATTGAAGGTTTAAGGATTGGTCCTGGTGGCATTTGGAAACTAGATGAAGAGGTGTTAGTATCTTACAGCGAGTTGGCGAGAGGATTGACAGAGCCTATCGTTTGCGAGACGAAATTCAATTACCCGACAACGCCTCATCCAAGAGTAGGAGCTCACTTTCTGTACACGTATTCCGCAATCGCCGTCAGAGTAGAAGTGAATCTTCTGACAGGGCGCGTCCGTATAACCGATCAGTTTCATGTGGTGGCCGCAGGCCCTGTTGCAAACCCACAAGGGTATCTCGGTCAAATTGAGGGTGGGAGTAGTATGGCGGTTGGATTTACCTTATCCGAGGATGCTGTCATGTCAGAGGGGAATTATCTAACCAAGAATTTAGATACCTATTTAGTACCCACGATTATCGATATGAATGGCAAGATCGAAGTGCAAGCGATAGAGGATTTGCCAGATCACGATACCTATGGTCCGCGTGGCATTGGTGAGATCGGTTCGGTTCATTTAGCACCAGCAGTTGCCTCAGCAGTATTCCATGCCGTAGGCAAACGGGTAAGTCGACTGCCAATTGAACCTGAATCGCTGCAAGAAACGCCATTTATTCCACATAAGGCGGTGAAAATCCATGCCGGATAAATCTCTAGCAAGTGGAGATGTACGTAATAATACCTTCACACTGAACTGCTTGATTAATGGTAAGGCTATATCAACTGAAGTTCCAGCCGCTCGTCGTCTCCTCAACGTACTGCGTGAAGATATAGAACTATCGGGGACGAAGCGTGCATGTGAGATGGGACGATGTGGTGCTTGCATGGTTCTGATGGATGGGCATCCAGTTAATGCCTGTCTGACAATGGCTTATCAATGTACAGGAACAGAGATCACAACGATTGAAGGTTTGAGTGAAGTAGGGCTACATCCCGTTCAACAAGCATTTTTGGAGGAAGGTGGATTCCAATGTGGTTATTGTACACCGGGTATGGTTATTTCGGTGGTTGGGTTACTGGGGGAGAATCCACAACCTTCACAAGCAGAAGTGGAAGAAGCTTTATCAGGAAATATTTGTCGTTGTACAGGGTACGGAGGCATCATGCGTGCTGTGAATAAAGCGATTGAGAGAGAGGGATGAGTTAAGATGACAAATTCGATATCATCCGTAACACTTGATGAGGTCAATGGAATGAGTCAGGAAGAGTTTGTACAAAGTCTTGGTGGGATTTTTGAACATTCGCCTTGGGTAGCTGAGCGGGCGTATCGTCATATCCCATTTCGTTCTATTGAGCAACTCCATCAGGTCTTGTTGGAAACGGCGAGGAGTTCCGAACAGAGTCAGATAAAACGATTACTAAGATCCCATCCAGATCTAGCAACAAGAATGGAAGTCACGCCACTGTCTGCAGCTGAACAGCAAGGGGCTGGACTTGATCTGTTGACGGCAGAAGAATTTAATATCCTGACAGATTTGAATACAACGTATATGGAAAAATTTCAATTCCCTTTCATTCTCGCTGTACGTGGTAAGAATAAAGACGATATTATCAACGCTATAACTGAACGTTTGAATCACTCGGAGCAAGAGGAATGGATGCAAGCTTTGATAGAAATTGGGAAGATTACGAAGTTTCGCCTACAAGATTTAATAGTACAAGATAGCACAAAATCATAAGTATATAGATGTATACATTTATTTTAGGGAGAGTGTTAGCCATGCTAGAGCCTATTAACGGACGTACGATGTTTTATGGAAAACACGATGTTCTAACTTATCGTACTTATGCAAAACCACTGTTAGTCTCACCAATTTCGGAGTCTTCCTTCACAGGCTGCGATAACATTATATTCGCTCATAATATTTCATTCGCTGTGACGGGGGAAGCCTTTTTAACATCTTTCTCGCAAGGTGATAACTCGATGGTGGTAGCTACGGATTCCATGAAAAATTTCATTCTACGGAATTCAGCTGATTATACGGGAAGCACAACGGAAGGGTTACTTCAATTATTGAGTAGTCGATTCATGGATAGATATAATCATGTGACATCGATATCCATCACAGCGCACAGGATCCCTTTTGAACAAGTCATGGTTCCATGTAGTGAGGGTCTGAAACAAAGTCAGCTCGTCCTAAGGCACTCTAATAATGAGTCGTATTCCGCTTCACTTACAATGCAACGTGGAGAAGATGAACCAGAGGTAATATCACATGAATGCAACTTGAAGGATCTGCAATTGATAAAAGTTAGTGGAAGCTCGTTCTACGGTTTTGTGCAAGATGAATATACAACATTGCCAGAGAGTTATGATCGACCGCTATATATTTTCTTGAATATTGATTGGACTTACAGCGATGTCCAACATGCGCTTGATGGGGATGCTGGACAATATGTAGCCGTGGAACAGGTAAGGGATATTGCTCATAGTGCTTTTCATGAGCTTAGCAGTCCATCGATTCAATCACTTATATATCAGATTGGGATAAGAGTACTGACGCGTTTTCCGCAATTAGCTACGGTCTCTTTCGAGTCAAACAACCGTACGTGGGAGACGATTGTTGAGCCAACAGAAGGAAAAGGGGGAGTGTTTACAGAACCTCGTCCACCTTACGGATTCCAAGGCTTCTCTGTGAGTCGTGCAGATCTAGCGGAAGCTACAGGGACGTTAGTATGAATGGACGGTTAACGACTCATGTGCTTGATCTGTCAAGAGGGATTCCTGCAGCAGGTGTGGTAGTTCAATTGCGGAAATTAAGTGATGGTGATTACCTATTGTTGTGTCAAGCAGTGACGAACGATGATGGGAGATTGCATGCTCCGCTTCTAGATGGTGTTGGGATGGAAGTAGGGAGGTATGAGTTGCTGTTTGAGGTAGGGGATTATTTTAGGTTAACACAATTGGAAAGTACAAACGGTGGAACGGAGTTATTATTCCTCGAACAGATCCCTATTCGTTTCAATATAGACAACGTTAATGGACATTATCATATTCCGCTCCTAGTAGCCCCGGGAGGTTACAGCACGTATAGAGGTAGTTAGTGGAGATTGGATGACCGGAGGTGAGTACTTCATGAAGAACTCGTATGAACTTGTGATTAAGAATGGTGATGTGGTGTTGCCTGATGAAGTACTCAAGTTGGATATCGGAGTCATTGGAGGGAAAATCGTCGCACTGGGTGAGAATCTTCCAATAGAGCAAGATACGGAAGTCATCCATGCGGCAGGGCATTATGTATTACCGGGTATGATTGATATGCATGTTCACTTTAATGAGCCGGCGATGGGTCATTGGGAAGGATTCCGGAGCGGTTCAGCGTCGCTTGCAGCAGGTGGTTGTACGACGTATGCAGATATGCCACTAAACGGCAATCCGCCTACTGTGAATAAGGAAGCACTCAAGCTTAAAGTTGAAGCTGCTAATGGGAATTCAGCTGTTGACTATGTGCTATGGGGTGGTCTAGTCCCTGACAATCTGGATGACCTTGAGGATTTGTTTGCGGAAGGCGTTATCGGGTTTAAAGCTTTTCTATCCAATCCGGGTGGAGAGGGCGAGGGACGTTTCCGCGAAGTAGATAGCGATACGCTTTATCAAGGAATGCAACGAATTGCATCGTTTGGTGGAATCCTTGCGTTACACGCAGAAAGTGAAGATATTACATCAACGTTATCTACAGATGCTCAGAGAAATGGACGATGTAGCGCGCGTGATTTCGCGGCCACTCGTCCGGCTCATGCGGAGATAGAAGCTGTTGCAAGAGCACTATTATATAGTGAGCTTACAGGTTGTACATTACATTTTGTCCATATCAGTACGGCTGCTGCTGTCGAATTGATTCATGTTGCTAAGCTTCGCGGATTAGACGTTACCGTGGAGACTTGTCCTCATTATTTAATCTTAAATGAAGACCATATGGAAGACCTAGGGCCAGTAGCCAAATGTGCCCCTCCCTTGCGAAGTGAAGAGGAGAAAGAAAAGTTGTGGGCTATGTTGGAACTAGGCAAGATCGATCTTATCGCCTCGGATCACTCTCCTTGTCCAACGGAGTTAAAGATGAATTCTGGTCTGTCATTTGTTGATGCATGGGGTGGTATTTCAGGTGCACAGAGTAGTCTTGAACTGATGTTTCATGAGGGAGTGAACAAGCGTGGGATCCCAGTTACCTTGATTTCAAAATTACTTGCCGAGCTACCAGCGAAACGTTTCGGAATGGCGCATTGCAAAGGATCGATAGCCCTAGGATTGGATGCTGATCTGGTCCTGCTTAACCCGAGTTGTCCTTACATGCTAACTGTAGAAAACTTGCTGTATCGTCATAAACATAGTCCATATATCGGAATGACCTTATCCTGTAAAGTAACTTCTACCCTAAGTAGGGGGAAACTCGTGTACATTGCGGATGATGGTGTGATTGTAGCGGATGGTGGACAACAATTGCAGGTTAGGAAAGGGACGACTGTATGATGGGCACACCTGTGATTCAAGCGCCGGCTCTGGAGATGCTGAAGTTGCTTGATGCTTTAGCGGAATTTAGTGCTCCAGGTACTGGTGTGACTAGGTTACTCTATACGTCTGAATGGCGTCGAGCACAGCTTTTTATACAGGAGAGAATGATTGGGTTCGGACTAGACGTTACAGTTGATCAAGTAGGTAATGTGTATGGAAGGCTCCAGGGAGCTAATCCAGAGGATAAAGTGATTCTTACAGGTTCCCATATCGACACGGTCGTAAATGGTGGTAAATATGATGGAGCATATGGCATAGCGGCCGCAGTTACGGCAATTCATTATTTGCAACAGACCTTTGGACATCCACTTAGAACGCTGGAGGTAGTGTCCTTTTGTGAGGAAGAGGGTAGTCGATTTCCATTAACATTCTGGGGTTCAGGTCATGTTACTGGGATGTATGGAGGTGGGGAAATGGCAACCTGCGTTGATGCTGAGGGCGTATCACTGTTGACTGCCATGACGGATTCAGGATTTGGAGTTGGCTCTATTGAGGATGATCGTGATGAGCACGATAGAGGGACAGTGGGCAATAGGGTAGGAAGTAGGGCAATGGGCTTAGAGGCTGGGGCACGCAGAAGTGATATAGGTGCTTTTGTGGAATTGCATATTGAGCAAGGCATCATTCTCGAGAAGACGGAAACAGAAATTGGCATTGTGCAAGCTATTGTTGGACAAAGACGATATCGGATTAAGGTCAGTGGTGTAGCCAATCATGCGGGTACGACGCCGATGATGATGAGGCTGGATGCACTTGCTGGTTTGGCAGAAATGCTAATCCTCTTGGAGAGCTTAGCTCTAGAGGTGGGTGAGAATCTAGTGGCTACATGCGGTCGGTTGGAAGTGTTTCCGAATACGCCAAATGTCATCCCAGGTGAAGTCGTATTTACGCTTGATATTCGTCATAGCGAAGAAGAGGAACTAGGAGGATTCTGTGACCGTACCCTTTCAGGTTTTCGTGAGACAGCAATCAAGCGTGGACTGGAGATTGTTGTCTCACTAAGCCTCAGCACTCCTCCAGCACCCATGGACATGAAGCTATGTGCAATGTTGGAGAGTACATGTCAGAAGCGGGGAAAATCTTACCGCATGATGGTGAGCGGTGCAGGGCATGATGCCCAGTTATTTGCACCACAATGTGCTACTACGATGATTTTTGTACCGAGTCAAGCAGGCATCAGCCATTCTCCTGAAGAATATTCAACTCCTGAGGCGTTGGCTGCTGGATTAGATGTACTCACAACGATGTTGTATGAGTTGGCATATGTATAGACTGATATCCAAGTTATCCATGTCATGTTGCATTAACAATATTGGTTTAGCGAATGAACCTACAAGGAGAGATGTTCATGAGGCGGTATGTAGATTTGTCACCGTCACAAAGGTGTATTATGACACCGGGACCGGTAGAAGTTGATCCACGTGTACTGCGGGCGATGTCCTTTCCAATTCTGGGGCAATTCGATCCAGAGTTCACATGTATTATGAATGAAACGATGGAAATGTTAAGGGAATTATTCTCTACAGATAATCGATGGGCTTATCCTATAGACGGAACCTCTCGTTCAGGTATTGAAGCGGCGATGGTCAGTCTTATTGCCCCAGGTGATCGTGTCCTAATCCCCATCTACGGTCGCTTCGGGCATCTCTTACATGAGATTGCCGAACGATGTGGGGCAGAGGTATTCGTGATAGAGAAAACATGGGGAAGCGTATTTGAACCGAATGAGGTTATCGCAGCGATAGAGAGATTCACACCTGATGTGGTAGCCATCGTCCATGGGGAGACATCTACAGGTCGTATACAGCCGTTGGCGGAAATTGGGCAGGCCTGTCGTGAGATGGACGTCTTACTTATTGTCGATGCTGTGGCAACGATTGGGGGAGTTCCTGTTGAGACGGATGAATGGATGCTTGACGCTGTTATTGGTGGTACACAGAAATGTCTGTCCATACCATCAGGAATGGCTCCAATCACATATAATGATCGCGCAGAGGCTAAGCTGTTGAGTCGTAAGCAGGTAGAACGTGGATTAAGAACAGGACAAGAATACGCAGAGTCTACGAAGCTATCTTTTATCCGTAGTAATTATTTCGATCTTAGCATGCTTCAAGACTACTGGAGTTCCACACGATTGAATCATCATACCGAGATGACCTCTATGCTATATGCTCTGCGGGAAGGTTTACGATTGACACTTGAAGAGGGATTTGAAGCACGTTTTGCCAGACATATATTGCATGAAAAGGCACTTTTAGCTGGATTGACCGCGATGGGCCTTAAGCTATATGGGGATCCTGACTGTAAGTTGACCGTTGTCACCTGTGTCTTGATTCCGGAAGGTGTAGATGGGGAATCAGTTCGCTCCATGTTACTCAATCGATTCGGGATAGAAATCGCCAGTTCCTTTGGTCCTTTGAAAGGCTTGATCTGGCGTATCGGTACGATGGGATTCAGCTGCCGTGAGAATAATATTCTGAGGCTACTCGGTGCATTTGAAGCTGTACTAATACGGCACGGATTATCGCTACCATGTGGATATGGTGTTCAAGCGGCACTAGATGTATATGAGGCAAATGAGTATAAAAGAAACCAATTTCCCATGGTATAATTGACGTATCTTACACTAATGGAGAATTCAGATGAATGAGAATCAGCGTATCAATTGTATGAAATGTCAGCATTTCTATGTCACATGGGATCGACAATTCCCTAAGGGATGTAGAGCTTATGAGTTTAAAACAGCAATAATGCCCAGTCATGCAGTTTTTGCTTCATCAGGTAAGGCGTGCATGAGTTTTGAACAGAAGGGTAATCCTAGATCATAACGTGACTGATAATTGATGGATACAGTGCGTCTTAATGAAGTACGGTATCTATCCTCGACCAAAGAAGTGGTTGTTAAGAGTGTGGAAATGTCATATTAGGATATGATAATAATCACTGGGGAATTATGCTAGAACTCAAATAACCAGATCTTAATCTGTCTAGAGTAGATGGTTAAGGGCAAGTGTTTAGATGTGACGATTGTGAAAATTTTATCAATACCTATTGCAATGTGAAAAATATCACACTATAATAAGGTTTATCAAGTGAAATTAATCACAGCTGAATTAGCTACAGAAAATATATCAAATTTGGATATCTAAAATTTGGAGGAGGAAATATCATGAAAGTAGTAGTCATAGGTTGTACACATGCAGGAACAGCAGCTATCGTAAATACCGCTCAATTATACCCAGAGGCAGAAATAACCGTTTACGAGCGTAATGATAATATATCCTTCTTGTCGTGTGGGATCGCATTATATGTAGGTGGTGTCGTGAAAGATCCACATGGTCTATTCTATTCTTCCCCAGATCAACTGGCTGCTTTAGGGGTGAATACAAACATGCGGCATGAAGTAACGTCAATTGATACCGATCATAAGAAATTAACCGTGCGTAACTTAGTAAATGGTGAGGAGTTTGAAGATACTTACGATAAATTGATTATGACAACAGGATCATGGCCTATTATTCCGAAGCTTGAAGGAATTGAATTGGATAATATCTTACTTTGCAAAAACTATAACCACTCGAATACGATTATCGAAAAGGCAAGTCATGCTAAACGTATTACGGTTGTCGGCGCAGGTTACATTGGAGTCGAGCTCGTAGAAGCTTTTCAAATGAATGGTAAAGAAGTAACCCTCATAGATGGTGTAGACCGCATATTGAACAAATACCTAGACCCTGAGTTTACTGATGCTATTCAAGAATCTTTTCAGAATAAAGGGATCAAGCTTGCATTGAATCAGACCGTGACTGCCTTCGAAGGAAGTAACGGAGTCGTGAATAAGGTGATTACTACGCATGGAGAATATGAAACAGACTTGGTGATCCTGTGTATTGGATTCCGTCCTAATACAGAGTTGTTGAAGGGCCAAGTAGATATGCTTCCTAACGGTGCGATTATCGTAGACAACTATATGCAGACGAGCAGGAAGGATGTTTTTGCAGCGGGAGATAGTTGTGCGATTCACTATAATCCGACAGGTAAGAAATCTTACATTCCATTAGCGACCAATGCCGTACGGATGGGAACATTAGTTGCGCGCAATTTGGTGGATCAGACGACTCGTTATATGGGAACGCAAGGTACATCAGGTATTAAAATATACGAGGATAATATTGCAGCAACTGGGTTGACGGAATTAGCAGCTATCGATGCAGGATTGCAGGTAGAGACAGTAACAGTGACTGATCGTTATCGCCCTGAATTTATGCCAACATCGGAAGATGTAACTTTGAAGGTTGTATTTGAAAAAGGAACACGTCGCATCTTAGGTGCTCAGTTGATGTCGAAGGTGGAATTGACACAATCGATCAATACGATCTCAGTATGTATTCAGAATCAAATGACGGTTGATGAACTTGGTTTTATCGATTTCTTCTTCCAACCACACTATAATAAGCCTTGGAATTTCTTGAATACGGCTGGGCTACAAGCATTATCTACTACTGCTAAGAAAGAGCCTTCCCACGTGTAAAAGAATATTATATTGTAGCTAACTACAATATAACTTTAATACCAAAATCAGGTCGAGGATAATACCTTGACCTGATTTTTTTAGTGCATTATTCGGTCATGAATATCATCTAATGTATATTTTTAACTATCAATCTCAATAGTAAATAATCAATTCCCTCGATATATTATCCATAACATAGACATTGACCTTATGTTGATTATGAAAATCGAACTATTCTGTGAAAGTTTTCACTTTCGGTCATGTATTGTGATAATTATTACGTTTAGAACGGAAACAAGTACGTTACAATCAGTATAAATAGATTAGATTTTAAACATTATTGGATTAAGGGGATAGGATCATGGCCTATTATAAACCTCAGCAAATTGCTGAAGTGACAGTGGAGAACGGGACGAAGAAGGCCCACAATCGGCTTGATACGGTACTTGTTCTAGGATTCTTAGGGGGCGCATTTATAGCGCTAGGATTTTTACTAGATATTCGTGTTGTAGCAGGAGCACCAGCGGAATGGAGTGGGATCGTAAATCTCCTTGGAGCTTCAGTGTTTCCATTGGGCCTCATTCTCGTGCTTCTAGCGGGTGGTGAATTGCTGACTGGGAATATGATGGCAGTTCCGTTGGCTCGGATTACGAAGAGGATTTCGACGTGGGAAGCATTAAAGAACCTTATATTAATTACATTGAGTAACTTTGCGGGAGCCGTATTCGTTGCCTATTTTTTTGGACATATCGTTGGACTGACGGAATCAGGCGTGTATTTAGATAAAGTAGTGGATATGGCAGGACATAAGTTAGATGCTACATTCCTTCAAGCATTTGTCTCAGGGATTGGATGTAACTGGTTAGTAGCATTAGCGGTATGGCTATCCTATGGTGCAGATAATATGAGTGGCAAAATATTAGGGATCTGGTTCCCAACCATGGCTTTTGTAGCGATTGGATTTCAGCACGTTGTGGCGAATATGTTCCTGATTCCTGCAGCTATTTTCGCCGGTTACTATTCATGGGGAGAATACTTGATCAATTTCGTGCCAGTCTGGCTAGGTAATTTGACAGGAGGTGCAATCTTCGTAGCGCTTGCCTACTGGGTGGCTTATCTACGCGAACCACAGACGAGTTCTGCCACAGCCACAGCAAAAGTTAAGGTGCACACTTCACAGGCAAGAACACTACATGAGCACTTATATAAATCGGAAGGATAAACTCTCTGATAAAGGACGGCATAGCCGTTTCTGCTTGATAAAAAGTAACTGTCGGGTCGACCTAATCCTTTCTTTAAGGAAGAGTCGACCCTTTTTATTTCCTTGATTAATCAGGTTAACTTTGCAGAATTGGGCTTGGAGATTTAAGATAGAAGGAACAACTAGATATTTGGGAGATAATAACGGATGAAGATTTTAGAGAATTACCCGAAAGAAGTTAAGGTATTTCTCTTAGCTAGTTTGATCAATTCTACAGGTAGCTCGCTGATGTGGCCCCTAACAACGATGTTTGTATTCGATGAATTGGGGCGTAATATGGCAGATGCTGGGCTTGTTATTCTCATTCAAGCTGTAGGTGGAATTATAGGACAATTGTTAGGAGGATCACTTTACCATCGGGTAGGTGTTAAGAAGTTAATTGTTGGTTCATTAGCGTTAAATGCGATAGGGTTGTTTGCTCTACCGGTGATAAGTCAGTATTGGTATTTCTATATGGCATTAATGGGGTTTATCGGTTTCTGTAATGCTTTGTCTTTGCCGGCTATTCAGGCATTTATTGGGTTTCGATTTGCGGATCGGCGTGGAGAATTGTTTAATATTATTTATGTGGCTAACAATATTGGCGTAGCTTTAGGAACAGCGCTGAGTGGGTTTCTAGCAGACATATCATATAAACTCACATTTATTGCGAATGGTCTGACTTCGGTTATTTTTGCATTTTTCTTTCTCAATTATTTGAATCGTTTGAATAAAGAGCAGGGAGAAGTACATTTAGACAAAAAAACAACATCAGCAACAGAAGAAAGTGTATGGGGTTTGCTTAGTAATACACGTATATACTTATATTTGGGTTTAGGATCTATGTTCATATTACTAGGCAATTCGATATGGAATTCAGGGGTATCCCCATTTATTATTTCAGAAGGAATTCCAAAGAAAGCGTATGGATTCCTATGGACGTTGAATGGTGTCCTCATCTTCGTAGCTCAACCTATGATCAGTCTATTAAAAAGATGGTTGGCTAGAACATCATCTTCTCAAATGACGATGAGTGCTGTGTTCTATCTGTTAGCATATATAGTGATATTATTAACGCATAATTATACTGGAATGGTATTGGCAATGATCCTAGCGACAATAGGTGAAATGCTTATATCACCTGCTATCCCGTCATTCATTTCTGATCATGCAGGACGGTCTGCACCATTCTACATTGGCCTCTCTGGTGGGGTCGGTGCGGTAGGGAAGGTTATTGGGCCCTACGCAATGGGTGTTTTATATGATGGGGGTGGGCTTGTACCTGTCGCATGGTTAGCCTCAGGCACAGCAGTAATCGGCGTAATCTTCTTCGTTATACATGCCATTCAGAATAGAGCAGACAAATATGGAGAAGAGTCAACGGTAATCTAATATTAGAACAGGATTAGTGAAAAGAGGTGAAAGGAATGGAGATTAACCAACGAACATTGACGATCCGCCTCTCTGAAATGAAAGATGCACAACAGCTTATGGACTTAGATGCTATCGTCTGGGATGATTATAGTTCCCCTGAGCCATTGAATTGGACTTCACGTGAGGATTTCTTACGACATTGCCAACCAGGTTCGCAGTTTGTTGCCTTCGTAGACCATAAACTTTGTGGTTATGTGGGGTTTCGTTATCCTACACTGATCCGCAGTAATCACCATGTGTATGAGATCAATATTGCCGTTCATCCACAGTATCAGCAGGAGAGAATAGGGACAAGACTCATGGAAACGTTGAAAGAGTGGGCGACTGAACAGGGGATCAAGAAGCTAAGCTTACGTGTGCTTTCATCTAATGAGGGAGCATTGAAATTTTATGAAAAATGTGGTTTTGTTAGAGAAGGTCGGCTTATCAAAGAGTTTTATGTGGGCGGACGTTATGTAGATGATATCTTGATGGGTTATTTCTTATAAGAATCAATTTCATTCAAGCAAGAAATATTCTCATCTGACTATATATAATGTAAATGATTGCGGGTCTAATGGAAGGGAGTTCGGTGGAATGGCGAGTGCACTGATTTCGCTCAATGTTGGAAAGCCTATCGCGGTTGAATACCAAGGGAAAGTACTTGAGACAGGTATTTATAAGGAACCGATTCAAGGTGATGTGTTTCTGGGAAAAGAACAAATCGACGGGGATGGTCAGGCAGATTTGGTTAATCATGGTGGTGCAGATAAAGCTGTATGTGTATATCCATACGAACATTATGCTTATTGGGAGAATCAACTCGGAAAATCCCTGCAGTATGCGGCCTTCGGTGAGAACTTGACAGTTACGGGCATGTTAGAGTCTGACGTATGCATTGGAGATGTGTATCAAGTGGGTGATGCAATTCTACAGGTTAGCCAACCTAGATTTCCTTGCTATAAACTATCACAGAAACACGGAGTGGCTGATCTTCCAGTACAATTCCTAAAGACGGGCTATAGTGGATTTTATTTCCGAGTCTTACGAGAAGGTTATCTAAATTCAACTTCACGGATTGATCAATTGGAGTCGCATGCTGCACAAGTCAGTGTAGTTGAAGTCTTGCGTCTTCTTGCCAGCAGTCCTAAAGATAGAGATCCAGAAGTATTGCAACATATGATAAAGCTGGAGGTTCTGTCATCTGTTACAAGACAAAGGTTCCAAAAGTGGCTGGATGAAGGTGCATTTTAATTGAACATTCTTTATTTTACAGGTATATTTGTATGAAGCGATTATGTGCAAGATGAGGCATAAATCTCAAGAATGAAAGGTTGATTACAGTGGAGAACCCAAGTACACCCTCCAATTTTATTAAAAGTATCATTACAGAAGATCTAAATTCCGGCAAGGTGAAGGAAATTGTTACGAGATTTCCACCAGAGCCTAATGGTTATTTACATATCGGACATGCGAAAGCGATCTATATTAACTTTACGTTAGCAGATGAATTCGGCGGGAAGACCAATCTGAGATTCGATGATACCAATCCGATCAAAGAAGATACGGAATATGTAGATTCTATCCAAGAAGATGTGAAATGGCTAGGATATGAATGGGATGAACTACGTTTCGCCTCAGACTATTTCGATGAGATGTATGATCGCGCAGTGTTGTTGATTAAGAAAGGTAAAGCTTTTATCGATGATCTCAATGCCGAACAAATTCGTGAGACGCGAGGCACTTTGACAGAACCGGGTAGTAATAGTCCTTATCGTGATCGTAGTATAGAAGAGAACCTGGAACTATTTGAAGCGATGCTTGCTGGCAAATTTAATGATGGTGAAAAAGTATTGCGTGCCAAAATTGATATGTCATCACCGAATATTAACTTGCGTGATCCAGTTATTTATCGAATTTCTCATACTCATCATCACAATACAGGTGATAAATGGTGTATTTATCCGATGTACGCCTTCGCACATCCACTAGAGGATGCTATTGAGGGGATAACACATTCACTTTGTTCATTGGAATTTGAAGATCAACGTCCCTTCTATGATTGGGTAATAGCAGAATGTGAAATGCCTAATGTTCCGCATCAATATGAATTCGGTCGCTTGAATGTTGGACAGACCTTAACAAGTAAACGTAAGTTAAAGTTATTAGTTGATCAACAACTGGTAGATGGCTGGGACGATCCGCGTATGCCAACAATCTCAGGACTACGTCGTCTAGGTTATACACCTGAAGCGATTCGTAGTTTTATCTACGAGACAGGAATTTCCAAAAGCCAAGGTGTTGTAGATCGCCAAATGATGGAACACTTTGTTCGTGAAGATCTGAAGATAAAGGTTCCTCGTACAATGGCAGTATTGAATCCACTCAAAGTCGTAATAACGAATTACCCTGAGGGACAAACAGAGTTACTTGAAGTAGAGAATAATATTGAGAATCCTGAAATGGGTAATCGCGAAGTTCCTTTCTCTCGGGAAATATATGTTGAGCAAGAGGATTTCATGGAGAATCCACCGAATAAATACTTCCGGTTATTCCCAGGGAATGAAGTCCGACTTAAAAATGCTTACTTCATCAAATGTAATGAAGTCATTAAGGACGAAGATGGTCATGTTGTTGAAATACACTGTACCTATGATCCGGAGACGAAGAGCGGTAGTGGATTTACCGGGCGTAAAGTGAAAGGTACCATTCACTGGATAGAGGCTAATCAAGCGGTTCCTGCTGAATTCCGTTTGTATGAACCACTCATAAAAGATGAAGAAGTAGAAGAGTCTGTTGATGTGACACAAGAGAAGACATTCCTTGATCAGATCAATCCAAATTCAATGGAAATTGTTCACGGATATATTGAACCTGGGATGGTTGATGTAGTTGCTCAGGATAAATTTCAATTCTTCCGTCATGGTTATTTCAACGTAGATTCTAAGTATTCTACAGCAGGACATCCGGTATTTAATCGGATCGTCTCACTCAAGAGTTCATTCCCGATCACGAAATAAACCAATAATGAATATTGAAATACAAATAAACCAGCCCGCATTGAGATAATGTGGGCTGGTTTTATTCAATATATTTCATCATTATAGAGTAGGTTCTTCATCTAGTTCTTGCTCAGGATGCGTATTAGGTAACTCATAACCATGCTTGCGAATAATCCACCACATCTGAGTAAAGCCAGCGGCACCAATGAGTGAGAATATCATACCTGTTGTATACATAGATTCTGCACCGAAGCTTTGGAATAGCCATCCACCGATAAAGGCTCCGAGGACACCAGCAATCCCACTCCATGATAGTGTATATACAGCTTGACCCGTTGCACGATAAGGACGAGGAATCAATAACATCGTTAGTTGGGTTCCAACGTAGAAGAATCCACCGAAGGTAACGCAGTGTAACACTTGAATGGCAGCGACTTCTAATGGGAGTGTAGCTTCAGCCATAAGGAGCCAACGGAGACTGAAGAGTAGACTGACTAAGGCAAGACATCCGAAGAGCCATGTTATTCTACGTTTTACGAAACGGTCAAAGAGCATGAAAAATCCCATTTCAAAAAATGAAGAGAGGAACACTGCCAACCCAATCATCCACTTAGATCCACCGATCTCTGAGATATATAGCGACATAAATGTATTATTCATTGCATTAGGAATAGACACAAGTACACCTAATAGAATAAAGGTGAGAAAATACCTATGAGTTAATATATTGGAAAATCCTCTAAGGTGTAACGTCGGCGTATGAGAAGTACGATGGAGGGGTGGAAGAAATAAAACAGCCCCAATAGCTAGGATAAGCAACAGCGTAAATAAGATGGGTACTCCTGATATACCTGTCAAATCCAGAATTAAACCTGCAACAATAGCGGTGATTGCCCAACCAATAGATCCCCACATACGGAAGGAACCGAATTGATGAGATGTGTCCTGAATATATCCTAGGATTAGACTGTTGCTATGAGAAAATATGGGCGTTTGGAAGAAAAAGAATAAGATCATCATAAAATAAACCATAGGATATGTATTCGCTTGAAAGACAAATTGTAACAGTAACACGGTACCGATCAACATGAGAATAATAATGCGTTTCATGTTATACACACGGTCACCCCAACTTCTCCAGAAGGGATTAGCAAATAGGGAGACAAAAGGGCCAAGCGCCATCAGACTTCCTATTTCCAACTTCGTCATACCCACATCGAGAAGGTATAACTGAAAAAAGCTTGTAAATATAACCATCGAACCATAAATAAAGAAATTAAATAACTTAAGTGACGTTAAGGAAGATTTATGATCTATATATTCTCGCAATAATGACATTCCTTTCGATCAGACGAATGGTCACGCTCTTGTACTTCGCATGATTATCTCTCATTCTATACAAATTTATTCTATGTGTAGGCTAACTATTTAACTTTATCACTTGTTGTAAGTGGTTTCAAACCAGCAAATTTCCATATGACAAAAAAATTACGAAATAGACAAATTTTTTAAAAAAAAGATATGGTAAGCGCTTACAATATGAGTTATAATATATGTAATAGGTAACGATTCCCCCTAGTAATCGTATGCCGAAGGATTTCTCTTTATGATTTTCGTCATTGACGGAAATCATTTTTTTTTGGATGTCAGATTGGTATGTGAAGTTTGTTACATAATTTATTTAATATTTAAGGTATTCTCAATATATAAGAAAGCGCTATCTTTTATAGTTGGGTATTCTTATTAGATCGTAACGTCACTACTCGATGATAATATAGGGGGGTAACACACGATGAACATGACGATGGAACTTAGTAAGGATTCTGAAGAATGCACTTTATGGAAGAAAAGAAGAGGCTGGATGTATCAGTTGCTTATTGATTTTTTGGGAAATTCCCCAAGTCTATCGCTTATTTCTCAATGGCGGCAGCATATGGTTACAAGGGAAGATGTCCTACTGACAGAAGGTGGGCAACGATTAATACATTATTTTTCTAACATTCATCCAAGTCAACTTATTGAAATAAGTGAAGTGGAGAAGAAGGAATATCGGCGCTTATTTGAGGGAACTCAACCGTTATTTCCTTCGTTATGTGAGAGTTCCTATATAAGTAAGGTAAGAGAAAAGCAAGTCGATTGTACTGCAGATATACGTGAGGTGTACGTTCGGTCAGGTATTGCATTCAATAAATTGAGCCATGAGCATGATGATTATATTCTAATTGAGCTTGAATATATGGCTATTCTTGCTGAACGAACATCAGATCATCGAAGAATAAGAATAGCTCAGTTATCATTAATTGATGATCAAATCAAATTCTTAGAGGACCATGTAATGAATTGGGTACCCATTTTTGGTGAAGATTTAATGAATGAGACACACAGTCCGATTTATACAGAAATAGGTAGTATTTTGAGAGACTTTATTACATATGACAGACGCATGTTGCACACATGGAGGGAGAATCTTTCCTAGTCAACATGAATTCAATAACGATTTTTAGGCTGGTTCCTCGAGCGTCAGATGGAGTCAGTTTTTTTATTTATATTTTTTGGACTACAATGTCCCTTTGGATCCGGTCGACATCCTGCATGCTGACCTTGCCGGCCTTCTTGTGTAACGTATTAGCCGTCCCGCAGGCAGCTCCTAATTTGAGGGTGGTGATAATGTCAGCACCTTTGCATAGAGCGCTCACCATTCCCGCAACCATAGAGTCTCCACTTCCAACAGGATTTATTGCGTTCACCTTAGGAATGTGAATCCGATAGAATTCTCCAGCGTACCCAGCCAATGCTCCACGTTCACCTTGTGATACAACTATGAGTCGAGCATCGTCACCGATTAGGGAGGCTATAGCCTGAATGGTAGCATTGTCACCGTCATTCTGGATTCCCATCAATTCAGCCCATTCATGCTCGTTAGGCTTCACAAGGTCAGGTTTCGCATGAAGTGCTTCACGAAGTGATTCTCCATGTGCGTCGAGCCCTACCTTAGCCCCATAATGATGCGATATTTCCGTTAGTTCAGCATAGATAGAGGATGGGCATCCCATTGGAAGGCTACCGCAGAACAACATCCATGTAGATTGTTTAGCGAAGGCTTCAACTTTGCGCCGTAGCATATGTAGATCTGGTTCAATAATTAGGGGTCCCTCTTCAATGAGTTCGGTACTGGTTCCTTGTTGTTGATCGAGAATGGTAATCGCCCGTCTCGATTCACCGTTTGGTAGGATAATGAAATCAGACTGAATATCTTCTGCCTTCAGACCAGCGAGTAGTGCATCTCCCTGATACCCTGCGACATAACCTGTAGCAGTCACTTGATCTCCTAATGTATGCAATACACGAGCTACATTTACACCTTTACCACCTGGAACAGCGAGATATTCTGCTGTCCGATGCTGGTGATTGACTTGGAAATGGGGAATAGTGTATGTAATATCTAAGGCTGCATTCAGAGTGACGGTTGTGATCATAATGTAGAACCCCTTCCATGAGTTTGCTGTAGATAGATTATCGCATATGTAGGTAAACTTCGCATATGGATGTTAGGGCTAGAGCTAAAAGGTTAAAATCAAGAAAAGGACGTATCTCCTTCACTAATAAAGTGAGAGGAATACGTCCTTTTCAAAATATAAGAAAGCATTAAACTTAGGTTATCTTTATCTTAATCTTAATCTTAATCTTAATCTTAATCTTAATCTTAATCTTGAACTTTAGGTTTGCGGAACTTCATCAAGAATTCATATACGATAGGAACGATAACTAACGTTAACAGCGTCGAACTGATTAGACCACCGATAACGGTAATACCGAGTCCACGTGAAATGATTCCTGCACTATCTTCCAATCCAGTAACTAGTGGTACTAATGCACCAATAGTAGCCAATGCAGTCATTAGTATTGGGCGAAGACGAGTCGCTCCTGCTTCAAGAAGTGCTTCACGAGTAGATAAACCTTCACGTTCTTTATGAATAACGCGGTCAATCAGTACAATGGCATTTGTGACAACGATCCCAATGAGCATTAATGCACCCATTAATGAGGACACATTCAACGTTTCATTAGCGAGTAGTAACCCGACAAGTGCACCGATGACTGTAAATGGTAAGGAGAATAGAATTGCGAATGGTGCAAGTCCTCCACCAAAGGTAACAACGAGAACAAAGTACACAACTGCAATCGCTGCTAACATGGCAATTCCTAGTTGCTTGAATGTATCATTGATCTGTTCCGTTGAACCACCGAACTTCACTTCGACACCGTCAGGGAGTTCGATAGCATCTATTTTGTCCTGTAAACTAGTTGAAGCTTTACCAACATCTGCTGTCTTAATATTAGCTGTTACGGAGACAACCATTTTACCATCCGTGCGTGTAATGGAGTTCGGAGAATGTCCTTTTTCCACTTTGGCTACATCTTTGATGGCCACTTCAAATCCAAGTGGGGACATGATTTTTTCATTCGCAATTTCGTTGATCGTTTGATATTCCGAGCTATCGGCTTCGATGTAAACCTTATAGGTTTTGTCATCGACTTCGATCTCTGTTAGAACAGGACGTTCGCGAATAGGGCTTATCTTCATGGCGATCTGACCCGCAGTAAGACCTAGGGAGCTCAGTTTTTCCTGATTAGCCACAATGGTGTACTGATCATAGGAAGTGGATAGACTGGATTTTGCTTTTTCAAAATAGGTCGTATCCTCTTCAACGAATGCTAGAATTTGATCCGATACGGGCTGAATATCTTCTAAGCGATCTCCGAATACACTGACGCTTAATCCACTAGATAACATTCCACCCGTCATATCTAGGGAGGTCCATTCTCCTACAGGGACTTCCTGCTGAAGATCCTCGATGAGTGTTTTCTGAACGTCCTCGAAATTCTCTGTATCGGTATTGTATTCAATATAGAAGAGACCCGAATTAGATGAGCTAGCCCCACCCATAGGATTAGCGCCTCCAATAGAATACTGCATCTTCTCAACCGAAGGTTGGCTAAGGATGAGTTTCTCGGCTTCCAAGGCGACCTTCTCGACAGCCGCTATTTGAGTACCTGGCTCAGGAGAATAAGTCACCATGATGAATTTGTCTTTTTGTTCTGGCATGAAGCTGGTACCAATTAAAGGATATAACAATAGGCTACCAACAAGTAGAAGAACAGCTGAACCAAACGTGATAATTTTATGGGATAAAGTCCAATTTAGAATTTTTTGATAGCCTTTTGCAAGTTTTCCTAGTTCTTCTTTATGAGTAATTCTCTTTGATGAAATCCCTTTCTTGAAGAGGGTATGTGCAAGCATAGGGACGATTGTTATCGCAATAATTAGGGAAGCTAGCAGTGCAAAAACCATCGTTAATGCAAAAGGTAAGAACAATTCTCCGACCATCCCACTTACAAAGGCAAGTGGAAGGAACACTGCGATGGTGACAATTGTGGATGACATGATCGGAAGGAACATTTCTGCTGTCGCCTCACGGATTAATTCACGACCGCGAAGTTTCTCTCCACTGTCAGCTAATCGTCTATAAATATTCTCAATGACGACAATGGAGTCATCGATGACCCGCCCAATGGCTACAGTCATAGCGCCTAATGTCATCATATTTAGCGTAATATCTAATCGCCAAAGGATAAGAAGAGCAGCTAGTAGTGACAAGGGGATGGAGATAATGGATATAATTGTCGAGCGAATGTTACGTAAGAAGATCAGAATGATGACGACAGCAAACAATGCTCCAAATACAGCTTTGCTAAGCATCGTGTTCACCGAATCTTCGATCGGTTCACCTTGATCCAGTAGTGTGATCAGATCAAGACCATTATAATCTTTCTCCAAATCAATGATGCTGTCTTTAACTGCATTCACGACATCAACAGTATTAGCATCATTGTCTTTAACAATGGATATCCCGATCGATTCAGCACCATTGGTACGAGAGATAGACTCTGCTTGACCAATGACTTGAATATTAGCAATCTCACTAAGCTTAACGGTTGGAATACCAGAGTCAGCACCCGCATTCAGAATAACTGGAATCGCAAGGTTCTTCAAATCGTCAAGTTCAATGATATTCCCATCTACGACAACGGCTTTCTCGGAATCCTCTAAGTTATAGAGACCTAGGGGAACACGGAGAGATGATCCTTGAACGATCCCTTGCACCGTATCCTGAGTTAGTCCTAATTGAGCCATTTTGGCCTCATCAAATTTCAATTGAACTTCTTTAACATACTGACCAGATATACTTACAGAAGCTACACCTTCAAGTTTCTCTAATTCAGGTTTAACTTGTTTTTCGATAATACTTGTTAATTCCTCTAAGTCTTTTGCTTGGTTGTTCGAAGCACTCAGGGAAATAACGGGGAATGAATTCATGCTAAATTTGGATATGGTAGGTTTCTGTGCATCCTCGGGTAAAGTGACTTCATTCAGAGCTTCACGGACTGCGGCTGTTGCTTGATCTAAGTCTGTACCGTAATCGAACTCTATTGCCACTGAAGAAGCATTCTCCATGGATGTCGAGGTAATCATCTTGACGTCATCTATGTTACGTAAGCGTTGTTCAAGCGGAAGCGTCACATCTTGTAGAACACCTTCTGGGGCTGCACCAGGGTATATCGCAATTACATTCAAGTAGGGAATACTAATGTTAGGAATGGTTTCTTGCTTCATGGATAGCCCTGCGAATAATCCCGCAGCAGTAACGATAATTGTTAGAATCCAAATGGCAAACTTGTTATTCAAAGAAAAATTAATAATACTCTTCATAAATAAGGTCCTGCCCCTCTCCAAATATATCTAAGTCGAATCAGCTAGTTGATGATTTCACACATTCATCGAATACAATGAAATAATTTCCCTGAGTTCGCTATTTAGTGCTTGCAGTTCTGGTATTTGTTCTAAATTTCCAATCATACCTTGAATCATGACTCTCCGGGGATGACTATCCACAATTTCCTTTTCGAGAATATGTATGGATTCGAAAGCGTCTTTATATACCTGTTGGTCAATTGTGATTGACTTCAGACAATCCTTCATTTCTTTCGTTATTAGAAAAGGATGCCGTTGAATGCTAGATTGCTCTTGAAATTCATCGATCCATGGATACCATAATTCTGTAGGGATTAAGGGTTCGGGCGTTCTTGCTATCATACTTGCAGCAATATCATCTAACAGAGAAATGAGATGAGATGACATCTTCTTGGTGTGAAGTGGAAGACCGGGAATGAATAACATTCGTAAGTTTGAACCAAGTAAACCTCCAAAGAAAAAGACTAAATCCATAGCATAAGGTTCAATTTCAGTTCCATAGATGGACTCCAATTTCAACCTGAACCAGTTTAACATTTTGAAATGATCATCTTGAAGGCAATTTCCAGTACCATTCTTTTTAGTCAGATATGCGCCATCCATGAATTGATATTTCAGAAATTCCCGTAATTCAAGCAAATGATGAAGAAGAGCCTCTAATTGTGCTTCTAGTTGTTCTTTAGGAGTAAGATGAGATTCCTGTTCAAATCGAATGACACTTTCACGAATGAGCTGAAAACAATATGAGTAAATACTTTCTTCCAGCTCTTCTTTCGATTTGAAATGGAGATATAGACTTCCCTTTGACATTTCGCATACTTCAGCAATTTCTTGCATGGAGGTAGAAGCAATCCCCTTGGTAGAGAATAACTGTAGGGCTGTTTTCAGAATAGTTGTTTTTTTGTCCGTTTGTTTTTCAGACAATCGACTTGCACTCCTTTCTAGAACTCTATGGTTCTCATATTGACCAGCTGGTCAGATTATATTATAAAACGAGATACAATACAACGATTGCCACTGTTGGATGAGGTAAAGATGGTTGATTATCAATGGATCGTGTACAATAGTTAAGGGATAAGCATGAATAAGGTAATATTTAACTATCTAATGTAAAGACTAAAGGTGCGTGTATAAATGAGACGAGGATTGCAGGTTATATTAATTTTTGTGTTGGTGTTTGCATTTTATTATTTTGGATTTGGTTTTGTAGGAAAAACGGCAGGGACAATCGTCAGTGTGTTCTCAACCCTAACGATTATTTCACTATGTTTCATGATTTCTATGGAGAATCGAAATCCTTCTACAACGATGTCTTGGATTCTATTGCTTGCATTAGTACCTATCGTGGGACTCATCGTCTACTTCTTATTCGGTCAGAATTTTTTCAACCGTCGTAAGTATGACAAAAAGGCGATTATTGATATGGAGACATACGAGAGATTAGAGAATGAAGAGCTTCGGTTCCATCAGGATTACTCTGGGTTTACGACACGTCAGCAGCAATTATTGAAATTATCTCAGAAGCTTGGGCGATCTCCGATTTCTCACTCAACTGAAACGACTGTACTAACCAATGGTGAGCAGACCTTCTCCAAAATTATTAATGAACTAGAGGCTGCAAAACATCATATACATATGGAGTATTATATTTTTCGAGCAGATGATATCGGGACTAGAATTCAGGAAATACTGATCAAAAAGGCAAAATTAGGTGTGGAGATTAGATTTATGTATGATGCGGTGGGAAGTATACAGATTCCTAAACCATTTTTGAAAGAAATGGTAGATGCAGGAGTGAAAGTAGTTGCCTTTGGCAGTGTGAAGACCAACTTTTTCTCTAGTCGGGTAAATTTCCGTAATCACCGCAAAATTGTTGTAATTGATGGGAATGTAGGTTTTATCGGTGGACTAAACGTGGGGGACGAGTATCTGAGTAGAAGCAAAACCTACGGATTTTGGCGAGATACTCATATGCTAGTAAAAGGTGAAGCTGTGCGAACACTTCAGATCATATTCCTACGGGATTGGCTTTATATGACGGGAGAGCAATTTCTGCAGCAAGAATACTTGTCACCTGTGCTTTCAAGTGAGGGGGACGGTATTGTTCAGATGATTGCTAGTGGTCCAGATAACGAGAGACGTGTACTTCGGAATCTCTTCTTCGCGATGATCACTTCAGCAGAGAAGAGTGTGTGGTTGGCAACACCGTATTTCATTCCAGATGATGATATTTTGACGGCATTAAAGGTTGCGGCTTTATCGGGAATTGATGTGCGAATTCTGTTTCCCGCTAAGCCGGATAAAAAACTCCCATTCTATGCATCACATTCTTACTTTCCGGTTCTATTAGAGACGGGAGTGAAGATTTATGAGTATGAGAAAGGGTTTATTCATTCAAAATTACTGATTGTAGACGGGGAATTAGCGACGATTGGTACAGCTAATATGGACATGCGTAGCCTGAACTTAAATTTTGAAGTGAATGCACTTCTACTAAAGACATGTAGTGTTCAGAAAATGGTGACCGATTTCGAACGTGATCTATTATCGACTAATCAATTGTCCTTAGAACAATTGAAAAGCAAAAAGCTCTGGGAACGAATATTGGAATCCTCTGCAAGATTGATGTCACCATTGTTATAACAGAACGAGGATAAAGGAGGGCTATGAATTGGAAAAGGAAAATAACGTAAAACCAATAGATGGAGAAGCTATATCGCTAGAAAAGGTAGATAGACACGAGAATGGGAATAACTCTCTAATGCCAAAAACACCGACGGGTGAGCGTAAAATAGAACATGTGCGATTATGTCTTGCAGAGGAAGTTGGTGCCAGTGGCATAACAGCTGGATTCGAACAATATCGTTTCCGTCATTCTGCACTTCCAGAGATTAATTATGATGAGGTGAATATTCAAACATCATTCTTAGGAGCTTCATTACGTACACCTCTATTAATAAGTTCAATGACGGGTGGAAGTAAGTCAACAGGGGCAATCAATGCTCGTCTGGCAGAAGTTGCAGAACGTCGGGGATGGGCATTAGGTGTCGGCTCCGTTCGGGCTGCTGTCGAGCAGGAGGATCTAGCGTACACTTTCCACGTTCGAGACAAGGCGCCGAATATTCCGATCATCGCCAATCTAGGTGCGGTGCAGTTGAATTATGGGTTTGGCTCAAAGGATTGCTTGCGTGCTGTGGAGATTGCTGGTGCGGACATGCTGGTACTGCATTTGAATGGGCTTCAGGAAGTATTCCAGCCTGAGGGTAACACGAATTTCGGGGGATTGTTATCAGCCATTAAGCAAGTCTGTCGCGAACTCAGTGTGCCCGTTGGAGTTAAGGAAGTAGGCTGGGGGATCGATGGAGAGACCGCGTCAAGGTTGTATGACGCGGGCGTTTCATTTATAGACGTGGCGGGTGCCGGAGGCACCTCTTGGAGCCAAGTCGAGAAATTCCGCGCCCACGACGAGGTTCGTCGCGTGGCCGCTGAGGCTTTCGCGGGATGGGGGATCCCCACCGTGGAGTGTATCACTGAGGTGCGGGGAGTGTCCCCGCACGGAGGCTTGATCGGCAGCGGAGGGCTGAATAGCGGCGTGGATGCCGCTAAAGCATTGGCACTAGGTGCCGATCTTGTGGGCTTCGGCCGCAGCTTGTTGGCGGCCGCTGTGCAGTCCGAAGAGGCGTTAGACGCCACACTCGCGAGGGTAGAGCTGGAGCTGCGAACAGCGATGTTCGGCATAGGCGTAGCCGATATTTCAGGGCTTCGTTCAACGAAGCGATTAGTGAAGATCTAGCAGATTCGGGGTTTGATAACCTTTTTGTCACATAAGATGAACATGGAATAAAGGGAGATGCTACGTATGGTAACTCTTAGAGGCATGAATGAACAGGAGTATGAAGTATTTGTCCATCAGAGTGCTATAGATTATGCAGAGGATAAAGTAAAAGCGGGAACATGGGTGGCTGAAGAAGCATTACAGTTATCTGTGGAGGAGATGCAACGCTTTTTACCTCAAGGATTGAATACACCAAATACCTACTTGTACGCTGTGGTCGATCCAGTATTGGACATTAAGGTAGGTTATCTGTGGATCCATCTTACGGATGGCCCTCTTGGTAGGTCAGCATTTATTTACGATATTGCCATCCATAAAGATTATCAAGGGAAGGGATACGGTACATCTACGATGTCTGCTTTGGAAGAAGAAGCAAGCCGTCTACGCGTTGATAAGATTTCCCTCCATGTATTCGGACATAATAAGATTGCTTTCGGATTGTATCAGAAGATGGGATATCAAGTGACGGATATAAGCATGTCGAAGCAACTATAATATGATATTGGAACACCATGAGGCTAAGTTGGACTCGTGGTGTTTTTTTACTTTAAGAAATAGTATGAGCATCTTCGGAGGAATTAATGTGTTTTACTGAAATTACTGCACACCTAATTATGGAATAAGGGAAGTAGGTCGTTAAGTAGGCAACACACATAGGGATCTCCACACACTTAAGGCTTGGATAATGGGAGCTACCTTGGCGTATGTTAATGAAGAGTGATCTTCACTCATTCATATTACGGGAGGCGTCCAACGATGAGTAGTAAGAATAAAGATATGCTTCCAATATCGAGAGAAACCGTCGAAGTGGAAGGGGTATATAAGAATGAAGAGGGACGAGAGTTGTACTTGCGTAGAGGGGAAGAATTCCCTGCCGATTTGGTGCTTGGAAATACGGAATGGGAGATGACTGAACTTGCTATTGATGATCATTCCCCAAGCCAACCCATCAAGCATATCATCCCAAAAAGAGATAAGGAAAGCGGGGACTAAGGGACGCACATAACGAATAATAAACGCTCTCCATCGCGGGATTTCACAATTCGAGCGCGGAGGGCGTTTGCTGTCGAGAACTCACAGATTTGGTATACTAGGAGGATGCTAGGATTAGTTGTGATGGTAGGTATAGTACACTTTTTTGAAGGGTGGAAGTAGATGATGAATATGAAGTCATTGCTAGAAGCTTTGCATCATGGAACGGAGAAAGCTTGCGGGCATGGGGTGGAACTACTTTTTCAAGAGGGACGAGATGTGACGACATGGCAAAAAATATCCTCAGATTCTTTCTATGCGGAGATGGTTAGTGAAATACGAGAATTGGGGGATAGGCTTTTACAAGAACCTATGCCACTAATTCCTTTTTCATTATATAAATTGTATGAGACAATTGGGGATCGGGAATCGTTTCAAAATGCTTATTTTGAGAGAAGACGTAGGCTCGATGCCTTTGTGTTTCTATCTTTATTGGACAAGGATGATAAATACATCGTTGCCTTGGAGGATGTCCTCTGGGCGATTTGTGATGAATATACATGGTGCCTACCTGCTCATTTAGGCGGAAGCCTATCGATTGTACTGAATGAAGCTCGTGGGCATCGGGAGACATTGGATTTGTTTGCAGCAGAGACTGCATTTTCTTTGAGTGAAATTATTCATTTGTTAGGATCTCGTTTATCCGAAATTGTAGTGCATCGAGTGATCAAGGAGATTAGAGAGCGGGTACTAGAATCCTATGCCTCTTTAAAATCTGCAAACTGGTGGGAAACGGCAGATATGAACTGGGCGGCAGTCTGTGGGGGAGCCATTGGAGCAACAGCAATGTACCTGATTGAGGAAGATGATACGTTAGCACCGCTACTTGCGCGTATTTTGGATACCATGGAATGTTTCTTGGATGGTTTTGCTGAGGATGGAGCATGTCGAGAAGGTGTTGGGTATTGGGCTTATGGCTTCGGATATTTTGTTTATTTCGCCGCACTGTTGAAGCAAAGAACAATAGGTGAAATCGACTTGCTACATGGTAATGAAAAAGTGAAACAAATCGCGATGTTCCAGCAAAAATGCTATCTAGGACACAATTTTGTCATTAGCTATTCAGATTCCAGTATTACACATGCCTATCAAATCGGTCTAACTCATTATTTGAAGTCACTCTTTGAGGAGGTTGACGTACCCCCATTAAAGTCCCATTCCGGACCGTGGGGAGATCATTGCTTTCGGTTCGCGCATGCGATTCGTAATTTGCTGTGGAGCAGGGAATCCTATGTCACTGAAAAGCTACCATCCGCTTATTATGTATTGGAAGAGGCTCAAATATTCATCCGTCGAAGTGAATGGAATGGGAAGAACGTGGCTTTTTCTATAAAAGGTGGTCATAACGCTGAACCGCATAACCATAATGATGTAGGGAGCTTCATTCTTCACACAGAAGATCAACCTATTTTTGTCGATCCAGGTAATGGTATTTATACGAAAGAATATTTTGGTGATGAGCGCTATTCCCTGATCTACAATGGTTCCCACGGACATTCTGTCCCGATTATTGAAGGTCTCCATCAACAGGAAGGGGAGCAATATGCGGCTCATTGGATTCAGTTTGAACCCTCTGAGGATGGTGATATTGTTGAATTAGATTTAACGAATGCCTATGAGTCAGATAATCTAACATCCTTGACCCGAACCTGCCGATATCATAAGAATACACTTCGAATAGAGGATCAATATAGTTTCGCAAGCACGCCGATCTCCCTAACAGAAAGATTCGTTACTTTTATAGAGCCAGAGCTTAAGATGAATGGTAAAATTATTTTAGATACTGGGAAAGGAATATCGGTGGAGCTTCATTATAATAGCAGTGAATTGGAATATAGCTGTGAGCGGGTAGCATTTCTGCCTGAAACGACAAACCAGTCTTCTTTGTATCTAATTGATCTTAAAGTGAAGGAACTTAACTGTAAGATGAGTGTGAGCGTGAATATAGAAATATGTTCTAATCAAGAGATGACCTTGTGAATAGCCATTACCAGGGCTAGGTAGGGCATAGTCCTTGCTGGGTTAAATGTTCTAATATATAATGGGTAAATCAAGCTATATCGTATCGTAAGATCAAATAGTTAAAAACCTAAAATGGGAGTTGTCATATAAATGGCTTTGAAAGCGGGAATCGTTGGACTACCGAATGTAGGTAAGTCCACATTGTTTAATGCAATCACACAAGCTGGAGCAGAAGCAGCGAATTATCCTTTCTGTACAATCGATCCGAATGTTGGGGTTGTTGAAGTACCTGATGAGCGTTTGGATAAGCTTACCGAATTAGTTGTTCCTGATAAAACAGTACCAACTGCCTTCGAATTCGTTGACATTGCTGGACTTGTTCGTGGTGCGAGTAAGGGTGAAGGTCTAGGAAATAAATTCCTTGCACATATTCGTGAAGTTGATGCCATTGTCCATGTGGTGAGATGTTTTGAAGATGAGAACGTTACCCATGTAGATGGAAAAGTGAATCCAGTTAGTGATATCCAGACGATTAATCTTGAACTCATACTTGCCGATCTTGAAAGTATTGAGAAGAAGATCGACCGTTCGCGTAAGAACATAAAGAATGGTGATAAGAAGGTTGTGCAAGAGGTTGAAGTTCTTGAACGAGTAAAAGAAGCTCTATATAACGATATGCCAGCACGTAGTGTTGAACTTAGTGAAGATGATCTAGCTATTGTACGTGATCTTCATTTGCTAACACTTAAGCCGGTTCTTTATGCAGCTAATCTTAGCGAAGATGGCGTAGCCGATGCAGACACCAATCCGTATGTACAGCAAGTGCGTGATTTTGCAGCAGCAGAGAATGCAGCAGTTGTACCTATTAGTGCTAAGGTAGAAGCCGAAATTGCAGAATTGGAAGGCGAAGACAAGGCGATGTTCCTAGAGGAGCTAGGGTTGGAAGAGTCAGGCCTTAACCGTCTGATCAAAGCAGCTTATAGTCTACTAGGATTGTATACGTATTTCACAGCAGGTGTACAAGAAGTTCGTGCTTGGACGATCCGTAAAGGCATGAAGGCACCTCAAGCAGCAGGTGTTATTCATACAGACTTCGAACGTGGATTTATTCGTGCAGAAGTAGTGGGATATGATGACCTTATCGCTGCAGGTTCTATGAATGGTGCGAAAGAACGCGGACAGCTACGTCTTGAAGGTAAAGAATACATCGTAAAAGATGGCGACGTTATGCATTTCCGTTTCAACGTATAGGAAGTCCTGCCAAGGAAACGGAATAAGCTTGCCAGTCTTGGTAAGCTTATTCGTTATTTCAAGTTTCCATAACTCCACTCCCTCTTTTAAAGATAAGGGATTATTCTGTAAAAATATAATTAAAGATAGTCTAATTTATTTAATTGTGATATAATAAACAGTCGAGAAAATCGTTTGTAGTATTTTAAACAGGAGAGGTGACCCCCAATGTTGGACAAATTACAATCCTTGGCGGACCGCTATGAAAAGCTGAGCGAACTGCTCTGTGATCCTAACGTTGCAAGTGATACTGCAAAGTTGCGGGAATATTCTAAAGAACAATCTGATTTGCAGCCTGCATTCGAGGCTTTTACTGAATATAGAACGGTTATGGAAGAGCTAGATGCTGCCAAAGTGATGCAATCCGAGAAGCTAGATGATGAAATGCGTGAGATGGTTAAGATGGAGATCGATGAATTGTCATCTCGGCATGATGAGCTAGAGAGTCAAATTCGTTTATTACTATTACCGAAAGATCCAAACGATGATAAGAATGTTATTATCGAAATCCGTGGTGCTGCTGGTGGTGACGAAGCGGCTTTGTTTGCTGCTGATTTATTCCGTATGTACACACGCTATGCAGATACACAGGGATGGAAAGTGGATCTAATGGACGTGAATAGTAATGATCTTGGAGGATTTAAAGAAGTTATATTCTCCATCAACGGTCGTGGTGCTTATAGCAAAATGAAGTACGAAAGCGGAGCGCATCGTGTGCAACGCATACCTACTACTGAATCTGGTGGACGGATTCATACGTCAACATCGACGGTAGCCGTACTACCAGAGGCTGAAGAGTTTGAAATTGAAATTCATGATAAAGACATTCGTGTAGATACATTCTGTTCAAGTGGTGCGGGTGGACAATCTGTTAATACAACAAAGTCAGCCGTTCGGGTAACTCATATTCCTACGGGAATTGTGGCAACTTGCCAAGATGGTAAATCACAGAATAAGAATAAGGATCAAGCGCTTAAAGTGCTTCGCACTCGTATCTCAGATATGATGCGCCAAGAAGAAGAAGCGAAGTATGCAGGTGAACGTAAGACTAAAGTGGGTACAGGAGACCGAAGCGAGCGAATTCGTACGTATAACTTCCCACAGAGTCGTGTAACGGATCATCGGATTGGATTGACAGTTCATAAATTGGATCAGATTATGAATGGTGAAATTGAAGATATTATTGCAGCATTAAGCATTGCCGAACAGGCTGAGATGATGGATAAAGGGGAATAATGCTTTGAACAACGACGTTTTTGTCATGACAACAAAGCAAAGTATACGGGAAGCCTTTGCGGAGGCTTCCTCTTTTTTCATGGGTTGCGGTGTGTTGGAGCCGCAACGAAATGCCCAGTTACTATTGGAACATGTGCTGGGCATGTCTGGTACCGCCTATTACATGGCGTTGCCCGATCCTTTCCCTGCAGCAGCGATTGCTGCATGGGAAGATGTGGTCACCCGCAAAGCAGCGGGAGAACCCGCGCAGTACATCATCGGAGAGCAGGAGTTCTACGGCCTGCTCTTTGAGGTGACGCCCGCGGTGTTGATCCCGAGGCCGGAGACCGAGCTGCTGGTCGAGGCCGTCCTGCAGCAGGCCGAGCGGCTATGGCCGGGCTATGCCCAGCCCGCGCCGCTCGTCGCCGCCGATATTGGCACCGGCAGTGGTGCCATTGCTGTGTCGCTGGCGGTGCAAGCTCCTAGCTGGCACGTACACGCCAGCGACATCTCGCCCGCCGCGTTGCGCGTCGCCGAGCGGAATGCAACGCGCCATGCGGCCAGCGTTGCATTTAGAGAAGGCAACCTGCTGGTGCCGTTTGCCGGGATGGGGTTGGACATCTTGGTGTCCAACCCACCGTATATACCGGCTCGCGATATCGCCGGTCTACAGCCCGAGGTGCGCGACTTCGAACCGCGCCTCGCTTTAGATGGAGGTATGGATGGATTGAATCCATACCGCATCATGCTGGAACAGATCGCTTTGCTAGCGACCCCACCACGCCTAATAGGGTTTGAATTAGGCATGGGGCAAGCAGAAGATATAGCCACATTGCTACGTCACACGGGATATTGGAATGAGATTATTACGATTCCAGATTACGCCGGCATAGATCGGCATGTCCTTGGAGTTCGTGTATAAAGCAGTCTATTTATTCGACCCATGAATTAATTTCATAATTGCATAGGTGGTTATAAAATTGATTATCATACAACTTGTTAAGGCATTCCATTGAATTTAGTGCTGTTATTCCTTTACAATAGAACTAAGTGTGCTAGGAGCACATGAGACGGAAAGTCTCAGCACAGGAGGGCTAACATGCTTCGAAAGTTAAAAAAAGTAGATTATGTTGTAGTGCTGGTGCTGGTTGCGCTTATGGGGATCAGTATCTTGTCTTTATATAGTGTGACCAATGGAAGAACTAGTACAGGTTTAGATGGTCATCACATTAAGATGCTAATGTACTATGCGGTTTCCTTTGTAGCTTTTATTGCGATGATCTTGATTGATTACAGACTATTGATTAAATACGCTTGGGTCATTTATTTAGGTGGCTTGGTTTTGCTAGGAGTAGCAAGTCTTATAGGTAAGACCACGAACGGAGCAGAGGGATGGTTGAATATTTTTGGACTGTCGTTACAGCCAGCGGAACTCTTTAAGTTATGCCTAATCCTATTCTTAACGTTTGTTCTTGTTCGAATGGGTAAGAATCAGCTAGCTTTCTGGGGCGATGTTGTACCTCTTTGTATATTGGCCTTCATTCCGTTTGCTATCGTGATTTTACAGAATGACCTCGGGAATTCATTTAGCTACTTTATCATTCTGATAGGGCTTCTGTGGATTGGGAACATCAAATTCACTCATGCGTTGATTGGAATTGCGATTATGATCGGAGCGCTTATTGGAGGGATTCAAGGGTATATTCATTATCATGATGAAATCAAGGTGACTCTAGAATCTATTGATAAAGCTCACTGGGTTGAGAGGTTAGATCCTTGGCTTGTTCCTGAGCGAGCAACGGCGAAAGCGAGCTATCATACAGATAATGCGAAGCTTGCTATTGCATCTGGAGGGATGAGTGGAGAAGGATATATGAAAGGCACATCTGTTCAATCCGAACGTGTACCTTATACGTATTCTGATTCTATTTTCGTACAGATTGCTGAAGAATTTGGATTTGTAGGAGCATCCGTGTTGCTCTTATTATATTTCGTCATGATTCATCGCATGATTCTGATCTCGTTAGAATGCAAGGATCGAGCAGGACCGTATATCATTGTGGGTGTCGTTTCCATGATGTTGTACCAGATTTTTGAGAACATTGGTGCTTTTCTCGGAATTATGCCATTAACTGGTATTACCCTGCCCTTTATTAGTTTTGGAGGGACATCGTTGCTTATTAATATGGCTAGTATAGGGATCGTGATGAGTGTACGTGTTCATGGTCGGGAAGTTGAAGAAGAAATAGTTGTGCAAACCTCAAGTTATCCGAAAGTTGGGGAATTAAATTGAGTAATATGCATCTGCATGAACTCTCCCATTAAAGACGCCGAAAGGCGTTTTTTTGTAGTTTCACAGGTTTAGACTCTATCAGAATCGGACATACTACCATGTATGAATGATAGAGAGGGGTCGCTACTGTGAAATGGAATAGGATCAAGTGGGATGAGAAGACGGGAGACATGTTACGCCTTTTATTTAAGAATACAGCCATTATATTTAGTATGTTATTTATGCTTGTGATGTCTTGGGATGGTCAACGTATAGATGCATCGGTTGCAGAAGGTTCAATTCCGGAAGAGTCGATTCGACTACGTATTCTAGCAAATTCAGATAGTGTGAACGACCAACTTGTCAAAAGAGAAATCAGAGACGCCATCATAGCAGAAATGAATGGTTGGGTGGAGGAACTGGATAATCCGCAAAATCTAGATCAAGCGAGGGAAACGATTCGGAATCACATGGCAGATTTGAATAATTTAGTGGGACAAGAGCTATCTGATCGTGGGATCAGCTATTCCTATCATGTGGAGCTTAGTGTCGTGCCTTTTCCAACGAAATTATACGGAGGTACGGTTTACCCTGCTGGTGAATATGAAGCATTACGAGTTACTCTTGGTGCTGGTAGAGGCCAGAATTGGTGGTGTGTGCTATTCCCACCTCTTTGCTTCATTGATGCAGGGAGTGGAGATGCAATTGCGCAATCCGCTGAAGAATCAGCACAAGTTAAAGAAACAGGTAACTCGGATAATGTGACGGTGAAGCAGGTACCCGCATCTACGGATGAAGCGCCAGAAGTTCGTTTTTTCCTGTGGGATTTATTATCTGGTTTCGTGGATTGGATCAAAGGATTATTCTAATAATCGTAGCGTCATGTAAATAAAAGACATAGCTTGGACGCTGATTTAGTTGCTCAGCCAATATAATTGTGTAAGCTTTCATGCTAAAATGGTAGAACCTCGTAAGCGGAAGTGCTTCAGTCGATGTGGTGGATTCTTATTATAATTAAACTATATAGAAGGCTTGGGATAACCAATGACGCATAATCTAGATAAGGAAGTAAATTGGACAAGTAAAACAACATCTTATTGGAATCTGTATTCTAATACCGATTCTAATTCAAATATACAAGATCAAGTTACTAAACAAGCGATAGAAGAAGCGGCTGGGCTGATCCGTAAGGGTGGTGTCGTAGCTTTTCCAACGGAAACGGTATATGGGTTAGGAGCGGATGCTCGGAACACTACAGCGGTAGAAGCGGTATTCGCTGCAAAAGGACGTCCCTCAGATAATCCACTTATCGTTCATATAGCTGACCGCTCGCAATTAACTGAGCTTATCGCTGATGTTCCTTCTGTTGCACTTACGCTTATGGATGCTTATTGGCCAGGTCCGCTCACGATTGTACTTCCGTTACTACCTAATGTCCTTTCATCCCGGGTTACGGCTGGTTTAGATACAGTAGGTGTACGTATGCCTGATCATCCTATTGCGTTAGCGTTGATTGCCGAAGCAAATTGTCCAGTTGCGGCACCAAGTGCGAATCGTTCGGGGCGACCAAGCCCGACCCTTGCCTCACATGTGGTAGAAGATTTGGATGGTCGGATTGATGGAGTCTTAGACGGGGGACCAGCAGGAGTAGGTCTTGAATCTACTGTTATACGTGTATTTCCGAATGGGGATGTTCAGGTGCTGCGGCCCGGAGGGATTACGATTGAACAGTTGTCTTCTGTGACAGGTGCTAAGGTTATTAGTGTAGGAGGTGCCTTAATAGAAGCTCAATCAGCTGTATCTCCAGATCATCACAATGATATGGGGATACACCAATCTTATGCTGATATGGATAGTTCTGAACCGCCACGTTCTCCAGGAGTGAAGTATGCACACTATGCTCCGCATGGACAACTAACCATTGTTCGAGGATCATCCCCTCAGGCTGTTAGAGATCGGATAATTTCTATGTTGGGAGAATATACATTGGATGGGAACGTAACAGGATTGCTTGCTTTTGACGAACATCTTTCAGGCTACCCTGCGAATTCGGCGAACTATATTATATCACTTGGGTCGTTGGCTACGCCTGCTGAGGCAGCTTATAAGCTGTATGCAGCTTTGCGTTTTTGTGATGAGAAAGGTGTCACTTTTATGTTAGCTGAGGCATGTTCCGAAGAGGGACTTGGTGAGGCGGTAATGAATCGTTTGATTAAGGCAGCAGGAGGACGTGTTCTCGATCTGAGTTAAATTGTATCATGTTTTACATCTTGTCCGCATATGGTTGTACAAAGGTACAAACGATGTGGAGGAGTACATATGTTGGAAGCTTCTGTCCACTGGGGGCAGCTGATTACGATAGGATTGATGGCAGTAGCCTTAGGGATGGATGCTTTGTCGTTGGGCGTAGGAATTGGTATGAGAGGGATTCGCTTGCTACATGTACTGAGAATTAGTTTGTTGATCGGTATTTTCCACATGTTAATGCCTTTGTTGGGGATATTTGCTGGGCATTATATAAGCTCCTTATTGGGACAAGTGACCGGGTATGCTGCGGGAGGATTGTTAGTCGTGCTTGGGGTGCATATGATCATTAATTCCTATCGTAAAGGTACTACCACAATGATAGATTATCATGCATGGGCAGGTATGATTCTCTTTTCATTTAGTGTGAGTATAGACTCTTTTTCGGTAGGAGTATCCTTAGGGATGTTTAAGAGCGAACTTTTGTTGACCGTTCTGATCTTTGGAATCTTTGGTGCACTTATGTCCATGATGGGTCTCCTTCTGGGCAGAAGAGTGAGCGATAAATTAGGCAGCTATGGTGAAGCTATAGGTGGTACAATTTTGCTCGCATTTGGAATCATGTTTATATTATGAGATGGATATTGAAACGATAAAAGATGATGGACGAACTAATTGTTTAAGATATCCTAACGAAAAAAACAGGTGCCTCCCAGCCATTAAAAGCTGATAGACACCTGTTTCTTTATGTTATAGAGGTAAGAGATATAGACCTTAAATTTCTCTATGGTCTTCTGTAAATCTTCGGACATAATTTCAAGTGTTGAGAGGATGATGCGAACTCTTCTGAATGTAGTTAATTGTTTTACTTAGAATCAATTTCATAATTACGCAAACTCACTTAAATGTAACTATATATTGACGGAATAAATCACTCCGTTCAATATATAGTACTTATTTAAGCTACATAGACGATTATGAAATTGATTCTATTTATTACTATTTTTTTTTCTTTGATAAAGAAAGGATTCGGTGGGATATATTAATTAGGAGTTTGAAATCTAGTTATGAGCTCAATCCTTGGTGATTAATCTGACTGATTTGCAAATGATCCTAATTGTAACTATAATAGTTACAGTAATATAAATATATAATGTTGGAGGATTGATCCGATGGATGCTAAGTATAATCCGCTGTTTGAATCATTTACTTTCCGTAGTGGTGTTAAGTTAGAGAACCGTGTTGTGATGGCACCTATGACGAACTGGTCTTCAAATCTAGATGGCACAGTCTCAGATGCTGAGATTGATTACTATAGCCGTAGAGCTGGTGGAGTGGGTTTGGTGATTACGGCATGTACGAATGTCTCCGTGAATGGTCAAGGATTTCATGGAGAGTTCGCAGGTTTCAGTGATGAGATGATTCCTAGCTTGGCTAGATTAGCAACTACGATTAAGGAAAAAGGGTCGAAAGCGGTGTTGCAAATTTTTCATGGTGGAAGGCAATGTCCACCTGAACTCGTAAATGGTGATGTGGTTAGTGCAAGTGCAGTGCCGACAGATGATGGGAAAGTGACACCACGTGCCCT
The DNA here is from genome assembly GCF_001857945.1 of Paenibacillus crassostreae. Lineage (NCBI taxonomy): Bacteria > Bacillati > Bacillota > Bacilli > Caryophanales > Paenibacillaceae > Paenibacillus > Paenibacillus crassostreae. The sequence continues at coordinate 3,040,751 of NZ_CP017770.1, forward strand.
TTCAGATGAGGAAATCCTAGCTATTATTCAAGATTTTAGCGAAGTGACCCGTAGAGCTATTGAAGCTGGTTATGACGGTGTAGAAATTCATGGAGCTAACAATTACTTGATACATCAGTTTTTCTCTGGTTTTACGAATCGCCGCGAAGATCGTTGGGGAGGAAATGTTGAGAATCGTTTGGCATTCCCACTAGCTGTTGTGGACGCTGTTAAGAAAGCGGTGGCGGAATATGCGAAGGGTCCATTCTTAGTAGGTTACCGTTTGTCTCCTGAAGAACCAGAGGATGAGGGTATTACCATGAAAGATACATTCGTATTGCTTGATGCATTAGCCAAGAAAGATCTTGATTATATCCACGTTTCTCTTATGGATTTCTGGTCGGAGCCTAGACGTGGTGTAGAAGGAAAAGGCTTGTCACGCATGGAATTGATTAGAGATCATGTTGGGAAACGTGTTCCGATCATGGGTGTAGGTTCTATCCAGACAGCGGATGATGGCTTGAAAGCTCTTGAGATAGGAATACCACTGATAGCTCTGGGTAGAGAACTTATTGCTGAACCAGATTGGGTGGAGAAGATACAATCAGGCAGAGAAGAAGATATAGCTACAACAGTAAGTAGGGAAGCGCAGGAAGTATTGGTGGTTCCAGATCCATTATGGCAAGCTATAATAGGTAGTCCGGGTTGGTTCCCGGTGGTGTAATGTTGCTATAGTACAATTAAACATAGGACTGTTGAGATACAGCCGTTTCCCCTTCTCTGATATGAGAAGGGGAAACGGCTGTTTAGCATCTCTGGAAGAAAAGATATATAATACAATAATGAAGTTCAGATATGGAGGTGAGCAGACGAGTTGCGAATATTATTTGTATGTACAGGAAATACATGCCGCAGCCCGATGGCGGAAGCTCTGCTTCGAAAGTTAGCTAAGGAACGTGGACTGAAGCTTGAAGTGAGTTCTGCTGGCGTAGCTGCAATGGAGGGTACCCCCATTTCTAGGCATGCGGAAGCAGTATTACGAGATCATAATATTGATGATAAGATCGTCTCGCAACCCTTGAGATTGAGTGTTGTTCAAGCCAGTGATCTGATCCTAACCTTAACGCAAAGTCATAAACAACATGTGCTTCGTTTGTTTCCGGAGGTCGTTGGTAAAATTTATACTTTAAAGGAATATGCTGAAGATGATGAACAAGTTCTACGAGACTTAGCGGAACTGGATAGTCTAGTTGCGACTTTGGCTATGAATAGAGCTTTAGGGAAACCTATGAATGATGGGGAGCATGAAAGATTGATTGAGATTCAGCAAAGAATACCAAGCTTTGATGTGTCAGATCCATTTGGAGGTTCAAGAGAAGATTATGATGTGGCAGCAGCTGAAATTCGCACAGCAATTGATCGTATTGTCGATAAGTTGTTGGGTTTGGGTCATTAGAATATCGTTGCTTTTCATAGTCTTTTGTTTTATTATGAAAAAAGAAGAACAATCGGTTCCGATGTAACTGGCGACGCGGTGGATGAAACCACGATGGAGCATCGGAATATACGGCCGGTCGCCTGGGCACAAGAGCAATTCTACGGAAATCCGTAGACTGCTCTTTTTTCGTCTTTTGGTCAGAAATTAGGTATAATGGTACAAGACAAAAGAGGAATACATGGGAGGTTTTTCATCAGATGAAGATTGCTTTAGGAACAGATCATGGTGGCGTTCGGTTGAAAGAGGATATCGTTAATGTCATTCAGAAGTTAGGACATGAAGTAGTGGACGTAGGGTGTAATTGCACGGATTCCGTTGATTATCCAGATTATGCACTTCCAGTCTGTGATATGGTTACAGCGGGTGAAGTTGATCGAGGTATTCTGGTGTGCGGAACTGGGATTGGCATGAGTATTGCAGCTAATAAAGTGGCTGGTATCCGTTGTGCACTTGTCCATGATGTCTTCTCTGCAAAGGCAACACGAGAACATAATGATACAAATGTGTTGGCTCTTGGAGAACGTGTAATTGGACCAGGATTAGCTAGTGAGATCGTGAAAGAATGGCTTGTAACGGAATTTAGTGGAGAAGAACGTCATGTAAACCGTGTGAATAAGATCAGACTTATTGAAGAACGTAATTTGTAACACTAAAGGGGATTTCATCATGGATCAAGGATTGCAATCAACAGGTGTGTCTCTGAAAGACCAAGTCGCTCAGGTCGTACGGGAAGTTGCAGAATCTGCTCAGTTAGGTCCGGGGAAAATACTAGTTGTGGGTACAAGTACAAGTGAAGTAGTGGGTAGTCATATTGGTACTAGTGGGGCCTTAGAAGTTGCGAATGAATTGCTTCTTGGTATTGAAGAGGTTCGTAAAGAACGGGGATTCTATGTTGTGTATCAATGTTGTGAGCATTTGAATAGATCGCTAGTCATGGAAAGAAAGCTCCTTGAAGACCTTCGCTTAATAGAAGTTGCTGCAGTTCCTTATCCTAAAGCGGGAGGTTCCATGGCTTCTGCTGCATATCGGATGATGCTTGAACCCTGTCTAGCTGAAAGTGTAGAAGCGCACGCTGGAATTGACATTGGCGAGACGATGATTGGGATGCATTTACGGCGTGTCGCCGTTCCTTTTCGCCCAAGCCTTCGAAATATAGGGCAGGCACGAGTAAATGCGGCTTATACCCGTCCGAAGTTGATTGGCGGGGAAAGAGCACATTATCAGTTGGAAGAGACAGTCTCCATACAACACGATGATTCAAATCATTGTGATTAAACATCAAGAAGTAACGCTCAAAAAACTTTAAAGTATATGCTTCCGATGCTAGTTTTTTCGAAGATTATTCACGAAGATTATGCTATAAAAAACTTTTAGGAGGAATAAAAATGGAACAATTACGCAAGGCTGACCCAGATGTATTAGAGGCTATGAACTTAGAACTTAAACGTCAACGTAACAACATTGAACTTATCGCGTCTGAGAATATCGTGAGTGAAGCTGTGATGGAGGCTATGGGATCTGTTTTAACTAACAAATATGCAGAGGGTTACCCAGGTAAAAGATATTATGGCGGTTGTGAACGTGTAGATATCGTAGAGGATATTGCACGTGATCGTGCCAAACAATTGTTTGGAGCAGAGCATGTAAATGTACAACCACACTCTGGAGCTCAAGCGAATATGGCTGTTTATACTGCTGTACTTAATCCTGGAGACACGGTGCTAGGTATGAATCTTGCTCACGGTGGGCATTTAACTCACGGAAGTCCAGTTAATGCATCGGGTCTTTTGTATAACTTTGTTCCATATGGCGTACAGGAGGATTCTTTCCTTATTGATTATGATGAAGTTCGTAAAATTGCTTTTAAACACCGTCCTCGTCTAATTGTTGCTGGTGCAAGTGCCTATCCGCGTACGATTGATTTCGAAGCGTTGGCTTCCATTGCCAATGATGTAGGAGCGTTATTCATGGTCGATATGGCTCATATTGCCGGGCTGGTTGCGGGTGGAGTTCACCCAAGTCCAGTTCCACATGCTCATTTTGTAACTACAACAACTCATAAGACTCTACGTGGTCCACGTGGTGGGATGATTATATGCAAGCAACCTTGGGCACAAGCGATTGATAAAGCGGTATTCCCAGGAACACAAGGTGGTCCTCTAATGCATGTTATCGCATCTAAAGCAGTTGCGCTTAAAGAAGCGTTGGATCCATCTTTCAAAACTTATGCACAGAACGTTGTTAAGAACGCTAAAGTATTGGCAGAGACACTTATTCGTGAAGGCCTGAACATCGTATCTGGTGGTACGGATAACCACTTGCTATTAGTTGACACTCGTAGCGTGAATATTACGGGTAAAGTAGCGGAGAAAGTGTTAGATTCTATTGGGATAACAGTAAATAAGAATGCGATTCCTTTTGATCCTACAAGTCCATTTGTAACGAGTGGTATTCGTATCGGAACTCCAGCTGCAACAACACGTGGCATGGATGAAAAAGCGATGGTTACGATTGGTGAGATCATTGCACTAGCTCTCAAGAATCCAGAGAACGAGGCTATACTAGCCCAAGCGGCTATTAGAGTAACTGCATTGACAGATCAATATCCGCTTTATCCAGAATTGGAATACTAATCTTAGGGTTTGACACTTATACTTTCATATATTTTAAACAAGACGAGCACTAGAAATAATCTAGTGCTCGTTTTATTTTGCTTGATGATATGAAATATGGTTAATTACATCATTCAATTTCGTTTGTTGAGATCAATGTACGTGCAAAGTCTTATCCTAAAATGATATAATAGTTAAGATTTGAACACACTACGGCTATTAAGCTAAATATGAAGACATACGAATATCCAGGAGGACATTATGGGACAAAAAAAATTGGTGATTTGTGATCACCCTTTAATTCAACACAAGCTAACATTCATCCGTGACGTGCAGACGAACACGAAGGATTTCAGAGAGCTTGTTGACGAAGTGGCGACGCTTATGGCATATGAGATTACAAGAGAGATACCTTTAGAGACGGTTACGGTACGTACACCTGTAGCAGAGACACAGAGTCGTGTTATTTCAGGCCGTATGCTAGGTCTTGTGCCTATTCTGCGTGCAGGATTAGGGATGTTAGATGGCGTATTGAAGTTACTACCAGCGGCTAAAGTGGGTCATGTTGGCCTGTTTCGTGATCCAGAAACATTGCAACCGGTTGAATACTATACGAAATTACCAACGGATGTTACTGAACGCGAATTGATTGTAATTGACCCAATGCTGGCAACGGGCGGATCCGCTATTGCAGCAATTGATGTACTGAAGAAACGTGGCTGTACTCAAATTAAGATGATGAATCTAATTGCAGCTCCAGAAGGTGTTAAGGCTGTTCATGATGCTCATCCTGACGTAGATATCTATGTTGCGGCATTGGACGAGCGGTTGGATGAACATGGTTATATTATTCCTGGATTAGGGGATGCTGGAGACCGTCTATACGGTACTAAGTAAGGAAAGGAGGGTTCAATCCATGAAGAAGATTAAAGTGATGACGATATTTGGTGTTCGACCTGAAGCGATCAAGATGGCACCGCTTATTCTTGAAATGCAGAAATACTCTGATGTCATCGAATCTATTGTCTGCGTAACGGCACAACATCGTCAAATGTTAGACCAGGTATTGGAAGTGTTCAAGATTCAGCCTGACTATGATCTGGATGTCATGAAGGAAAGTCAGACATTAAATGAAATTTCCATTCGTGTATTGGCTGGGCTTGAGCCTGTTCTTCGTGAGGCTAAGCCGGATATCGTACTCGTACATGGGGATACTTTGACGACTTTTCTAGCTAGCTATGCGGCTTTCATGCAACAAATTCAAGTAGGACATGTAGAAGCAGGACTAAGAACTTGGAATAAGAAGTCTCCCTTCCCTGAAGAGATGAATCGTCAATTAACAGGGGTTCTTGCCGATCTTCATTTTGCTCCTACAGATTGGTCTGCAAAGAATCTACTTTCAGAAAACAAGTCAAAGTCAAGCGTATATATCACAGGCAATTCGATTACAGATGTGTTTCAATATACTGTACATCCCGAATATAGTCATCCTGTGTTAGACTGGGCCTCTGGTAAAAAATTAATTTTAATGACGGCGCATCGCAGGGAGTCTCAGGGCGAACCGCACCGTCATATTTTTCGTGCGGTTAAACGGATTGCCGACGAATTCGAGGATGTTGCAATTTGTTATCCGGTACATCCGAGTCCAGCGGTGATGGGCCCAGCACATGAGATTCTGGGGAACCATCCACGGATTAAATTGATAGAACCGATGGATGTGGTGGATTTCCATAATTTTTATCCGCATACTCACTTGATATTGACCGATTCTGGAGGGTTACAGGAAGAAGCGCCATCGTTTGGTGTGCCTGTCCTTGTGCTTCGTGACACAACAGAACGGCCGGAAGGAATCGAAGCGGGAACGCTTGAATTGGTGGGTACGGATGAGGAGAAGGTGTATGAACGGACTAAAGATTTGTTAACGAATCAGACGTTGTATGATTCCATGAGTAGGGCCGCCAACCCTTACGGAGATGGAAAGGCTTCGGGAAGAATTGTCAATGCGATACTTCACCATTTCGGATATAATGATGACCGTCCAGAAGAATTTCACAAAACGTTCACAAATGAGTGAAAAAGTGTTATTTTATATTGTATGAATTAGTGTACAGTTGAACTGTATGGTTTACGCGGTTTTCGTGCATAAATCAGGTCATTTTAAGTGGGTTTTCTCGCTTTAACGTGATGAAAACGTTTGATTGACAAAAGATTGAAATATTCAGTAAAATAGGTTGGGATTGAAGCGATGGGAAACCCAAAACGTAATGATAATCCTTGGTTCATGGCGCTATACATAAGTGGAGCCGGAGGCATTCTTGCTACCTATATTCTTGTTGGTTTTTTTGTGAGTAGATGGTTGGTTAAGGTGTGGGAAGGGCCAAGTTATTGGATCGCGATTGGTACGATTTCGGGGCTAGCTTTAGGAACCTTTCAAATTGTCATTTTGATCAAAAAATTTTTGGGGGAGCATGATGGATAATACCATTTCCATTGTAAATACAGTCACCAGATTGTCTTTACTGATGATGTCAGCGTTGCTAGTGGGATGGGCCTTGTACCCGGAATATCGCACAGTCACATCGGGAATGGTCTTAGGAATAGTAGTAGGATTGGTTAATACAAGCCTTCTTTCTTTGAAAGTTCGTAAGTTAGCTGATGCAATCGTAACGCAGAAGAGACAGTTCGGTTTAGGTTTTGTTACGAGACTGTGCTTCTCAATTCTAGCCGTTATGCTTGCAATAAAGATGGATCAATTCTCAATTGAGGCGACCATTGCTGGATTATTCCTACCACAGATTTTGACCATTCCTGTCGCTATATATTTGAGTATAAGAAAGAAGTCATCCTAATTTAGTTGAAAGGAGGAGCACATTTCAATGCATGATATACCGATTATTAATGTGGGGGGACTGAACCTTGATCTCTCTGCCATATTAATGCTCTTGGTAACATCTACGATTGTTTTCGTTCTCGTTAAGCTCTGTGTTAGGAATCTATCGGTAGAAAATCCATCGAAGATTCAGAATTTCATGGAATGGGTTGTAGAGTTTGTCCTTAACTTAATTAGTAGCACCATGGATGTGAAGAAGGGGAGACCCTATTTGTCATTAGGGTTAACATTGATTCTGTTCATTCTAGTAGCTAACTTATTGGGACTACCTTTCGCGATCATTACAGAAACGCATGGTGAAAGAGAGATATTTGGATATGTGATTGAGGCTACTCGCAATATGGGGCCTGATGAACATTCTCATCTCTTATGGTGGAAGTCACCAACGGCAGATATTAACGTTACGGCTGGACTTGCTATAGTGGTCTTTATCCTTATGAATTACCTGGGATTAAAGTTAAACCGGAAGCATTACTTGAAACATTTTCTCCAACCGTTTCCAATTTTCCTTCCGTTGAACATTATTGAGAATCTATCCAAACCGTTTGCGTTAGCACTTCGTTTGTTCGCTAATATTTTTGCAGGTGAGGTACTCATAACGGTTATTCTTAAGCTAAGTTGGGGATCCATTCCGTTTATGGCAGCGTGGCAAGGATTTAGTGTATTCATTGGAGCATTACAAGCATTTATATTCACGATTTTAACCATGGTATACATTGCCCAAATGACGACTCATGAAGAACATTAATTAACTTCAGTGAACTCATTTAGAGTTTTAGATGATATTCGCAGAAGATATTATATTTTTATAAAAACACTAAGAATATTTGAAGGAGGAAATTTATAATGGAATTTTTAGCAGCAGCTATTGCAGTAGGTATGGGAGCACTTGGAGCAGGTCTTGGTAACGGTATGATCGTAAGTAAAACGGTGGAATCTATTGCTCGTCAACCAGAAGCAACTGGCCCACTACAAACAACAATGTTTATCGGTGTTGGTATTGTCGAAGTTGTACCTTTGGCTGCAACAGTTATCGCGTTCTTGATTATGTTCGCTTAATTTAGATGTCAAACGGTTTGGCGGGGAGGGCCGATGTCATCCGCGCCTTCCTTTTGTTTAGAATCGGACTTCGTGTTAACGGAAAGGAGTGACTTCATTGACGATTATTTGGGAAGATATGCTTTGGACTATACTAGCGTTTGCACTTCTGTATTGGTTATTGAACAAATTTGCTTTTGGTAAGCTATTTGATGTGATGGAGAAGCGTCGTATGTTAGTTCAGAAGCAACTTGACGATGCAAAAGAAACACGTGAACAGGCAGTTGAGTATGTAGAGAATCAAAAGGCTGCCCTTCAAGAAGCAAAGAAAGAAGCTTACGATATCGTGGAACTTTCTAAGAAAACAAGTAGCAAGCAAGCTGAACAGATTCTTGAAGAAGCTAACAATGCTGTAGCACGACTCAAATCTGAGGCAGTGCGCGATATTGAAAGTGAGAAGAATAAGGCTGTAGAAGCATTAAGAAGTGAGATTGGTACGATTTCTGTCCAAATCGCGTCTAAATTGCTTGAGAAAGAAGTTCAAGAGGATTCTACGAATGAACAACTCGTGAACCAATACCTCAAAGAGGTAGGGGGCAAATCATGAGTCGCGATACGGTAGTCGCTAAACGGTACGCAAAAGCACTGTTTGAAGTGGCGTCACAGGAGAAAGTAACGCTTGAGGTTGAACAGGATTTGAAGGCACTTGTAGAAGTCATTCAAGGTAATGATGAGATTGAACGTTTCCTCACTACGCCAAACATTTCTGATTCCGATAAATTGAATGCGCTCAATAGAGCACTTCAGGGCAAGCTGTCACAGGCTGTGATAAATACCGTGGAACTACTTGTGAGACGGCGGAGAACTGATATATTTCCTGATCTTTTAGACAGCTATGTCAAACTCAAGGGCGAAAGCCTGGGGATGGCGGATGCCGTTGTATATTCAACATATCCGCTTGATGAGCGCGAGAAAGAAGCAGTAGCGGCTGAATTTGGCCAAGTAGCGCACAAGGTGATTCGTGTAAACAACATGGTCGACAAGAGCCTGCTCGGAGGATTGAAGGTTGTTATCGGAGATACGCTGTATGATGGTAGTTTGTCCGGTAAGCTTGCACGTCTCGAAAAGTCATTTAATGACAAGCATAGTAGATAGGGGTGAAAATATTGAGTATCAAACCAGAAGAAATCAGTACACTTATTAAAAGTCAAATTGAACAATATAAATCTGACATAGAAGTCGCTGAAGTTGGTACTGTCATTCAAGTAAGTGATGGTATTGCGCGCGTACATGGGATTGAGAACGCGATGTCCGGTGAGCTTTTGGAATTCTCCAATGGAGTTGTCGGATTGGTACTCAACTTGGAAGAGAGTAACGTAGGTGTCGTTATTCTAGGTCGTTACACAGAGATTAAAGAAGGTGACCAAGTTAAACGTACAGGTCAAATTATGCAAGTCCCTGTGGGTGAAGCATTACTTGGTCGAGTAGTTAATGCACTTGGAGAACCATTGGATGGTAAAGGTCCGATTGCAGCGACAGAATTCCGTCCGGTAGAGAACAATGCACCAGGTGTTATTGATCGTAAATCGGTTCACGAACCAATGCAAACCGGAATCAAAGCGATTGATGCAATGGTACCGATCGGCCGTGGCCAACGTGAGTTGATCATCGGTGACCGTCAAACGGGTAAAACAGCAATTGCAATCGATACGATTATTAATCAAAAAGGTAATGGCGTGAAATGTATTTATGTTGCGATCGGACAGAAGCAATCTACAGTTGCACAAGTTGTAGAAACACTTCGTCGTCACGGTGCATTGGAATATACAATCGTTGTAACTGCAGCGGCTTCTGAGCCATCACCACTACTGTACATCGCACCTTATGCTGGTTGTGCTATGGGTGAGTACTTCATGTATAAAGGTGAGCATGCGCTCATTATTTATGATGACTTAACGAAACAAGCATCTGCTTATCGTGAGCTTTCATTGTTGCTTCGTCGTCCGCCAGGTCGTGAAGCTTATCCAGGGGATGTTTTCTACCTACATTCTCGTCTATTGGAACGTGCAGCGAAACTTAGTGATGCTCTAGGTGGAGGATCGTTGACGGCATTACCGTTCATCGAGACACAAGCTTCAGATGTATCTGCTTATATTCCTACGAACGTTATTTCCATTACAGATGGACAGATTTTCCTAGAGTCTGAATTGTTCTATTCGGGTCAACGTCCAGCGATTAACGTTGGTATATCTGTATCTCGCGTAGGGGGTTCAGCACAGATCAAGGCGATGAAGAAAGTCGCAGGTGGTTTGAAGCTTGACCTTGCACAATACCGTGAGCTTCAGGCGTTCTCTCAATTCGGTTCAGACTTAGATAAATCAACATTGGCTCGTCTAAATCGTGGTGCGAGATTGATGGAAATTCTTAAGCAAGGTGTCAACCAACCTCTACAAGTTGAACAACAAGTGATTAGCTTGTATTCAGCAGTAAGAGGTCATTTGGATGATATTCCTGTCATCGATATCCGCCGGTTCGAGAAGGAGTTTATTTCCTTTGTTGAAAGTAACCGTCCTGAAATTCTTCAATCGATTCGTGATACGAAGGATTTGGTTGCGGATAATGAAACAGCTTTGAAAGAAGCTATTGAGACATTTAAAAAAGGATTTTCTGTATCGGCATAGACCATAGACCGGGCCGTGAGGCTCGGTATCACTTTTTATACTAGTTACGATGCTAGTTTTGACCTTGTCAAAACTAAGTTAACGCTTACGATGCTAGTTTTGACCTTGTCAAAACTTTAAGGTGGTGAAAACATGGCAAGAGGATTACGTGATATTAAACGTCAGATCAAGAGTGTACAGAGCACCAAGCAAATCACGAAGGCAATGGAAATGGTAGCTGCCGCTAAGCTTAGAAGAGCTCAGGAGAAAGCTACAGCATCCCGACCTTACGCGGATAAGCTTAAAGAAGTGGTGTTCAGTATTGCTTCCAGTTCAAGTGATATCAAGCATCCGATGTTTGAGAAACGTCCAGTGCATAAAACAGGATATTTAGTTATTACTTCCGACCGTGGTCTTGCGGGTGGATATAATGCGAATATTTTGAAAAAAGTGATGGTTACAATAGCTGAGCGTCATCAATCAAAAGATGAATATGAGTTATTTGTTATTGGGCGTAAAGGTCGAGAATATTTCCGTCGCAGAGATCTTCCGGTGGTTGAGGAACTAACGGACTTATCTGACACACCTGTATTTGCAGATATTAAATCTATTGCATATGCTGCGGTTCAACGTTTTGAACAGGGTCATATTGATGAATTGCATATTTGCTATAATCGTTTCATTAATGCGTTAACACAGATTCCTGAGGCGGAACAACTGTTGCCAATGGAAACCGTTAATACGAATTCGGTCACGGCTTCGTATGAATACGAACCTTCTGCAAGTGCTGTTTTAGAAGTGCTTTTGCCGAAATATGCAGAGACACTCATCTTCAGCGCCCTGTTGGACGGGAAAGCTAGTGAATTGGGATCGAAGATGACAGCAATGGGTAGTGCAACTAAGAATGCTACGAAGATAATCGGAGAACTACAGTTGACCTATAACCGTGCTCGCCAAGCGGCAATTACACAGGAAATTTCTGAGATTGTAGCTGGTGCAGACTCACAGTCTTAAGATCGATGTTTGAAGCAAACTTGTAGGAGGGAAACAAAAGATGAATAAAGGACGCGTTGTCAGCATAATGGGTGCGGTTGTCGACATCGAATTTGAAAGAGGTCAACTTCCGGAAATCTACAATGCGATTAAGATTCAGGCAGTCTTACCTAATGGGAGACCAATTGACCTGACTTTAGAAGTATCTAACCATTTGGGTGATAACAGAGTGCGTTGTATCGCGATGTCTAGCACAGATGGTTTGGTTCGTGGAATGGAAGTATTGGATTTAGGTTCAGCAATTACAGTACCGGTAGGTCCTGAAACATTAGGTCGTGTATTTAATGTATTAGGAGAACCTATTGACCAAGCTGGTGAAGTTGTAACTGAATTTAAGAAACCGATCCACCGTGAAGCTCCTAAATATGATGAACTGTCCACACAAGCTGAAATGCTTGAGACAGGGATTAAAGTTATTGACCTTCTAGCTCCATACCAAAAGGGTGGTAAAATCGGACTCTTTGGTGGTGCCGGTGTTGGTAAAACAGTAGCCATTCAAGAATTGATCAACAATATTGCGCAGGAGCATGGTGGTATTTCCGTGTTCGCAGGTGTTGGTGAACGTACACGTGAAGGTAATGACTTGTATCATGAAATGACAGACTCCGGCGTTATTAAGAAAACAGCGATGGTGTTCGGTCAAATGAATGAGCCTCCAGGTGCACGTCTTCGTGTAGCTCTTACTGGACTTACAATGGCTGAACATTTCCGTGATGAAGAAGGTAAAGACGTTCTGTTATTTATTGATAACATATTCCGTTTCACACAAGCAGGTTCCGAAGTTTCGGCATTGCTTGGTCGTATGCCATCTGCGGTTGGATATCAACCAACATTGGCGACAGAAATGGGTCAATTGCAAGAGCGTATTACTTCGACCAAAAAAGGTTCTGTTACTTCTATCCAAGCCATCTACGTACCTGCCGATGACTATACAGATCCAGCACCAGCTACGACATTTGCTCACTTGGATGCGACCACAAACTTGGAACGAAAAATTTCTGAGATGGGTATTTATCCAGCGGTAGATCCACTAGCTTCTAGTTCTCGTATTCTCGCTCCTGAAATTGTAGGTGAAGAACATTACAACGTAGCTCAAGGGGTGAAGCAAATCTTGGCTCGTTACAACGAACTTCAAGATATCATTGCCATCTTGGGTATGGATGAATTGAGCGAGGATGATAAAGTAACTGTAGCTCGTGCACGTAAAATTCAACGTTTCTTGTCTCAACCATTCCACGTGGCTGAGCAGTTCAATGGCTTCCCAGGAAAATATGTTCCTGTTAAGGAAACTATTCGTAGCTTTAAAGAAATTCTTGAAGGTAAGCATGATAATCTTCCTGAAGCGGCATTCCTTTATGTTGGAACCATTGAAGAAGCAGTTGAAAAAGCGAAGTCACTATAAAGTGATCGAGTTATTCTATTGCTTTCGTAGTAGCTATTCTTCGAATAGCTTTGAGGAGGAGAACAAATGAGCACCTTTTTATTGGAAATCATCACACCGGATCATCTAGCCTATTCTGGTGAGGTCGATGGCTTGACTGTTCGTGGAATCGAAGGGGAATTAGGTATTTTGCCAGGTCATATTCCATTCATAACTCCGCTACAGGTAGCGCCGATTAATATTAAAATAGGCAAAGAATACACATCCATTGCAGTGAGTGGGGGATTTGTTGAAGTCCGTAAAGATAAAGTGGTTGTATTAGCAGAAAGTGCGGAATTGGAAACTGAAATTGACGTAGAACGTGCAATTGCTGCGAAAGAACGTGCAGAGCGTCGTATCGGAGCCAAGAAACGCCATCAAGCTGATATTGACTTTGAACGTGCTGAATTAGCATTAAAGAGAGCCATGAATCGGATTAATGTCTACTCCCATCTTCGTAAATAATATAAAAAACAGTCAGCTACTATAGCTTGACTGTTTTTTTGTTCCAGTAATTAGATGTACTCTGTGCAAGTAATAGCAACCCAAAGTGAGTATGGATTTAAATGGACTTTTTACACTTGCTGGTGTTAGTAAATCAAAATAATTTCAAAAAATACAAAATAAAGCGATTACAAAACTGGATTCTTTTTAACAAGGCAAGTATGATAGTAGAGTCGTACAAAAGATTTAACAAATAACCTGAAAGGATAAGGTGATCTGAAGTGAATAGTAGCATATCAGGCACAATTTCTAACGTTGTAAGTGTAGATGGGCTCGTGTCCATTGTCATTTCGCTTATTTGTATATGGTTATCGTGGTGGGCATTACAGAATTTAAAGTTAGACTTATTGATTCGTAACCCACAGGGAGCGCAAGGTAAGTTACTTCAGGTACTTTTGTCCATAGTACTCGGTCGATTTGTTGCAGGTTTTATTCTTGATTATCTAAATTGGAGCCAAATGCTAAAGTATATGTTCTGATGAATTATTACATATCATTATGTCAACAATGTGGGATAAGCCAGATTTTTTCCTTGAACCATTTATGGATAAGTAACATAATGATAACTAGAATAATATTTTATTTTAAATATGAATTAACAATCAGAAACGGCTATGCCGAAATATAAGAAATAGAGTATCAAGAATCAATTTCATAATTACGCAACCCGATTTAGCTGCATCGGCGATTATGAAATTGATTCAAGTGAAACTTATACCTTCTTATATTAAAAAAAAACGCTTGTACAGGTGAAATAATCAATGCTATGATGAAAGCTGGAAAATTAAGAGTGTTTTGAATAAGAGTTAACTTACAAAAGGAAAATTACGGACGCGGAGGGAATCATGATGAGCAAATTTATCGTCCGCGGTGGCAATAGATTGATCGGAAATGTTAAAGTTAGCGGAGCTAAAAATTCAGTTCTTCCGATCATCGCTGCCTCTATACTGGGGGAAACAGGGGTAAGTACGATCTACGATGCCCCTCCCCTTGACGATGTGATTACAATCAGTAAAGTTTTGGAATCACTAGGTGTGAAGGTGAGTTATGACAACGAAACCTTACATGTAAATGCAGAAGAAATAACGACTTGTGAAGCGCCTTATGAGTATGTACGCAAGATGCGTGCTTCTTTTCTTGTGATGGGGCCTTTATTGTCGCGTATGGGCTACACTCGAATTTCTTTGCCTGGTGGCTGTGCCATCGGTACAAGACCAATTGATCAGCATTTGAAAGGATTCGAAGCTTTAGGTGCGGAGATTAGTCTTGGTCAAGGTTTCATTGAAGCTAAAAGTAATGGTAAACTACGTGGAGCCAAGATCTATCTGGATGTTGCAAGCGTAGGAGCCACTGAGAATATTATGATGGCAGCTACTTTGGCAGAGGGTATAACAACAATTGAGAATGCAGCAAAGGAACCTGAAATTGTCGATTTAGCGAATTATTTGAATAGTATGGGTGCCAAAGTTCGCGGTGCCGGTACGGGGATTATTCGTATTGAAGGTGTAGAGAAGTTGCATGGTGTTGAACATACGGTTATTCCTGACCGCGTTGAAGCAGGTACATATATGGTGGCTGCTGCGATTACAGGTGGGGATGTATACGTAGAAGGAGCAATTGCGGATCATCTAGGTCCTGTCATTTCCAAGATGGAAGAGATGGGTGTGAAAATTGAACCAGACGAGAATGGCATTCGTGTTACTGCGAAACATCCACTACGTTCGGTAGATATCAAGACGCTCCCTTATCCAGGATTCCCTACTGATATGCAGTCACAGATGATGGCTTTGTTACTTGTATCTGAAGGTACAAGTGTCGTTACCGAAACTGTGTTTGAGAATCGATTCATGCATGTTGATGAATTCCAGCTTATGAACGCTTTGATTAAAGTTGAAGGGCGTTCTGCAATTGTTACAGGTCGAACCAAACTGAGTGGTGCTAAAGTATGTGCTACGGATCTTCGTGCAGGAGCTGCATTGATCTTACTTGGCCTTGTAGCTGATGGCACTACAGAAGTTAGTGGTGTACACCATATTGAGCGAGGATATGTTCATATCGCTGAGAAGTTATCCGCACTTGGTGCCGATATTTGGCGAATTGACGTAGATGAGCCTGTATTGGAGTCTGTGAAGGAGCAACCTGTTCAACAGAAAGTTAAAGATGAAGTGAAACGATTCTCGACTCAACCTACTTGGGTTTAAGGTATCAGAATCACTTAAGTAGATTAAGAACTTCATAATAATTTAAGCTATGAATAAGACCAAAAGTAAAACCCTATGGGTGGAGCTTTTGGTCTTTTTGTGCACTCTTTCTCTCTCAAATGGTTCTATCAATCCTTCTAATTACATATAAATGAAATAGATAGAGACGAAAAAGGTAGACATTTGAAGAGAGTGAACGGAGGAGTACCATTCATGAGAGAACTGATCCATCAAATGAATATTTCAATGAAACGTTTCAAAGTTGTTCCATGGCGTCGCACTGCCTTGCGAAGGAATTTTTTTCCGGTCATATGGGCGATAGGAGGTTTATTGATGATGGCATTGTTGATTCCTATATTAGTGGTGAGCCTTCACCCTAACCCTACGAGTACGAGCCAACCTCCACTTACAGAAGTAACTGTAGATCAAGCGAGTCCTATCTTAACTACGGTAACTGAGAATGAGGAACCGGAAATTATGGTATCCGTCTATTTATCTGAGAATGAACAAATCGAGACTTTACCGCTTGAAGAATATGTAATAGGTGTTATTGCTGCAGAAATGCCAGCTGATTTCGCCTTTGATGCTATCAAGGCACAGGCTATAGCCGCACGAACCTATATTGCAAGACGACTATTAAATGATGATAAGAGTGGTGTTCCTGTGCAGGGAGCTGATGTAACAGATACGATCTCTCATCAAGCTTATATCTCAAAAGAGAATCTTGAGCACGAATGGAGCAATCAGGGTAAAGCATCAAAGTTAACAACCATACGTCGTGCTGTACAGGAAAGTCGTAATATGATTATGACGTACGATGGAGAGCCAATCACTGCAACTTTTTTCTCAACTAGTAATGGATATACTGAGAATTCAGAGGATTACTGGGAAGAGACGATTCCGTATCTACGTAGTGTATCCAGTCCTTGGGATAAACAAATCGCTCCACATTATAAGGAAACAATTAAGATCAGTAAAAAACAATTTGCCAAACAAATGGGTCTTTCTGCAGATAACTCTCTCATTCAAATTCTCTCAATGACTGAAGGTCATCGAATTAAGGAAATAAATATAGGTGGCGTTACGTTCAGTGGGCGTTCAGTTCGCGAGATGCTAGGATTACGTTCTAGTGAATTTACTTGGGAAGATTCGGGAGAGGATATTGCTATTACAACCTATGGGAATGGGCATGGTGTAGGAATGAGCCAATGGGGAGCGAACGGGATGGCCCAAGCAGGATATACAGCTACTCAAATTCTCAGACACTACTATACAGGAATAGACTTTGAAGAAGTTACTAAACTACTCTCTAAAAAATAATATATAGAGAAGGTATAAAAGAGTTCGTCTCGGTAACAATGGTTACAGAGGTGATCAATATGAATGAACAGAACAAAAATCAAAACCATGAAGAAACTCCTAAACCATTTAAAGGAGCACCGGTGAATCAACCGTCTGCATGGAAGAGGCTGTTGTCGAAACGTTGGGTTTATCCCGCAGCCTACATGGCCGCAGCAGCAATTATATTAACCTTAGTGTGGGTCTATCAGGATGCCAGTCAGAAATCACTTACTACAGACCTCACTACTGTATCGGACAGCACACTCTCTCAGAATGAAGTTGTTGTAGGTATGGAGAAGGAAGAAGCAGAGTCACTTGCAGTGATTGCCAAGGCGGAGAATATGACATGGCCAGTAGCAGATGCTAAAGAAGTTAATGTTGTTAAACCGTTCTATGACCCGAAGGGAACGACCGAGAATCATCAGGAGGCTATGGTTCAATACAATGATATTTCAGTAACGAATAATGGTATTGACCTTGCCCGCGAAGATGACAAAGTGTTTGAAGTCAAAGCCGCACTGGATGGAAAGGTAACACGCGTTGAAGCACATCCATTGATGGGAACCGTTGTGGAAGTTACGCATTCAGGGAATTTAATGACCGTCTATCAAAGTTTAGCTGACGCGAAAGTGAAAGTTGGGGACGAGATCGTTCAAGGGGACACTCTGGCGAGTGCTGGTCGTAGCGAAATGGAAAGTGATCTTGGGAACCATGTGCATTTCGAAGTATATAATAACGGCAACCTAGTCAACCCAGCCGAATTACTTCCACCTAAATAAATTTTCTGAAAAAAAGTAACAGGATAAACAGCAAAAAGGTAAGGATCTCCTTGCCTTTTTGCTGTTTTTTAGATGTGCTGAACATAACATGTCCACAAAATAAATGAGAATAATCAAGCTTGTCAACT
Organism: Paenibacillus crassostreae; assembly: GCF_001857945.1. NCBI lineage: Bacteria > Bacillati > Bacillota > Bacilli > Caryophanales > Paenibacillaceae > Paenibacillus > Paenibacillus crassostreae. The sequence goes on from NZ_CP017770.1 coordinate 3,058,854, forward strand.
CTTGAAACTGTGAATATATAGGCACGCCCCTCATATAATGTACCAAACTATCCACAGTAGGGAGGCGGGGGCGTGCACGATTACATTAAGGAACGGACCATCAAGATTGGACGTTGTATCGTGGAGACTAGGAACACGGTCCGAACCATTGCCAAAGAATTTGGCGTATCGAAGAGTACGGTGCATAAGGATTTAACCGAACGACTGCCAGAGATAAATCCTGAACTGGCGGATCAAGTTAAGCACATTCTCGAATATCACAAATCCATCCGCCATCTTAGGGGAGGCGAAGCCACCAAAATTAAGTATAAAAAAACGAATAATAAAAAAAGAGAAGCAGTAGGTACGGCAAAGTCATAAGATTAAGGAGTTCAACCGACAATTCCCGTTGAATACTTCCCCTGAAGTATGATATGTTAAAAGATGGTATGGGATCGAAAAGTTATAATCGTGGGGTATTCGAGAATAAAGGAATTATGTAGGTTATTGTCGAATGCAAATGGTTAACACATTATACATCTCAATTCACCATAAAATAACACTTTGGGGGCTCTTTCATGATGTTAAGCAAGGATATTGGAATAGATCTCGGCACGGCAAATGTGCTCATTCACGTTAAAGGGAGAGGCGTTGTATTAAACGAACCTTCGGTTGTAGCCATTGAAAGGGATACTAAAAAAGTTCTTGCTGTTGGGGAAGATGCACGTCGTATGATTGGACGTACTCCAGGCAATATTATAGCAATTCGACCGTTACGTGACGGAGTTATTGCTGATTTTGAAGTAACTGAAACGATGCTTAAATATTTCATTAATCGGGTAGGTGGACGTACTTGGTATAGTCATCCTCGTATTCTCATTTGTGCACCGACCAATATAACATCTGTGGAACAGAAATCAATTCGAGAAGCAGCGGAGCATAGTGGTGCTAAGGAAGTATATCTAGAAGAAGAACCCAAGGCGGCAGCGATTGGGGCCGGTATGAATATCTATGAGCCAAGTGGCAACATGGTAGTCGATATCGGTGGCGGAACGACGGATGTTGCAGTTCTTTCGATGGGCGATGTCGTTACCGCTTCTTCACTTAAAGTAGCAGGTGACAAGTTCGATGAATCTATTTCAAAGTACATAAAGAGTAAATATAAATTGCTCATAGGAGAACGTACAGCTGAAGATATTAAACTGAGAATTGGAACAGTAAGACCAGGTGGTATTCAGGCTGAGATGGACATTCGTGGACGGGATATGGTAACGGGACTTCCATTAACGATCACCATTCATTCTAGCGAGGTTCAAGAGGCATTATTAGATCCAATTACAGCTATCGTGATGTCGGCTAAGTCCGTATTAGAACGGACGCCACCAGAATTATCAGCAGATATTATCGACCGCGGTGTAATTCTGACAGGCGGCGGTGCTTTACTGAACGGATTAGATGAACTATTGTCTGATGAATTGCGTGTTCCTGTATTAATAGCGGAAGACCCGATGCACTGCGTAGTAAAAGGAACAGGTATTATGCTTGATAATTTAGATAAAGTAATTAAGAAAAAATTCTAATATGCCGATAAATACTAATAGTAAATAAAAAAAGAGTAAATTTGGTAGATACATTTTATATGGAGATATTTATATAGATGGTAAGATGATAGTGAAAGGGGATTGGACTTATGTTAAGAGGATTGTATACAGCAGCAGCTGGATTGATAACACAACAACGTCGTCATGATACCATAACGCAGAATCTTGCTAACATTAACACGACAGGATATAAGCAGGTGAATTCTGCAGCTCGTTCTTTTCCAGAAGTACTCGTATCTATAACAGGTGGAGATGTAAAGAACGCAGAGCGCTCGATAGGTAAGCTGAATACAGGTGTATTTATGGAAGAAAGTATGTCCATGTTCTTACAAGGAGATGTAACAGTAACTGATAAGACAACTGACTTTGCCCTCGTATCAGATTTGGTAAGTAATGATCCGAATACAGGACAACCTATTGCATTTGATGCGAATGGGCAGTATGTTGATGAAGAAGGGAATACGACATACCAATCGCAAGCTTTCTTCACGGTGCAAGATGCTGAGGGGAATATACGTTATACTCGTGATGGTAATTTCGTAGTGAATGCGGCGGGTCAACTTACTTCGTCTACAGGATTCCTTGTATTAGGTGCAAATAATCAACCGATTACAATCAATGGTTCTGTTGATAACCTTAAAGTGAATGGACAAGGTCAGCTTATTAATGCAACTACAGGTGTGGCTACAGGAGCATCCTTAGCCATTAGTATCGTGAATCAACCTTATCAATTGGTGAGAGAAGGAAACGGTGTATTCCGGATAGATGATATTGAAGCAGCGGGTGTTCGTCTAAGTGAAGCTGGTGATAATATGACAGTTCGTCAAGGATATATCGAACGGTCCAATGTAGACTCCGCTCAATCGATCGTGGATATGAACCTAGCGGCGCGCGCGTATGAAGCGAACCAGAAAGTTGTTCAATATTATGATAGGAGCTTGGAGAAAGCTGTTAACGAAATAGGAAGAGTGTAAAACTAAGCTAATGCTTACGAAGTCAGCTTTACTTCGTAAAGCTCAGAATATGCTTACGAAGCTAGCTTTACTTCGTAAAGCTCAGAATATGCTTACGAAGCTAGCTTTACTTCGTAAAGCTCTTAGGAGGTATAAGATGAACAACTCCATCATTACTGCAATGGTGTCCTTAAATAGTATGCAATCGAGATTGAATGTCATTGCAGATAACATAGCTAACATGGATACGGTGGGATATAAAAGAAAAGAGAGTTCTTTCGAAGATGTACTCACTACAGTACAAAGTCAACATAAAGACTTCGAAAGTGCGGGACGAGCAACACCAATGGGGTATAACGTAGGGTACGGAATTAAACAGGCTGCTATTACGCTGGATTGGGAGCAAGGAACACCGCAGGAGACAGGTCTTCCAACGGATTTGGCGATTGAAGGCAATGGTTTATTCGCTGTACAGAGCAATGGGAATACAGCATATACACGTGATGGTGCTTTTCAATTTGTTCCAGATTCCGAAGTTGATAGCTTGATGGTTCTTGTGAATAATCAAGGTGATAAAGTGCTTAATAGAGAAGGTAATGCCCCGATCACTGTTCCAACAGATGTTAAGGTAGCCATTGATAGTGACGGAAATGTATGGGCCACACAGAACGGAACATCCGAGAGAGAAATAGTTGCTCAGGTACTAGTGGTTCAACTGGAAAAACCAGAAGGGTTAGTTCGAGTAGACGGAAATAAATTTGTTCTGGCTGATGGAGTAACAACAAATATGGCATTTGGAATGTCAACAGTGGCCATTCCAGAGGATGTGTCGATCCACTCAGGGTATTTAGAGAAATCGAATGTGGACTTGACTGTAGAAATGGCAGAGATGGTACAGGTGCAACGAGCATATCAGCTTATGTCTCGGGCGTTAACCTCCAGTGATACTTTGATGAATCTTGCGAATAATTTGCGGGGTTAGATGGAGGTAACATGAGCGAATCTAACAAGTCTGTGAAGAAGACAACACCGACATGGAGAATTGTACTGCGTTACATGATTCCAATCTTTTTACTCATCGCCTTAATTAGCGGAATGGTTGTGGGGTATGTCATCTTGGGGAAACGTAGTATCGAGGAAGTATTTCTGTGGGAGACTTGGAAACACGTATACGATCTAGTTTTTGCCCCTTCGTAAAGGATGAATATACGATATTGGTTACAAAAATGATAAAAACTCCTATTCATTGGGAGTTTTCTTTTTATGTTCGATAACTGTATAATGGTGGTGGGCTATGGACAAAAGGGCCCTCTCCCATAGACAATGATTGCCTCTTAGGAGAAAGCCCCTTATCTGAACCTCCAAATTCTGCAGAAGATGAAGGATATACATAGTATTACCGTAATATAATAAGGTTATTCGAAAGGAGTTTTGTTCGTGTTAAATGTGAATCAAATTCAAGAGATTATCCCCCATAGACCACCATTCCTATTAGTTGATCGTATTATTGAGATGGAAGTAGGTAAACGGGCAGTAGGGATCAAGAATGTAACCATCAATGAACCATTTTTTACAGGCCATTTCCCGGGATATCCTGTAATGCCAGGTGTTCTCATTACTGAAGCGTTGGCTCAAGTGGGAGCTGTTGCTATTTTGAATGTAGAGAGTAATAAAGGGAAGATCGGTTTTCTAGCAGGTCTGGATAATTTCCGGTTCCGTGGCCAAGTTGTTCCAGGAGATACATTGAGATTAGAAGTTGAAATTACACGCTTAAAGGGCAGTATTGGTAAAGGTCATGCTAAGGCTTCTGTGGAGGGTAAAGTTGTAGCAGAAGGTGAAATCATGTTCGCATTATCTGATCCAACAGCATCATAAGATTGATTACAATATTTATATAGGTTAGGTTGAAATTTATTAGAATCGAAGGGAGATTTATTGATGTCTCAATTAACACAGCATTCTATTAATAATATTCAGAAATGGCTACAGGATTCTTATATTGATGAGGATACTAAACAAGAACTTCGTAGTTTAGAGAACGATCCTATGGAGCTTGAAGATCGCTTTTATAAAGACTTGGAGTTTGGTACGGGGGGACTTCGTGGTGTGATCGGTGCAGGTAGTAATCGCATGAATCGTTACACTGTAGGTAAGGCGACACAAGGGTATGCACAATATATACAACAGAGCCATGGACAACAAACGGGTCGACCTTCTGTTGTTATTGCTCATGACTCTCGTCATTTCTCTCCAGAGTTCGCTCTGGAAGCAGCACTAGTATTAGCGGGTAATGGGATTATTGCCAAGCTATTCCCTTCTCTTCGGACGACTCCTCAGCTTTCGTTCAGTGTACGTGATTTGAAAGCAACAGGAGGGATTGTCGTGACTGCAAGTCATAATCCTCCAGAATATAACGGGTACAAAGTATATAATGATCAAGGTGGGCAGCTTATTCCACATGAAGCAGAGCAAGTTATTCATCATATCCAGAATGTTGATTCTTTCTCAGCTGTGAAGAAACTGACTCAGATAGAGGCAGAAGAACAAGGTCTGTTAGTATGGCTTGGAGAAGAAGACGATGATGCATTTGTTCGCACAGTAGCTCTGAATAGCATAAATGCAGATCTAATATGTACATCACTAGGTGATGATTTCCGGATCGTGTATACGCCATTACATGGAACAGGGAATATTCCTGTACGTAAGACGTTGGAATCCATCGGATTTACACATATTCATGTGGTTCCGGAACAAGCACAACCAGATGCTGAATTTTCTACAGTGAAATCACCTAACCCTGAAGAGCGTGAAGCTTTTACATTAGCGATAAAGTTGGGCCAATCATTAGATGCAGACATTCTCATTGGAACAGATCCTGATTGTGACCGAATGGGAGCTGTTGTGAAAGATCGGAATGGTGAATATGTCGTACTCTCTGGTAATCAGTCCGGAGCGATTATGATTCATTATCTATTAAGTCAACTTAAAGAAGCTGGGAAGCTCCCTAATAATGGTGTCGTAGTGAAGACAATCGTAACAAGCGAGATGGGCGCAACGATTGCACGCCATTATGGGGCAGAAGTCGTTAATACGCTAACTGGATTCAAATATATTGGTGAGAAAATGACTCAATATGAAGCATCAGGTCAATATACGTATCTATTCGGTTATGAGGAAAGTTATGGTTACCTCGCGGGGAACTATGCTAGGGATAAAGATGCTGTACTCGCGTCAATGTTGATCGCTGAAGCGGGTGCTTATTATAAAGGCCAAGGTAAAACATTATACGATGTGTTAGAAGGGCTATACGATCAGTTCGGATACTTCCAAGAGAAACTCGAATCTCGTACCTTGAAAGGTAAAGATGGAGTTGCACAAATTCAATCGCTAATGGCAGATTGGCGGACTCAGCCTCCTGTAGAGGTTGGAGGAGTTCGTATAAATGACGTGTTGGATTATTCTTTAGGGCTTGACGATCTTCCTAAGGAGAATGTATTAAAATTCATGCTGGAAGATGGATCATGGTTCTGTCTAAGACCTTCAGGAACAGAACCGAAGATCAAAGTTTATTTTGCAGTTCGTGGTGAGACTCTAAAGGATGCGGATGAACGAATTGCCAAGCTAGTCGAAGTTGTCATGGCACGTGTTGACGCTTAAGCGGTAGTTCAAAAAGTCATCTTTTGATCACGAAGTATAGCAAGGGGCGTATTCGACATCGAATATTGAATTCAGCCGGTCCTTCCGGTGCTCTCGTAGGTACTGCCTACGCTCCGCTCCTCACTCCCTTGCTTTATCCAATCTTCTAAAGCGTTTTGAAAAAACGCAGCATCGTAAGCATAAGCTCGGTGCTGAAAATCTGACTTTTTGAACACGTATTTAAATATAAATAAAGTTTAATGGGATAGGACTCAGGAACATGTCTAGTATTCGTGTTCCTGAGTGAGAATAAGGAGGAAATTGTAGTGCAGAAATGGAAACAGTGGAGTAAGTCATCACGCAAATGGTTGTGGATTCTAGTTATCGTGGGAATCGTGGCTGCTATACCCGTGATATATGACCGTTATCAAACAGAGACATCCGCGAATCAAGTGGAGTTTGTATTCGATTACCGTGACTTAGTGGATATAGCTGCCATACAAGCTCATCCTAATGATTATATCAACGAGCAATTGGACCGGCTGAAAGATGCTGGAGTCAGTACAATGGCTATGTTTGAAAGTACACTCGACGAATTCCAGAAATCACGACGCATTACACTATATAGTAGTATAGATCTCGCTAAGCAAAAGAATGAACTTATTCCGGTAAATGAGAATTTCACATATGTTGTTTTCACGAATGAAGAGAACGCCCGTGAGATATCTCCAATTATCGAGCAGACTTTTCAGATGCTAGAGATCGAAGTGAAACCTTGGACTTATGAGAATCAGACTGGGCTAATGATTGAGACGCCAATGGAGAATGCTGTATTGAAGCCAATGCAATCTGATCCCATTACGTTCAATATGTTGCGTAGCAAAGGGTTCATCATTATGCCACGGTTGGCGGACAGCCTTCCATATGATCCAGATTATATGGAGTCATTGATATCTGATTATGCCTCTGAAGGAGTACAACGTGTTCTATTCGAAGGGGAATCTGTCAAAGGATACAATGACCAAGCGGCCCAGATGAGTTTAAATGCGTTTGCTGAGTTACTGAAAGAACATAACATAGGTATTGCAACCATTGAGAATTTAAAAGCGCCGCAACTTGGATTGAAGCAATTGGCTTATGCTCTTGATTACAATGTCGTACGCTTATATTCTTTAAGTGATGCTGATGCAGCCCTGGATGTTCAGAAGATTGCTGATCGCTTCACTTTGGCTAGCAAAGACCGTAATATCCGCATGTTTTATTTAAATGCTGCTCCAAGTCGTAACGCGACGAAAGCGATGATTACAGATCCAATGGATAATTTAATCCATAGTCTTGTAGATCCTGGTAATGCTATCGATAAAATTGAAAGTAATGGGTTTACAATCGGACCAGCGGAATCTTTTGACGTTGTAGATTCTTCTTATCAACGGATATTTAAATTGATCGTAGTCATTGGTGCTGTGGCGTTTATATCATTAATGATCTCATATTTCTTCCCAATCCTGACCATTTCAGCTTTCATATTAGGGGTTATTGGAAGTGCAGGGCTCATTGTGTTGAAGCCAACGTTGTTTGAACAAGCACTAGCTTTGTTCGTAGCCATCAGTGGGCCAACGATCGCGATGTTGTTAGCAGTTCGTAAAGTTAATGGACTCAACCTTCAAGCGGTAGAAATGAAATTGAGTCGTCGTGTAATGCATGCGATTGTGCTGTATCTGAAGACGGCTATTATTTCCATGAGTGCGATCCCGTTTGTCGTTGCATTGTTAAATAATGTAACTTATCAATTGATGATTGAGCAATTCCGTGGAGTTAGCTTATTGCATTTCGCTCCAATTGCCCTAACGGGTCTGTATATTGTTCTGTATCGTGGTGGCAATTTACGTCAACAACTGGGCAATATCCTACGGAGTAGGATTACCATCTTGGGTGTCATAGTAGTAGGTGTTATCGGTGTGGTAGGTTGGTATTATTTACAACGTACAGGTAATGCTGGGTCGGTATCATCGATTGAATTGACATTCCGTTCACTTATGGAGAATACATTTGGTGTTCGACCACGTAATAAGGAATTCTTGTTGGCTCATCCTATATTCTTACTGGGGATCTTTATGTCGATTAAGTATCGTAATGCCATTTATTTGATGGTGATTGCTGTGATAGGTCAATTATCAATGGTAGATACATTTGCCCATATTCATACACCACTTACGATTTCGCTTGTTCGCAACCTGCTTGGGTTAGGATTAGGACTTATTATTGGTCTTATTGCCATCGTGGCATGGCAGATTATAGAAGGGTGTTGGAAACGATGGTCACCACGCCTCACAAGATAGTCATATCAGGGTATTATGGATATAAGAATAGTGGGGACGAAGCGGTTCTCCAATCGATTCTAACAGCGTTACAAGAACAGGCTACTGAAGCAGGAATACAAATCCAACCTGTGGTTCTCTCGATTGATCCTGAACGGACGTCAGCTACTTATGGGATTGAAGCCGTTCATCGTATGAAGTTAGGGGAAGTGAGACAAGCTATTAAGAGTAGTTGTGGTCTTATTAGTGGCGGTGGAAGTTTGCTTCAGGATGCGACAGGAATGAAGACTATTCCTTATTACCTAGGAATCATTAAGTTAGCCCAATGGATGGGTAAACCTACATTTATTTATTCTCAAGGTGTGGGTCCGGTAAATCACGGATTGTTCTATCCAATGATCAAATCTGTATTTAAGAAATGTGCTTATATCTCAGTTCGTGACCAACAATCGGGTGAATTGCTACAAAAGATGGGGCTAAATGCTAACGTGATTGATGTCGTTCCCGATCCAGTGATGGGGTTACAATTAAGGAATAATGAAATAAGTAATGAAGTAATTAATTATGATCCTATTTCATTGCCGGTAATTGGTATCTCCGTACGGTATTGGGAGCAAGATCGGAAGGAACTTGTGAAGATCGTTGAAGGATTGCAACAGGTGATGTCACACCAACCCCTTCATCTTAGATTTCTACCTTTCCATCTCCCTTCGGATGTGGAAGCATCACAGTTCATGATAGATTTACTTGGCGATACTAGATCTACTGGGAGTCGCGTTAGTCTATGTGCAGATGTTGATCATCCTCAGGACATGCTAAGGGAAATAAGTGAATGTCAGATCGTTATTGCCATGAGGCTACATAGTCTAATCTATGCTGCGAATTCACAGGTACCGATGATCGGAATTTCTTACGATCCGAAGATTGACCATTTTCTGAATAGACTAGATCTTTCAGCTGTAGGCAACACGGCAACACTAAATGCAGGTGATATATCTTCGGAGTTGGAACGTATTTTATTTCATGAAGAGGATTGGCGTAAGGTCCATGCTACACAGATTATCCAATTGAAACAGGAAGCAAAAACTCCTGCTAGAGCAATCGTCGAATATATAGCAAACAAGGTGATGAAACATGGATAAACCTAGATTTCAACAAGTGCCAACGGTACCTATCTTCGGGATAAAAGTATGCAAATGGGGAATGAAGGATACGGTTGCGTATTTAACGGAAGTTGTCATTAAATCTGGAACCCCTCATCAAGTGATAACGGCTAACCCTATTATGGTTATGACTGCCCTAGAGAATTCCTCTTATATGACAATTATGCAGAATGCTGAATTCATCGTTCCTGATGGAACAGGTGTGGTATGGGCAGCGCGTATAGGTGGAGATCCTGTGCAAGAACGTGTTGCAGGCTTTGATCTTTTACATGAATTAATGCGAGTAGGCGAGAACTACCACTGGAGAGTATATTTGATTGGTTCAATGGCAGAAGTAATACAGGAGACCGCACACAGATTAGAACAGCAGTATCCAGGTGTGCATATCGTTGGTTATCGTGACGGCTTCTTCGGTCCGGATGAAGATGAATCAGTCATTGAACAGATTAAAGCAACTACACCAGATATTCTGTTTGTAGCTCGTGATGCGGTAACTCAGGAACCGTGGATTGCGAAATATAAGGACAAGCTGGCTGTTCCATTAATCATGGGAGTTGGAGGTAGCTTTGATGTTATCTCAGGTAAGACCAAACGAGCACCTGTTATTTTTCAAAAACTTGGGTTAGAGTGGTTACATCGCCTCTTGAGTGAACCTAAGAGATATCGAAGAATGCTTGCGTTGCCTCAATTCGTAGTAAAAGTGCTACGCGAGAGAGAGAACGTGACAAAATCTAGCTAAAAAAGGCTAATTGGGCTGTTTTGAGCGTAAAATCGCTGAAATATGGAGTTGGTGTTTATTTTTCGGACGGGGTATAATTCATTCCGTTAGAGAAAATGGAGGTTGAACGGTTATAATGTTAATTATATCTATCATTGCGTTTGTCTTATCCTTAGGATTGGCACTCATATTAACACCTCAAGTGAAGAAGTTCGCCTTTAAAATAGGCGCAATAGATGTTCCAGATGCCCGAAAAGTGCATACGAAGATTATGCCTCGTTTGGGTGGGCTCGCCATTTATGCAGCTTTCATGATAGCACTTCTATTGGCATTGCCGTTCGTAGCGCATGACTTGACGGTGAGGGATACTAATTTCATCAAAGCCTTTCTAATCGGTGGGACGATGATCGTGATGATTGGTGCATTAGATGATCGCTTCCAATTGTCTGCTAAATTGAAGTTTGTTGCACAGATTGCAGCTGCTTGTGTTGTTGTTTTTGGATTTGACATATCGGTTAATGTGGTCAATTTACCTTTTTATAATACGCACTCCGCGTTGGAGTCTTGGATATCAATTCCACTAACGATATTATGGATTGTTGGTGTAACGAATGCGATTAACCTGATTGACGGACTAGATGGACTTGCTGCAGGGGTATCGGGTATTGCCATTGCTACAATCTTAGTGATGTCTTTACTGATGGGTAACATGATGATTGCACTTTTATGTATGATTCTGCTTGGAGCTATTATTGGATTTCTATTCTTTAACTTTCATCCTGCGAAGATATTCATGGGAGATTCAGGGTCGTTATTCTTAGGATTCTGCTTGGCCATGCTATCCTTATTAGGATTCAAGCAAATTGCTGTTGTATCACTAATTACACCATTAATTATAATTGCTGTGCCATTATCAGATACTTTATTTGCAATCATTCGTCGTTGGGTACAGAAGAAGCCTATATTCGCACCGGATAAAGGACATTTACATCATTGCTTAGGTGAACTTGGATTCAGTCATCGCCAAAGTGTACTCATTATTTATGGGATCGCAACTTTCTTCGGTGTGCTAGCCGTCATTCAATCATCAGCTGCTCTCTACGATGCGAACTGGGTCACCTTCGTCGTCATCTGCGTGATGATGTTCCTCCTGCAGATCGGAGCCGAGGTCATTGGTCTCATTGGTAAAACAACCAGACCATTGCTGAATCTACTCGCAAGATTACGGATGAAGGAAAGCGCGGAGAGTAGATCGAAATAGTGTTGGAATCCATATTTTAAAGAATGTACTATATAGAAAAAATGAGAACTATTAACCTGAATTTTAGGTTAATAGTTTTTTTTATGTCAAAGTTATTCAAATTTTTGCTGTTGAGACCGATAAAATAGTTAATATGAACAAAAGGAGAGATATATTACATGCAACGTATCAAAAAGCCATTCATTTGGATGCTATTATTGACGCTGGTCATATCGATTATTCAACCGGGAGGTACTCCTTCTGTATCGGCAGCAGATGCGTCCACCAGTTATTTCACACCAGATGTCGCAGATTTTAAGAATACAGTAGCCCTGACGACGAGTGGTCCGAACATTATTTCAAGAGACAATGTATATCATGTTACTGATTCGGCGATGCCGATTACTGGAACATACAGTAAAGTAACAGGTTCTACATTAGGAGTTAATATTCAACAATTGAATTGGGACCCAATTGGGCTTAAGTGGGTCGAGGATGCAACCCATGTAGCTCCGGGTGTGGTTCAACTTGATGTGGATAGACCGGATAATCGCTTCAAAGCTAACGTTACTTTGTATGCTGGAGTGAATAAGATTACTTTTACGGGATCACAAGGCTTGAACGATCGTTCTGAGACGTTCTATGTTCTGTTTGATGCTGTTCCATATGTTGAGAAACTTTTAGTTCTTGGCGGAGCAGATAAGCTTAATTTAAATGAGGGTGCACAAGTTGTTGTACCTAATAGCGAAATTACATTAGAAGGTAAGGCTCTAAATGCTACTAAGGTAACTATTGCAGTAAATGGTGGGGCTGCACAATCAACATCTTTGCTACAAGATGGTACATTCTTCACACCACAATTACTGCTCAATCCAGGTTTGAATAATTTGAAGTTAGTTGTACAGAATGCTTCGGATACACTTACGTTTAATTATTCTCTCTATTATTACGATGAGAAGAACCCAATCGTAGAATTGTATGTAGTGGGTGCAACTAATAACGCTCAAAGTGTACTTGATGAAAATCCGACTTATACGGAAAATACAACGAGTGCTAAGCTATATGCTCAGATGTTGATTCCTGATAACAATGGTATTGCCTTTGAAGGATCTGCTGGCATAACACTAAACAGCGTCCTTGTTGACCCGGCATTGTTATCGTACCATAAAGGAATCACGATAGATTCTGCGAGTACGTTGACTCCAGTAGTTGGTTCTGAAATTTTCATTCCAGGTATTACACAGAATACTCCATCATATCGTTTGGTTACGTTCAGTATAGATTCTTTTGATTTCAATACAGATATTGCAGATCCTACGATTATTCTAAAAGATCAAACACACAACCTTTCAGTAACTTATGGGACTAAAACGATAAACAAAAAAATTAGCTTTCAATATATGCAAGGACAAACAGTTATTAAAGACTTGAAATATTTGAAGGGTTATGATGAGACAAAACCTGATATTATACCCGCAGGTGAAGCACTTAATGGGGCAAAATTAGATTCTAGTGAATTTTATATCTTGGTGACAACTAATAGTACGCCTACGGATTTCGATTTGATTGCAAATTACTTACCATTGGCAACTCAATCTATTTCAGTGTCATCTTTGGTGAGGGCAGTTTCTAGCACACAATATATTTATAAGATTACAGGGTTCCAAAATGGTAACCAGACTGTGCGCTTCAATTTTGAAGGTTCTAGTTCCTACAAAGATGTTACAATTTCTTTTGCATCAAAAAGCTACATTTATGTCGGAAATCTTTCTGATGGACAGACATATACAATTGATTCAGCTGCAACGAACTTGATTGATGTAGAGGGTCAATATGTTGATTTTGATAATTTGAGTAGTGCATATTTCGTGGCTGAAGTATTTGTTAACGGTACGAAAGTTAAATCCTCTGCGGATAATTGGCTTACTGCAACTGGGAAATTTGATTTTCCACTTACTGTTTCAGCAACTACCGGTCCATTAGTATTCGGAGAAAACCGGATTATATTCACAGGAACAGGAATAGACGTGAATGGACAAACGCGTGAAGTGAAGAAAGAATTACGGATCTATATTGTAGATCAGAATATTTCGGCGGTTACGAACTTCCAACCTGCTGTTGGCAATGATCGCGTGACCTTCCCACCTAGAGACTTCAATTCAACAAATGAACAACTAACCAAAATATTTAATTTAACACCTGATTTTATTTACAACGATAATAAGTATACGACCACCTTAAAAACATATGATCTTGTTTTGAGAGGGAGCGGGGCTATTAAGGCTAACTTGAATATGGGCACTAAGAATATATTATCCGTTGATATCCCAAATAGTACTACTGTTAATGAGACAATCACATTTTCAGATAAAATCTATACCTATGAATTTGCAGGATCTCAGAAAGATTTCATCATGAGAATACATGATCTAGAGACAGATACTTCTGGAACGTATGTTTATACGTTAGAACTTATTAATGAAACGGGTGCTAAGACAAGTCAACGTCTTGAACTGGTAAGAGAAGAGAGTGCTTATCGCTTGATTTCTCCACAACCATCGGTGGGTACTCAGTACGTGGTGAACAAGAACTTCATTCATTTTGACATTGAAGCTGAAGGAGCAACTTCGGTAACTATTGATAAAGAGGAAGCGGTGAAACGTACAGACCTAGGGGAGAATCGTTTCACACTTGACTATGTGGGCTTAAAGCAAGATAAATCCACTGAAATAGATATTATTATTGATCGTAATGGCACAAAAAATACGGATACAATAGAAGTGTTCTATACAGGAACAGTTGCTGTTGATGCACAGTACATGGTTCCAAAAGTTTCTACTAAATATAGTGTGTTTAATAAAGCAATTGAGTTAAGCTTTCCTAAAGGGACAGTTATGCAAAGTACAGATGTTAGAGGGATAAGTAAGTATTATCCTGACACCAAGCTACGCTTTGGTATTGCAGAGCCTACTACTGGAGTAGTGGAACGACGCAACGACTACGGTAATATTATTGGTTTCCCTGGAACAGGGGAAGATAGTGGAACGCCATCATGGAGTATACCAGATGAATTCCTATTGAAATTCGTCGATTCGAGTGGAAAAGCGAAGAATTTCGGAAGTGTATCTGATGTTTATTGGATTAATGGTGGTCTGGGTGAAAAGGGAGACAAGTCATCTTCCGGATATATACCAGCAACCAATGGTTTGGCACCTTATTCTGTTGATGCATTCTTCGGAGATCCAACGATTGCAGCAGAACGTAAAATCACGCCATCTCAACGGGGAACCTTAAAGCTTGCCTATAATTCCAACGTAGTAGATGAAGCAGGATATACGATTACTGTTTTTCGTTATACATCAACTAGACAATGGGAGAATATAGGTGGTGAAGTTGATTCGAAGAAACATACAGTCACTGTACCATTTGATGAGTTTGGTTATTACAAAGTTATGAAGATGAGTCGTGGATACTCTGATGTTACGAATCATTCATGGGCTCGAAATGTTTTGAACGCATTGTATTCTAAGGGATTCATGAATAACCTACGTTTTGAACAGTTTGGAGCAGATGATCAAACTTCGAGAGGTGAGTTCGCTACACTGCTAGTTAAAGGATTAAGTTTACCTTTGAATTATGATAATAATAAAACCTTTACTGATCTTGTCCCTGGAGCAAGTTCAACAACTTGGGATTATGCGCACATTGAGACAGCGACACGTGCAGGTATCGTTACTGGTCTGACAGACGGAGTTTTTGCTCCAGATCAACCGATTACACGTGAACAAGCAGCAGTAATGATTGCAAGAGCATTGAAATTGAAACTTGCAGCGAATGATCAGAAGTTAGCTGATGCAGTTGCTAAATCATTCTTGGATTCGGGTAAAATTGATGCATATGCACTTTCTTCCATTCAAGCTGTTACCAAAGCTGGTATTATGTCAGGATCAGTAGTGAATACAGCAGGTCAGAAGAAAGCATCATATAATTTCAATCCGAAGTCTTATATGACGCGTGCTGAAGCGGCTAAGATAGCGGTAGAGCTTCTGAAGAAAAGTACAGATATTTTCCCGAAAAATCTAAGCTAGTTAATAAAGAGAGTTCTTCTCTTAATGCTATTAAGGGAAGGGCTCTCTTTATTTCCAATTACATATCTTTGTAATTTAAGTCGATTTACGGTACAATGTCTTAGAACTTAATTTTGTCTAGAGGGTGAAGGTTACTTATGAAAGCTATCTATTCTAAAGCTCAGATGGATTATATGAAAGCAAAGACGGTATTTGAGAATAGAGCAAGTGTGCTGGAGAAGAAGATTGAAACAACACGTAAGATTAGAGAGGTTAGTCAGGAAGTGATGGAGGGTCTTGTAGTTGAGACCGGATTCCATGCAGCATATAACGAACTGATCACAGCAGAAAACAACCTCATTCAATGGTCGCATGTCACGATTAAGCATGAGAAGACCTATCGTGATAATAAACAGTCTATTGAACAAATGTATGCAAGTTTGAATGATAGCCCTGAGACAAGAGCCCAAATCATTCAATTGGCAATGAAGATTCGGTAACAAATTGTAATAACTATAATAGAAGCAAAGACGTTAAAAGATGCCGAACGGCATCTTTTTCTTATTTAATGGCATTGATTAAGAGCTTTTTATTGAAAATTCACTGTGTTTTAGGCTATTTGGTAACAAAAATGATTTTTTTTAAAAAAAGGTGCAACTTTTTAGAAACCCGCGCGTCTAAAGTATAGAGTCATTAAGCAAGGGGAACTCGCCATTGATGCCCAAATGAAGAAAATTGTCTATCAATTAGAAAATTTAGCTTTACGGCAACTTGGACCCATTGTATAATACTTAAGGTAGGATTGGATGCTAGTCTATATTTACCAATTTTCGTTTACCAGTTTCTGTGATACCCGTCACAGACATCATTTATATTTATCCGCTCAACTCTAGAAAGGGGGTGCAACGACAAATGAGTAATACGAGCCCACTCAATGAAAATAAAAATAATAATGTTATGTATGCCCAAGGAGGAGAAAAAAAGGTTATGAAGAAAATTTTATCAGTAGCTTTATCTACAGCAATGGCATTCTCAATGTTTGCTTCTGTAGCGTTCGCTGATACTGCGGTATCAACACAAGATAAGTATGATGCATTGAAAGCAAAAGGTATCTTCTCTGGTTACCCAGATGGTACTGCAGGTCTTGAAAATGAAATGACTCGCGCTGAATTCGCGAAAGTACTTACTAAGGTTATGGGATTGAAAGAAGTAACTGACGTTCATTCTTATAATGATGCAGGTTATGATAATGCTAAGAACTGGGCTGCTCCTTATATCGAAGCAGTAACAGCTGCTGGTGTTATGCAAGGTCAAGACTTGACTAAGAAATTGTTCAACCAAAAAGCTAATGTAACTGTTCAAGAATTAGCTGAAGTTCTAGTTAAGGCATTGGATCTTGAAGTTCCTACAACTACAGACAATACTGCAACTGAATGGGCTAAAGGTTCCGTTCAAGCAGCAATCAACGCTGGATTGCTAAGCAAGGATCTTAACTTCCAAGCTAATGCAAAACGTTCATTGTTAGTAGAATCAGCGTTCCTAGCTGAAGCTAAATTGAACCCAGTAGCACCAATTGGTGCAACTAAAGTTGAAACAGCTTCCGCAAATAACTACAAAGAAGTAACTGTAGCATTTGATGGTGCAGTAGACAAAGCTAGTGCAACTAACCCTAATAACTACACAATTACAGGTCTTTCTTTTGATGGTGCTACACTTTCAGAAGATGCTAAATCTGTTAAATTGAGAATTGCTCAAACTTCAGGTATTTTGGATCGTCAAAAAGACTACACTTTGAATGTTAAAGGTGTTAAAGCTTCAGACCTTTCCAAAACAATTTCACAAGAAGTTAAGTTCTCTCCAGTAGATGTTACACTTCCTGAAGTTAAAGAAGTTGTTGGATTGGGAACTAAAGCATTCAAAGTGGTATTCTCTGAGCCAGTTCAACAATCTTCTGTAGTTTCTACTGCAAACTTTAAGATTGATGGAAAAGCAGTATCTGGTTATGTGAAATACACTTACCCGAATGTTGCTATTGTTTCTACAACATTGGAAATTGGCGCTCATACCTTGTCTGTAAGTAATGTTGAAGACTATGCAGGATTCAAAGTTGCTCCTGTAACTAAAGACTTCACAGTAGCTGAAGATAAAGAAGCTCCTGAAATTACAGGTATTGTAACTGATGATTTGAGCAGAGTTGAGATTACATTTAACGAAACTGTTAAATCTGTAAGCAAAATCTACCAAACATCAAGTGGCAGAACTGCTACTTATAAGATCGAAGACAATAAAGTTATCGCTACATTCACAGGTGATCACAAATTAAGTCTTGCTGAAACTACAATTTATGTTGAAGGTGTTACTGATTATAGTGACAACTCTGCAAATCGCTCGGCTAAAGTAACACCAGTATTGGATGTTATCCGTCCAGAAGTTGTTGGTGTAACTGCTGAAGTGTATAAGAACAGCCAAGAATTTACTGTTGAATTTACTGAAGCTGTTTTAGTTACAGATGCTACAAACACTGCTAACTACACTTTGAAAGATAAAGACGGTAAAGTTGTTAAGATCAAAGGATTCAACCAAGATGGTCATCCAGTAACTAAACCTGTAGTTGTATCTACTTCACAAGGTAAACAAGTTAAATTCAGTACTCTTGGATTGCTTGATACTGGAGTATACACTGTAGAAGTTGCTAATGTTCGTGATCAATCTGCTCTAGGAAATGTTATGCTTCCTTACTCTACAACAATTAATCTAGGTGATGTTGCTAAACCAACAATACTAGGAACTTCTTACTATGAAGTGACACATCCTGGTAATGATCGTAATGTAGCTGGTGTAGATATCACAGTTAACTTCAGTAAAGCAATTGCTCTTGATGGAACAGGTACTGCTCTAGATGCTAATAAATATAACTATTCACTTGGCTCTTCAGCTACTGCTGCAACATACTTGCCATTGCCTACTAAGGCAACAGTAACAGCGATCAATGCAGATACTATTCGTATCTCATTACCTGCTAAAGATGGTGGTTACCTAGATGCTTCAGGTATCTTGAATCTACGTGCTGTAAACGTTGCTGATACAAACGGTAACTACATCGCTGGAAACTTGGCTACTGTTGCATTGAATGAGAAGTCTGTTAAAGTAGTTTCACTTAAATCAGCAAAAGCAACAAGTAATGATACTATCGTAGCAGAATTTGACGGTAATCTTGCTTATGTTGATAACAATGACTTTGAAGTAACTGTTACTGGTGGTACTTATTCCGTGAAAGAAGCATCTATTGACGGAGCTAAAGTTACCTTCAAATTAGCTAATGACAAGAAATTTGCTGCTAACGTTGGAGCTGTAACATTGAATGTTAAAGCTGCTCCATATGCTGTTCAATCTGTTAACGCTAATGGATTGAAAGCATTTGGAACTAAGACTATTACTGATTCAGTTAGCCCAACTTATGTTGATAACAGCGTTTTAGTTACAAATGCAGCTGCTGCTAATCAGTACACAGCTACACTTACTTTCGACGAAGCTTTGGTTGTATTTGAAAACCCAACTGCGTTCACTGTGAAAATTGGCGGAAATGATGCTACTGTTAAAACTGTTGTTCGTGATGCTGATACTACGAAAGTAGTTGTAACGTTCGAGTATACTGGAACAGTTACTGGTGAAGCGTTTGAAATTTACTTGAACTCTGACAATACATCTTCGAAATTTATCACAGATACTTTAGGAAATGCAGCTAATGTATTCTCTGAATATAAAGAAAGTCTGTAATAATCACTAAGTGTTGAAAGAAGGCTGTCCCTTAGGGGGCAGCTTTTTTTTGAATATATTAGATGTTATGGAGGAATATTATGAAACCAATTTGGAAGTTATCACTATCTGTCGCTGTATTAGGATGTAGCCTGTGGCTCGGTTCCCTACTCAACAACACAGCCAGCGGTGCTGGCTCTACTACCCAACCCGGAACATCTGACGATCCTGTAGTTACCAAAAGCTATGTGGATCAACAAATTCAAAAAGCATTAGGTGGTGGGTCAACAATTACTACACCATCAACTACAGTGCCTGCACCTTCAACACCAACGGGAAATAGTCCAGCATCTTCAAGCGATACAATAGTGATTGTTGATGTAAAACCAGGTGAAAAGCTTATTGCTTCTGCAGGAGCAGAATTTATCGTTCGTAATGGTAAAGCAATAATGTACAGCCAAGATACAAGTGGTGCAGCAGACTTGACTGAAGGTAAAGATATTGTGAATGGACAAGCTGTTGCGACAAATCATCTGTTATCATTCCCGAGAGATGGTCGCGGTATTATGGTCCAAGATGGACATAAATATGGATTAGTTGTCATGGTACGTGGTAGTTATAGTATTCAATAATTACTGTTCTTTATTCAATAGAACTTATCCCTTATTATTGCCAGTAGTAACAATCTTTTATACGTGTAAGCTCTGACTTATTGCAAATAATACTCTTGTAAGATGATCATACAGGAGGTGTTTATTATAATGGCAAGAAATAATCGGAAAGTTGTCCCCGAAAGTAGACAGATGATTGATCAAATGAAATATGAAATTGCTGCTGAGTTTGGATTGCAGGTAGGCGGTTATAGTACAACAGATGGATTAGATACTGAATTTGGTTCTGATCTGGGGCAAATTGGCGGATATAGCCAACGGGGACGTTCAAGCTGGGGACATCTCACTTCTAGAGAGAATGGTTCCGTAGGTGGCGAGATTACAAAACGGTTAATACAACAAGCTGAGCAGACGCTTATATAATGAAGGCATAATACTATGGATTTATCATTAAAAAGGCCGCAATATAGTTGTAAGAGTATCATTAATGGTCATTCCAATTGATTGACACTGTTTCTCAAATAAGTTATTATGACGAATATGGATTACGTAACGACCTTTTCCAATTGGAAAAGGTTCATTTTTTGAAATTATAAAATATTATAGAACCTATCTTGTTTCTTCTTACTTAAGGGAGGTAAATTCATGTCGATTAAAGGACGTCATTTGTTCACATCAGAGTCCGTTACTGAAGGACATCCAGATAAAATCTGTGACCAGATATCCGATGCAGTATTGGATGCATTCTTGGCGAATGATCCAAATGCTCGTGTTGCTTGTGAAGTAGCAGTAGCAACTGGTCTTGTTCTAGTTATTGGTGAAATAAGTACAAATTCCGAATATGTGGATATTCCATCGATTGTTAGAAACACCATTAAAGAAATTGGTTATACGAATGCCAAATATGGTTTCGATTATAATACAAGTGCAGTTCTAACTTCATTGAATGAGCAATCAGCAGACATTGCGCAAGGGGTTAATGCTGCACTAGAGAATCGTGATCTAGAGCAAATGCATAAGGAAACAGCAGATATCGGTGCGGGTGATCAAGGTCTTATGTTTGGTTTCGCTTCAAATGAGACACCTGAATTGATGCCACTACCCATCGCCTTAGCACATCGAATTGCACGTCGTCTTTCAGAAGTCCGGAAGAATGGTACATTAGAATATTTACGTCCGGATGGTAAAACACAAGTAACGATTGAATACATGGATGATCAACCGGTTCGTGTGGACACAATCGTTGTATCAACGCAACATGCTGAAGAAATAACGTTAGAGCAGATCCAAGCGGATATTAGAGAGCATGTTATCCTCCCGGTTGTTCCAGAAGAATTGCTTGATGCTAGTACGAAATACTTCATTAATCCTACAGGGCGGTTTGTTATTGGTGGCCCTCAAGGAGATGCTGGATTGACTGGGCGTAAGATCATAGTCGATACATACGGTGGGTATGCACGCCATGGTGGTGGAGCATTCTCTGGTAAGGATCCTACGAAGGTAGACCGTTCAGCTGCATATGCAGCTCGTTACGTAGCCAAGAACCTAGTGGCTGCTGGTCTAGCAGATAAATGCGAGATTCAGTTGGCCTATGCTATTGGTGTAGCTACACCAGTCTCAATTAATGTAGATACCTATGGTACAGGGAAAGTAAGTGAGAAGAAGTTAGTTGAACTCATTCAAGAAAACTTCGATCTTCGACCTGCAGGAATCATTCAAATGCTTGATTTACGTCGTCCAATCTATAAACAGACAGCTGCTTATGGACATTTTGGTCGTACGGATTTAGATTTGCCATGGGAACAAGTGGACAAGTCTGAGGCTTTGAAGCTACAAGCTGGAATATAATTAGTTATTGGCATATATATTAGAAGTCGCTGAATTCCTTCAGCGACTTTTTTTGTAGTTCATGTATTACAATATTTCAGATTTCTAAACAAATTAACAGAATTACGTAACTTTTTCCTGTAAAAGCAGTCTATATAAGTATGAGCAAAATTTAAATCTACTAATTGAATAGAGAGATAAGATTATAAACGAGATATGAGATGGGAGACTAACGATCAATGAAAAGGTATTCGCAAGGGAAAAAAGATAGATTGATTACTACTACAGGTAAGAAGTGTGTTATCGTCACCATAGCCGGGTTATTATGGATTGGTCCGGTTGCGGGCAGCGGATTTCCAATATTTAATTCAATTCAAGGGACAGTCGTTAATGCGGCATCGGAATCTGTTAAGAAAATTTCAGAAGAAATTATTACTTATGGCGCTAATCTATATAAATATCAATTCACAACAACGCGTTCTGGCAAACAAGCAACTGCACTTGCTGATGTTATTCGTGTAGATTTACATAATTCAAATGTGAAAATGGATGTTATGAATGGTGTAGATGGTCAATTTACAACGAGACAGAGTACACAAGGTATGGCCAATGAGAATGGAGCAGTAGCTGCAATTAATGGAGACTATTACATTACGAGTGGTCCAGGAGCGCAATGGGCGCCTCTTGGTGGCCAGATTACAGATGGTGTGTTATTGGCGACACCTGGCAATCTGAAAGGTATGTACTCTTTTACCGTGTCTAAGAATGGTACACCTATGATTGATGAATATGCCTTTGAAGGTACGGTAACGGCACAAGATGGTTCATTGTTCCCACTCTCAGGAATTAATAAGACAACGTATTACCCTGAAGGGACAAGTTCACCCTTTAGTCATGTGAATGCGATGTATATGTATACAAGTAATTGGAAATCGTTAGATCGTCCTAGTGATAGTTCAACGACGGCTTCTGAAATTCTTGTACAGAATGGTGTTATTACACAGATATCAATTGGAGCTCCTCTAACGATACCGGTGCCTGAGGATGGGTTTATTCTACGTGCACATGGGACAGCATCCACTTTTGCCAAGGATCACTTTGTAATAGGACAACCATTGACTGTGAATTCCTCGCTCAAGTCAGAGACGTCAGGACAAGTGGTTGATCCTACTAGTCTACAAATGATGATTGGTGGACATACACTTCTAGTGAATGGCGGTAAGGCGTCTGCTTTTACGAGAGATGTTAATAGTATTGGTGGATACCGTGCTCGTACAGCTCTTGGTTACTCGCAGGATGGGCGATATGCTTATCTAGTATCTGTAGAAGATAATGGTGATAGTTCAGGTATGTCACTGTCAGAACTGCAGAAGTTCATGGTGAATATCGGTGTATGGAAAGGGATGAATCTCGATGGTGGGGGCTCCACTACGATGGTAACCCGTCCTTTAGCTGAGAAGAATACTACACTAGCTTTTAACACGGAATATGGGACTACACAGCGAAGCATTGTTAATGCTCTAGGTGTATTTAGTACAGCACCACAGGGGCAATTGAAGGGATTGAAAATTAGCGGTAGCTCTAACTTGTTAATTGGACAAGAGGCTTCCTATACCTTGAAAGGTTATGATACCTACTATAACCCGATTGATGTAGCGCAGATTACTCCATCTTGGACTTCAAGTAACGGTAACGTAGCCATTAGTGGTGGTAAGATCATAGGAGTACAACCGGGTACAACAACCGTTACAGCCATAAGCGGTACAACGAAAGTAAGTACGAAAGTGACCGTTCTAGGAGCTGATGAGCTTTCAAGTTTAACTGCAGGGAATGCTTCAGGTGCACTTATAGCAGGAACGACTCTTTCTATTCCAGTGACGGCTGTTACGAAGAATGGACAAAGTATAGCCATTCCTGCCAGCTCGTTGAAGTGGGAATTCATAGGATTCAAGGGGAAAGTTGAGGGAGATAACCTTACTGTAACTTCTGTTAATGCCAATGCGAAAGTTGGTTATGCTGTTGGACGATACAATGGATTTAGTACGGTTATCGTACTCTCGGAAGCTGGTAGTAATATGTGGGAGAATTTCGAGAATGTCAGTTATCCTGTTGCATTCACTAGTAATGTAGCTCAAGTGGTAGGTTCAGCTGTTGTGACACAAGGAAGTGGAGATCACTCGAATTCCAAAGTTCTAAGTCTACAATATGATATGACCCAGGGAATTGGTAAAATGTATGCTTATGCTCAATTGAATGGTACGACGGGGAAAGCTATTTCTGCTCCTGCGACCTCTATGTCAGTGGATGTCTTAGGAGATAAGAGTCTGAATTGGCTAAGAGCAGAACTAGTAGATCAGAGTGGTAAGACAGTGTATGTGGATTTAGCTAAGGTGATCGATTGGGAAGGCTGGAAGAACCTGAATGTTGATCTAACAAGTCTTAACATTCAATATCCCGCACAATTGAAACGACTTTATGTTGTTAATGTGGAAGAAGGACAAGATGAACGTGCAATGACAGGAGTAGTAGCTTTTGACAATATCCAGTTTACAATTCCTTCATTATCTAGTGAAGCTAGTCTCGCGAAGGCAACAGCAGTGATGACGATTGGTAAGAAGTCTATGAATGTGAACGGTGATACAATAGCCATGGATGTAGCTCCGATTGTTAAAGATAATACAACTTATGTGCCGATTCGATTTGTATTAGATGCCTTTGGCGGTAATGCAAATTGGGATGCTGCTAATCAGAGGATTACGGTTATTCGCGGAGGTAAATTGCTAGATTTGACAGTGAATAAGAAGGAATTTATTCTGAATGGTAAGAGATTTAGCGCAGTTGTAGCGCCTATAGCCACACAGGGAAGAACCTTAGTTCCATTACGTTTAGTATCTGAGCAATTAGGGTTAACCGTGAATTGGAACCAGCAAGCTAAGACCATCACCATTGAATCATAATTATGCTATAATACGGAATAGTTAAGACGGCAGAATTCGAATGGAGAGTAGCTCTAGTGGATTTTCAACCAGATGCGATAGATCGCGTAATTAAGAATGCCATTGAAATGGTAGAGAATAGTAAAAATCAAATATTCGAGATTCTTGAGAGCGCTCGTGAAGAATTGCAGACACTGAACCAAGAGTTTCAGTTTGTGTTGAAAGAAACTTCAGAGACTTTAGAAAAGGTAGATCAACTTGAGTTAAGTTATCGGCGATCTCGTATTCGGCTAACGGAAGTTAGTCGTGACTTTGTTCGCTATAAAGAAGAGGATATAAGACAAGCTTATGAGAAGGCAACCCAACTCCAACTTGATGTGATGATTTACCGCGAGAAAGAGATGTATCTCAAGGCAAGACGTAATGAATTGCAAAAGAGAATCAGAAGTGTGGAGAGTTCATTAGAGCGGGCTGAAAGTATTGGTTCGCAAATGAGTGTTGTCAAAGAGTATTTGTCTGGAGAAATCAGTCAAGTGAGTCGTGTTCTTGAGACAGCCAAGAATCGTCAACTTATTGGGTTGAAGATCATACTAGCTCAGGAAGAAGAACGTAAACGAATTGCGAGAGAGATACATGATGGTCCTGCTCAGCTACTAGCAAATCTTGTTCTTCGTACAGAAATAGTAGAAAGAATGGTAATGAAGCAGGAATTTAAGATGGTAGAAGAAGAAGTAATAGATCTTAAAGGACAGGTACGAGCAAGTCTGGAAGAAATGCGAAAGGTGATATTCAACCTAAGACCTATGACTTTGGATGATTTGGGCCTTGTACCTACACTTCGCAAATATGTGCATGATTTTGAAGGGAAAACCCAAATCCGAACCTTACTTGAAATAAGAGGTAAGGAATGCCGGTTATCCTCAGCGATGGAGGCGGCTATTTATCGTCTTGTACAAGAGGCATTATCTAATGTGAACAAGCATTCTAGAGCTTCTTATGTTGTTGTAGAGATGACATTTCAAGCGCAAATGGTGAAGGTAGTCATCCAAGATAATGGATGTGGGTTTAACCCTATGCAATTAGAAGAGAAGCGGAATGATCATTTTGGGATCATGGGTATGCGTGA